>NZ_CP138990.1:2832621-3162661 GCF_044594915.1 Winogradskyella sp. R77965 | reverse complement strand
CGATTCCATTTTAATTAGTGATTTAAAATCAGTTTATCAATTCAAAAAGAAAACGCTTTTAGTAATAGATAGTTTGGGAGTTTATAAAGGCATTTCATTTCAACCTAACTATGTTCTACTAAGAAATTCTCCTAGGCTTAATCTCAATCGTGTTATTGATAGCCTAAAACCAGAGCAAATTATTGCAGATGCTAGTAATTACAAATCTTACGCAAAACGATGGAAAGTTACTTGTAAGCATAAAAAAATCCCTTTCCATTACACAAATGAAAAGGGAGCTTTTATAATTGAATAAAACGTTACTCTTTAAAAGTCGGCTTGAATGATTTATAGTATTCATTAAACTGTTCTTGCGTAGTCATTTCCTTATGCTTATCACTTTGAAACAGCTTTAAATACAGTTCTAATTGTTGTGGTTTTAAGTATCCTGTTACAGGTGTAATAAAATTAGCCTCTTCATCAAAAAACACCATAGTCGGATATGCTCTCACTTTAAGATATCTCGAAAACTCATGAGCACTATTTCTTCGATTCGCTTTTGTAGCATCGTAATTTGGGTTACCAAAAGTCTTATCCTTGTATGTTATGCTATCATTACCCTCTGCATTAAACTTTACCGCGTAAAAATGTTCATTCACATAATTGGCTACATCTTCGTTACCAAAAGTGTTCTTATCTAGCATTTTACATGGTCCACACCAATTGGTATAAACGTCCATAATTATCTTTTTAGGTGCAGTTTTCTGAAGCTCAATAGCTTCTTCTATCGTTACCCAATTTATTTTTCCTTCTACTTCTTTATCAGCAGGCTTAAAAGAAGCTAGCAATACTATAATTAATAAATATCCTAATTTTTTCATATCTGATTTGTTGCAAAATTTGGGCCTAACTTACAAAAAATGCTCCTTTAATAGGAGCATTTTTGAGTTATTTTAACGATTTCACTAGCGTACTCCGTGCATTAAACGCTTTAATGTTTTATTCAATAAAATTGAAATAAACCCAACACCAATAGGTATAAGTGTAAATATTAGGAAGAAAGTTCCCATTGAATATTCTTCCGAAATTTTATCAATCATTCCTCCCATTTTTCCTGCAGCTTTTTGACCTACGGCAATTGCCAAATACCAAACCCCAAACATAAAACCAATCATTCTAGCTGGCACCAATTTACTTAAGTAGGATAAACCAACTGGAGAGATACATAATTCTCCCATAGTGTGTAAAACATAAGCAAATACTAAAAACATCATACTTACTGAAGCTGTTTTAGCACCAGAAGGTATATCTGAAGCACCATAAGATAATATTGCAAATCCTAGACCTAAAAGGATCAGTCCAATTCCGTACTTCATTGCCGCACTAGGATTGTATTTACTTTCCCACCATTTAGAAAATAAAGGTGCAAGTGTTATAATAAAAAATGAATTTAATATTGCAAACCAAGATGCTTCAACTTCTGTAATATCTGCAGATAGTTTTACATATAATCTATACACTACTAAAATCCATAAACCTAAGAATGCTATAGCTAACGTAATATTAGATAAACCTATTCTGGAAAAAGTCTTCTTAGCAAGTAACCAAAGTACCCAAGTTATAATAATCAAAGGTATTGTTGTTAGTAGTGTGTCAATGATACTAAATATAGTACCTGCACTTCCCTCTAAAGTACGGTCAGTAAAGTCTCCGGCAAACAATGCCATTGACCCTAAAGACTGTTCAAAAAACGCAAAGAAAAAGACCGTAAATACACCAAAAATTGAAACTGCAATAATTCGATCTCTTACTATAGGTACATATCTTATTATCCTACTAACCAAGAGTATTAAGAAAAGAAATAAAGCAATTAATACAACAACGTTGGTTCCACTTACATCACCAATTTCAAATGGTAACATATTAGTATCACCTATTTTCTCCATCGGATCATTAAAGAGGTACAACAATCCTCCAATTGAAGATAGGACAATTAGAACTTTGTCAAATACTGTGAACGGATTTAATTTTTCATTAATTCCTGCTTCTTCTTGTTCAGTTGGGCTTTCTTCATTTATGTTTTGTGGTATTTCAACTTCATGAACTAAAGATGGTTTTGCACCAATACTTCCAAATAAAGGACCAGCCAACCAAAATTGTAAACATCCTAATAACATAAAAATTCCAGCAAGACCAAAACCCCAAGACCATCCGTAAGTTTCACCTAAATAACCACAAAGTAGCATTCCAAAGAATGCACCTGAATTTACTCCCATATAAAAAATAGTATAAGCACCATCTTTTTTAGACTCTTTGCCTTTATACATCTCGGAAATAATAGAGGTAATGTTAGGTTTAAAAAAACCAGTCCCTATAATTAATAAAGCTAAACCAATATAGAATGTCATTGTTGTTTCTAGTGCCATTGATGCATGTCCTAAAGTCATAATAACACATCCAATCACAACTGCCATTCTGTAACCGGTAATTTTATCTGCTATCCAGCCACCAACAATTGGAGTTAAATATAACAAAGATGCGTAAGTACCTATTAAAGATAAAGCGTGTTCACTAGACCAATCTAAACCGGGATTATCACCAATAAGTGGAGCTGTTAAGAAATAAACTAATAAAATACGCATTCCATAGAATGAGAAACGCTCCCACATTTCAGTAAAAAACAGCACAAATAGTCCCGCAGGATGCCCAATAACTTTGTCTTTAAATAGGTTTTCGATATCAGTATTCATAAATTAAGAGTATTTAGTTAGGAGAAAGAAACCCTTACAAATAGATTTTGCAAGGGTTTGATTATAATATTTTATTAATCGTCAGCTAATTCGAAACCTTCGGTTTCGTCATTGTGCATAATCCGTTCATTATCCTCAGCTCCATGAGTTAATCGCTTAAGTGGCTTTAGTAACAGAATTACTAATAATCCAAAGATTACTGTAAATATTGTAATTCCTGAGAAAATTGCATACTCACCAAATTCTGATGCAGATTCACCAATAACTCCTGCCACTTTATTTCCTAAACCTGTCGCTGCAAAGTAAACACCCATCATTAATGAGGCATATTTTACTGGAGCTAACTTTGTAATGAATGACAAGGCAACAGGTGAAGAACATAACTCACCAATAGTATGAAATAAATAAGCTAAAACCAACCAGTACATTGCAGAACTTCCTGTAGAGTTAAATTCTGAAGCTGCAAATATCATAAAAACAAAACCAAGACCCATTATCATAGTACCAACGGCCATTTTAAATAATGAAGATGCTTCTTTTCCTTTAAGCTTACGTTTTGCCCAATAACTTGCAACTATTGTTGCAAATATGATTATAAAACCTGCATTTAAACCTTGAAACCATGTTGCAGGAACTTCCCATCCAAACAACATTCTATCGGTATTGGTTTTTGTATAAATACTCATTAAACCACCAGCTTGCTCAAAAGCTCCCCAAAATACAATAACAATTAAAAAGGATAATAAAAGCACTAAATAGCGGTCTTTAGAAACCTGTGTTTCCAAATTCTTATAAATCATCATCATAATTCCTGCTACAACTGCAATAAAAATATACAATGCTGTATATCCCCAACTATCTACTCCTTCATAAGTGAAACCAGCATATACTGCATAGGCTATAATTAATGCTACAATACCTAAATTTACTGGTGACTTAAATAAATCACCAAGTAACTTAAGAATAGAAACATCATTCTTTTTGTCTTCTGCAGTTGGTTTATTTCCAACATTAATTAAGAATTTCTGTCCATATAGATAAACCATTAAACCGAATAACATAGCAATACCTGCAAGTCCAAATCCGTAGTGCCATCCAATCTTTTCACCTACATAACCCACAATAAATGTTGCTAAAAGAGAACCTAGATTAATACCTATATAAAAAATACTAAATCCCTTATCTCTTCTAATATCTCCTTGTTTATACAAACCACCAACCATAGTAGAAATGTTTGGTTTTAACAATCCAACACCCAATATAATAAGTGCTAAACCTGTATAAAATGCCCACATTTCATCTACTGCTAGTATCCCATGACCGGCTACTAAAATTAATGCGCCATATAACACAGCTTTCTTTTGCCCCAAAACTTTATCTGCAATCATACCTCCTGGTATTGACATTACATACACTAACATTGTGTACCATCCATAAAGCATAATAGACTCTGAATCTAACCATCCTTTACCTGGATTATCAGCGGTGGTTTTCTGTACTAAATAAAGTGTTAATAAAGCTCGCATCCCATAATAAGAAAAACGTTCCCACATTTCCGTAAAGAATAATACATAAAGCCCTACTGGATGCCCAAAAAGTTCTTTTTGATGTGATTGTTTAATTGCTGTTGACATATAATTTATTTTAGTTAGTTTATCCTTTAATCTTAGAAGTAGCATCTTCCTTTTTATCATTCTTCTCTAGTTTATCACCTAAAGTTCTATTGATGAAATTCGTCATCTTTTTATATAGATGAAGTCTTGTATTACCACCATAAATACCATGATTTTTATCTGGATAAATCATCCATTCAAACTGCTTATCCGCCTGAATTAAAGCTTCAACCATACGCATGGTATTCTGTAAATGTACATTATCATCACCTGAGCCATGAATCAACAAGAAATCACCTTTTAATTTATCGACATGGTTTATTGGAGAGTTTTCATCATAGCCACTTGGATTTTCTTGTGGAGTTGTCATATAACGTTCTGTATAAATTGTATCATAAAACCTCCAACTCGTTACAGGTGCCACAGCAATAGCCATTTTAAACACATCGTTGCCCTTAAACAAAGCGTTACTACTCATAAAACCTCCATAGCTCCAACCCCAAATTCCTATTCTGGTTTCATCTATATATGGTAAAGCACCTAATTTCTTCGCAGCTGCTATTTGATCTTCTACCTCGTATTTACCTAATTCGTTTTGCGTTACTTTTTTAAAGTCTGCACCTTTAAAACCTGTTCCTCTTCCATCCACACAAGCTACAATATAGCCTTGTTGTGCTAACATTTGATACCAGTAATCATTTGTACTATTCCAGCGATTTGCTACTTGCTGAGAACCTGGACCAGAATACTGATACATAAATAGTGGATATTCTTTAGTAGCATCAAAATCCGCAGGCTTAATCATCCACATGTTTAGGTCATTGTCGTTAATATTTATGGTACTAAACTCTTTTTTAGATGTTACATAATCGCCAACTTTTTGAGCCAGTTTATCATTATCCTTAATGCTTTTTACAACTTCACCAGACTTAGCACTATTGAGTGTATATTCTTGTGGTGTTGTTGCGCTAGAATGTGTGTTAATAAAATAGGTGAAATCTGCGCTAAAAGACGCACTATTTGTCCCATCTGTTTTAGTTAAACGCTTTTTGTTTTTTCCGTTCAATTTAATGGAATAAACATCCCTATTAATAGATCCGTTTTCAACTGACTGGTAATAAATTGTATTTGCTTTTTCATTAAAGCCATAATAATTAGTCACTTCCCAATCACCATTTGTCACCTGATTAATTAACTTTCCATCTTTAGCATAATGATAAATGTGGTTATAACCATCTTTTTCACTCGTCCAGATAAAACTATTATCTTCTAAAAAAGTAAGGTTAAAAGTTACATCTATGTAAGCTTTATCTTCTTCTGCTAATACTAAATTAGAGGTCATGCTTTTAGTATTTATCATCCAAAGATCTAATTCATTCTGATGACGATTCATATACTGCGCACTTAAGACATTAGCATCATTTGTCCATTTTATTCTTGGAATATAAAAATCTTGGTAAGCTTTATCAACTTTAAGTGTTTGTGTCTTATTAGAATTTAAATCGTATAAATGTAAAGACACTTTAGAATTTGCCTCACCTGCTTTAGGATATTTAAACACTTGCTGGGTTTGATATAGGTCTGAACCAAAAACATCCATCGAAAACTCAGGCACTTCAGTTTCGTCAAAACGGATAAATGCAATTTGATTGCTATCGGCATTCCAATCAAAAGCTCTTACAAAACTGAATTCTTCTTCATAAACCCAATCCGTAATTCCGTTTATAATTTTATTCTTTTCTCCATCATTTGTAATCTGCTCTACTTTATCAGAAACTAAATCTTTTACATAAAGATTATTTTCAAAACCATATGCGATTTTAGTTCCATCTGGTGATAAAGTTGGTTCTTGCACTAAATCGTCAGACACTTTTTTTACGCTTTTTGAAGCAATATCGTAGATATAAAATTCGCCTAAAGTAGATCTCCTAAAAACAGGAATAGACTTCGTAGTTAAAATTACTTTAGATTCATCATCGCTAAAGCTATAATCAAAAAAACCTTGAATCTCTGCTATATCTGCAGATGACACCAAGGTCTTTACTTTTTCTAAAGTTTTATAATCATAAATATCAATGGAAGCTGTTCTATTTTGCCTATCGAAATTTAATACTGAGTACTGTTTGCCATTCTTCATTGAGTGCAAGGCTTGCATGCCTTCAGTTCTAAATGAACCATTCCAAATATCTTCGAGAGAAATCTGTTTTACTTGACAATAAATTAAAGAGGTTGTTAAAAATCCTACAATGGCAAAGAAGTGTCTAATATTCATATATTTCATTTTTCGATACAGCATGCCAAGTTTACTAAAAAATATGCAAAAAGTAGGTATTATTAACAGTAAATCCGCAATTAATGATAGTAAATGCACGCATTTTATGCCAATCCTAAGTATCTTTGTATTTTAAACTAAACTAAATATGCCAAACGCTATTTCTGGCTTTTCTAAGCTCACGAAATCTGAAAAGATTGAGTGGCTTTTAGATTCTTATTTTACTGATAAAGAAACCGCGCGTCAACTTGTAAAGCAATATTGGAATACTGATAAAAAACTTCAGAAGTTGCACGATGAGTTTATCGAAAATACAATCACTAATTACTATCTACCACTTGGTGTTGCACCAAATTTTTTAATCAACAATACATTGCACACAATACCAATGGCCATTGAAGAAAGCTCGGTAGTTGCAGCGGCTAGTAAAGCTGCAAAGTTTTGGTTTGATCGCGGAGGTTTTAAAGCTGAAGTAATTTCCACAACTAAAATAGGTCAAGTTCATTTTACTTATAACGGCGATTTTGAAAAACTTAATGCGTTTTTTGAAATCGTAAAACCAAAATTGGTTTCTGATACCTCAGATATCACTAGAAATATGAAACGAAGAGGTGGTGGTATTTTAGATATTGAACTACGAAACAAATCCGAAGAGTTAAAAAACTACTATCAACTGCATGCTACTTTTGAAACCTTGGATGCCATGGGAGCGAATTTTATTAATTCGTGTTTAGAGCAATTTGCAACTACTTTTAAAACCGAAGCTAAAGAAAATTTGGATGGTGATTTAGATATAGTGATGAGCATTCTTTCTAACTATGTTCCTAATTGTTTAGTTAGAGCTGAAGTATCTTGTGAAATTGAAGACTTAAAAAGTAAAGACATTACCAATCCAGAACTATTTGCTCAAAAATTTAAGCAAGCCGTTAACATTGCAGAAATTGAACCATTTAGAGCTGTTACCCACAATAAAGGCATTATGAATGGTATCGATGCTGTTGTTTTAGCTACAGGAAATGACTTTAGAGCTGTGGAAGCTGGTGTACACGCTTATGCCTCTAGAAATGGGAAATATTCAAGTTTAACACATTGCTCTATTGATAATAATATTTTTAAATTTTGGATTGAAATTCCGTTAGCGTTGGGAACTGTAGGTGGATTAACGAGCTTACATCCTTTGGTAAAATTCTCATTAGAAATGCTCGAAAAGCCATCAGCAAAAGATCTTATGCAAATTGTTGCAGTTGCGGGTTTAGCTCAGAATTTTGGAGCTCTAAAATCATTGACTACCACAGGAATACAAGAAGGGCACATGAAAATGCACTTAATGAATATTTTAAATCAGTTTGAAGCTACAACAGAAGAGAAAAATCAAATTGTAGACCATTTTAAAACCAATGTCGTAACACATAGTGCAGTTGTTGAGGCTATTGAAAATCTTAGGTCCTAATACTATAAATATACTGGTGGCTGAGCGTAGTCGAAGCCACACTAAAAACAAAAATGCCAAAAGGATTCGTTTACATATTAGAATGCTCTGACGGTTCTTACTATACAGGAAGTACTATTGATATTGAAATTCGTTTGTCTCAACACAACGACGGCAAAGGTGCTAACCATACTAAAAAAAGATTACCTGTTAAACTTGTTTACCTTGAAGAGTTTCAAAGAATAGATGATGCTTTTAATAGAGAAAAACAAATTCAAGGTTGGAATAGATTAAAGAAAGAAGCTTTAATTCAAAATAAATTTGAAGAGTTAAATAAACTATCTGAATGTAAAAATAGTAGTCACTACAAAATGTGGCTTCGACTACGCTCAGCCACCGAAGACCAGCAATCATTAATTAATAAGAAACTTTGAATTCAAAACCCAAAACATATCGAAGCAACGGAAAATTATTACTTACCGCAGAGTATGTGGTTTTAGATGGAGCCAAAGCATTAGCTATACCCACTAAATATGGCCAAAGCTTGTCTGTTGAAGCCAATGATTCTAATACTATAATCTGGAAAAGTTTTAATGAGTTAGGAGACCTTTGGTTTGAAGATGAATTCTTAATTACTAAGGCTTCTAATAGACTCACTTTAAAAGCCAAAAACTATACTGATATTTCCAAAAGATTAATTCAAATCTTAAAAGCAACTTACAATTTAAATCCTGAATTTTTAAATTCTAAGCAAGGTTATAATATCAAGACGCATCAAGACTTTAATAGACTTTGGGGTTTAGGCACATCTTCTACCCTCATTAATAATATTGCAAACTGGGCTCAAATTGATGCTTACAAACTTTTAGAAAAAACCTTTAAAGGCAGTGGTTATGATATTGCATGTGCACAAAATAATACTCCTATAACTTATCAATTAAGATATAGTCAAAAACCATTAGTTGAAGCTATTGATTTTAATCCAAATTTTAAATCACAACTCTATTTTGTATACCTCAACCAAAAACAGAATAGTAGAGATGGTATTGCTTCTTATAGAAAGAAGGGTCGTATAGATGCGCAAATTATTAATAGCATTAATGAGCTTACGGAAAATATGATTGGTAGTGCGTCGTTATTGAAATTTGAAAACATCATTAACAAGCACGAAGCCATCATTTCAAAACTCATAGATCAAAATCCGATAAAAGATAGGTTATTTAAAGATTTTAAAGGCTCAATAAAAAGCTTAGGTGCTTGGGGAGGTGATTTTGTATTGGTGGCTTCTGCAGATAATCCAACCGATTATTTTACATCTAAAGGATTTGAAACTATTATTCCTTATACTGAAATGGTTTTAAACTAAAAATGGCTTCACTCCCGATAGTTATCGGGACTGCAAAGCCATTCTCTAATATTATTTAAAGCTAATTAGTAAACCGTCTTAGCTCTATTATCTTCAATATCCGCAGCTTTTTCCAATGCTTGATATACTTTATTCTGTACTGCAGCTTTACGCTCTGTATTCAATCTATTCATTATAGCTTGATAGTTATCTAGCTTTGTCGCCTCATTCACTTTAGTCACTTCGATAACATACACTCCTTTTTCACCATCAATTGGCTTAGAAGTTACACCCTGAGCCAAACCAAATGCTGCACCAACAACTTTAGGCTCTACACCTGCTCCTGAAAGCGTTGTGTTTTTTATCGTAACAGCAGCAGCTGTTCTAGGACTCTGAGCATTGTTTTTAGCAATCTCATCTATAGAAGTTGCAGTGATTTTATCGCGAATCATTTTCGCTTTCTTCTCTATGCGTATTTCTGGTATTGCTGTAATTGAAGCATCTTCTACACTCATCAATCCTTCTTCATTTTTTTCAACAAGCTTCGCAACAATAAATCCAAATCCTGAAACTGGGAAATTCTTAAAATCACCAATATCAGTATCCTCATCAAATGCCCAACGGACAACTTCTCTCTGACTTCCTAAACCAGGAATGTTTTCATCTAATTCTTTGAATGTAATAGGTTTTACAGCTAATTCACGTTCTTTAGCTAATGCATTGAAATCACCACCTTTTGCAGCAATTTCAAACTTAGACATATCGTTAAATACTTGGCTAAGTGTTTCTTCAGATGGTTCAATTTTATCTGCTAAAGTTGCTATTTTTATAGCCTTGTTAAAACTCTTTTGCTCTAGTATCTCGATAATGTGATAACCAAAAGACGTTCCTACTACCTCAACATCACCTTTTTTATTATCAAAAGCAAACGCCTTAAATTCTGGTGCCATACCAGCATTGTAATCAAACTCAATTACACCTTCTTTTTCATTACTCACTTTATCAGAAGACAATTCTAATAAATCCAAAAACTTAGTCCCACTTTTTATCTTAGCTAAAATGCTATCTGCTGTTGTCTTTGCTTCTTCTGGTGTTTTAGTGACAGTTGCATCTGCTCTTGTTCCACCAATGTAAGGAATTAAGATATGACGGACCTTAACAGAGTCTGCCAATTGTTTCGCATCGATAACTTTAGATAATTTAAAGTATTCGCCATCCTTATATGGCCCATAATATTCACCACTGTTTAGATTTAACAGGGTATCTTTTGCTACTGCCGGCAACTGAGCATTTCTTAAAAAAGCATCATTATACTTAATGTCTGAATTAGAATTAATAAATTCTTCGAGATTATCAGTAGAACTAAAACCAGGAATTGTATCTGTATTCTTGCTACTTTCGTTATACTCTAATCTGTCATTTTTTAATGCTAATAAACCAGCTTTAATTTCATCTTCATCTGCTTTAGAAGCTTCTTCCTTAAACTCCACGTATACAACTTCTCTACTTTCATCTACCTCATACTTCTCTTTGTGCTCTTTGATATAACTGCTAATTTCACTTTTAGATACTTTTACCAAACTATCTGCAATACTTGTGTAAGGTAATTGCACATAACGCATATCTACTGTTTTAGCATCACCAAAATAATCATCCTCTGCTTCGGAAATTGTAGTACTTATACCAGCTTTAATCATATTGTAATAAGTCTGCTGAATAGCATTTGCTGCAATATTCTGCTCATTATTTGTCCACACTTCATAATTAACGCTAATAGGCTGTCCACCTGTAGTAAGCGTAGATACTTCCGGGCTTATATCTTTTAAATTAGAAATGTATGCATTTAATCGATTTACATCAAAAATTCCATTGGCATCCTGAAATTCAGGATAAGACGAAAAACTATTTTTTAATAAATCTCTCATTTCATCCTTTTCAACCGATAAGCCTAAGGTTTCAAACTCTGATTCCAATATGATTTTACGCAACTCTTGATTGTAAATTACATTCATGGATTGCGTAGAAGTTTGTCTTCCACCAGATCTATCTTGGTAGTTTTTTACTTTCTGCTGAAAATCAACTCGGTTAATATCCTTACCGTTAATTGTAGCCACAACATCTTGTGATCCACCTGTTAAAGCATCAGAATTTTTGAACAAATCACCAATTACAAAGGCGAATAATGCCATTGCAATTACTAATATAAGTACTAGTGAACGTTGTCTAATTTTATTTAAAACTGCCATAGTTTATTTGTTTGGTATAAATAAGTCTGCGAAAATAGTATTTTCTACTAAATTATGAAAGGAGATGTATAGTTTTTATAGGTGATAAAACGTATTAATCGATTTCAAGAATCTTTAAAAGAACCAAGTCTATTTTTGTTGAGGATACTTCCTCTATAGTAAACCTAAAATTGTCAATTTGTACATCATCTTTTTCCTGGGGAATTTCTTCTGTAGCATTCACAATTAAACCACCTAGAGTCTCATAGTTTTCACTTACTGGTAAGTTTAACTTATAGGTTTCATTGATATAATCTACTTCTAGTCGTCCTGAAAATCTGTACGTTTTCTCATTAATATGTTCTTCTATCAATTCAACTGTGTCGTGTTCGTCTTCAATTTCGCCAAACAATTCTTCAATAATATCTTCAACGGTCATTATACCAGATGTCCCACCATATTCATCAATAACAACAGATATACTTCTACGCTTTTTTGTTAAAATATTAAGTACATCTTTAATAAGAATGGTTTCTGGAACAAATCCTACGGGAATAATAATGGACTTAATAGTTTTCGGCTTTTTAAATAGTTCAAACGCGTGCACATAGCCTAAAATATCGTCAATAGAATCTTTGTAAACTATAATCTTTGTTCTCCCTGTTTCGATAAAAAGTTGTCTTAAATTTTCAATACTATCGGAAATATCTACAGCAGTAATTTCAGTACGAGGCACCATAACTTCACGTGCTTTAACTTCCGAAAAATCTAAAGCATTCTGAAAAATCTGTATTTCGCTATCAATCTCTTCATGGTCTTCAACAGATTCCATTTGTTCGCTAATATAGTTACCTAACTCTACTTTGGTCATTGCCAATACTGCATCTTCACCCTGTGCTCTAAAAATATATTTTAATACGGCATCAGAAATCCAAATCACAAATTCTGAAACCCATGAAAACAGTAGATAAAACAGATAGGTTGGAAAGGCCAATATCTTCATTAAAGAATTTGCATAAATTTGAAAAAAGACTTTTGGCAAAAACTCAGCAGTAATTAGTATTACTAATGTGGAAATAATAGTTTGTGTTAGTAATTGCAAATCCACAAACAAGTAGGTCAGTGTAGTACTATCAGAAGGTAATATGGATTGGAACCAACGCACCAAAACATCACCCATTTTAAAACCGTAAATTACCAATGCAATGTTATTACCAATGAGCATCGTTGCAATATACTTTGATGGTTTGGCAGTAAGTTTTTCTAGAATTTTACCTAAAAAATCACCTTGTTTCTTCTCTAGTTCGATATGTATTTTATTAGAAGAGACATAAGCAATCTCCATACCCGAAAAAAAGGCAGAAAGTATAAGTGTACCTATAATAATGACTATATCTGTAGTCATGAATTACTTTTTATTACGGTCTTCAAACTTTTTTGAGAAGCGTTTTCTGAAGAAAAACATAAATATTGCCAAAGCTGTAAAAACTAACGACATATAGGCTCTACTTCTGTCGGTTGACCAGTTGGATATGGCGTCCCAGAGAAATAATGCGGCAAAGATAATGTAAGCGTATTGAAAGAATTTAAGTATTTTCATTTGCTAATAGTAAAGTTGATTTCTAAACAAAGGTAATCAATTATCGAGTTCGAAATCACCTCCCATTTCGTGCATCTGAAACTTCTTAAATGTTTTGTCCGAATCAAAACCATAACCATGTGTTTTACCTGAAGCTCGTTTAAAGATAAAAGGCTCATTTGTAAAGGTCCATTCTAGCTTTTCATTATAGTATAACTGATCGGTGTATAATGTATCACCATCATGTGTGGCAACAACCACATCATCTCTTAAATCTATAATGTCAGTATCATTATAAACAATAGCATAATTAGATGTTATTGTAGTTTTATTATTGTTTTCATCATATACCTTTAGTTCAATGCCTTCAGGAAATTCGGAAAACTTAAAATCTCTATTAGAATAGTCTAACATTTTTGGGCTTAGAAGATTTGCTAGTAGTCTTACAGTAGTATCTTCCTCAACCTTGGTATATTTTACATCTATATTTTCGGCTACTCCAATAGGTTGATTTTGCAGTATACCAATTTTCTGAACTTTATCAAAATCATTGGTACACGAAAAAAACAAAGTCACAACGAATGCTGTGACTAAGTTTTTTATAATATGTAAATTATGTATTCTCAATTATCCTGGAACTTTTACCGAGCGCCCAATCCAACATCCAATTTTAATAGTTTCACCTTTATTACCAGCACTAAATATATCTGCTTTAGATGGTGCACTAGCTCTATAGCTTGCTGCACTTTGCGCTGACGCTTTTCTTAAACGCCCATCAACTCTACCAGCTTTTTCTGCTTCGATAGCTGCTAACCAAAATACAGCTCTCTTATTGAAATTACTATCTCCACAGTTGTTGGCACTCTTTGCATACATATTAGCAATTTGCAAATATGGTGAGCCATCTGAAGGATTTAACTTTAAAGCTTCCATATAATATTGTCTTGCTCTACCATAGCTACCTTTAGATTTAAAATCTTGAGCCAACTTCTTATAAAGCTTTGCTTTCTTTAATGGATCCGTTTCTAACTGAATGGTTTGATCAAAATACTTCTGCTCGTTTGTTAATAAATATAAGTAGAATGCTGTGTCTGCACTAGGCTCGATCGTATTCTTTTGTCCTACTAGTTTTAAGAATAATGGATCATCTTTACAACCTTTAGCGTACATACGATTCATAGAACGTTGCAACCAAATCGCATTATTTTTATTTTCTTCAAAGTCTTTTTGGTATAAAGGCACTAATACTGTACAAGTTGCTCTATCACCTAACTTTTGATCCATACTAGAGGTTACTTTTTCAAAAGCAGCCAAGTTTGCTTCATAATTTTTCTTGTACTTTACTTCTTTCTTAGTAAGTGCAGTACCTGCCTCTTCTTTTGACACTAATTTATTGAGCTTTTCTGTATAACCTTTTTCTAGGTTTTCAATAATTTCAATAACATCATCATACTTATCAAACATTTTTTGAGCAGATATGTTCCCTGCATCATATAAATCTACAGCTAAGGAAAAGTAAGTATAAAGTCCTTGCGCACTTGTAAAATGTTCACGATCTTTTGTAAAGGCCTCGTCAAACATTTTATAATCTTCTTCTATAGATATATTTAACTCTTTTCTGTATTTATAGGCCAACTGAGCTTTATCTGATAAAACTTCTCCTAATGAATACTTTGAAGCAAAATGCTCTCTAGCCTGATCCCAAAGCAACATTAGATCTTTAACATGAGCTAATTTATCTGCACCTGTTGAGTTATCTATTTTATGCTTTAAAATTTTCTCACCATATGCATAGATTGCTCTATTGAATTTAGGGCATTTTTCTCTTACTATTTTCCAAGGACCATAGGCATCGTCATATTTTTTGCTCTTATAATAACTATCAAAAATTGATAAGTTAGTCATACATTCTTCATCTTGCTGAGCAGTACCTATGTTGAAACCTGCAAAAAGCGCTAGTATCAATATTGTAATTTTCGTCTTCATTTTTTATTATTGTTAGTTATACTTTCTTTTTTGGAACCATCTAGAATTCAAAGATAAACTAACATTGAAGTTTATAAAATTCTCTTGAACTAAATTTTGGTTCTTTGTGCCTCGTTTCCCGAATTCTAAGCCTAAATTAGCATTAGAAAATAAATTCTTGTCTCCGACTGGTAAACCTAAACCAAAAGATATGCCAAACTCATTAATTGACTCATCTTTTATTACTAAACCTGTGTTAGAATACTTAAAACCAGCCCTGTATACCACACGTTTAAAGTACCCTGAAAAGGCATTATAATTGGGAATATAAAATCCACCCATAGAAATTTGGGATGAATTCTCAAAAGCAGAAATTTCATTACTAAATATTGGATTTGAAAAATCAGCTGTGTTTTGAAGTGTATATTCCATACCAAAAAACCATGACCTAGGCTCTCCTATACCAGCACCCATAGATAAACGAGAAGGTATCGTTAATTCCGTATTTTTTAAATTTTGAGACTCTAAGTCTACTTCAATAGTATTAGAAATTGAAATTACCTCTAAATCTATTCCGCTTACAGATACTGTTGAAAATGTTCGTTCATTTTCTGAAGACAATTGGCTTTCAGGAGAATACGTTGCTGTTGCAGACAACTCTATTTTATCCGAAATCTTAGTTTTAAACGCTAAACCAAAGTTTAGGTTTAATCCACTTAAGTCAGATCTATTGAACTCTCTGGTTTGGAATTGTACAACATTACCTTCTGGATTAAATTCAACAGCTAGTGCTGTGTTTTGTATATTTCCAAAGTTATAATTAAAATCAACGCCAAAACTAAGTTGATCAGAGATTTGATAACCTAAACCAGCAAATACTTTATTAACACCACCCTCACCTCTATAGCGATTTACTATATCACCATCGTTATTAACATCATCGAGTTTATAACCCACTGCTGTAAATGGCATTAAACCAAAACCAAAACCAAATTTGCCGACAGGTACAGATAATGCTAAATAATCGAAGGTAGCACTACTCCCTGTTGCATCTCCAGAATCACTTTTCAAATTAACTCCAGTTGAAGCTCCTGCAACTGCAAATTTCACAGGTCTACTTTCACCATTAAACCTCGCGCTATTTAATGGTTTGCCTGCATAGGCTGCAGGATTTCTCAGATTTACATGTATGCTGTCTAAATAAACACTTATACCTCCCATACTACGATTCTCTACTGTACCCTTAAATTTTAGAGTACCTAATCCATAAAAAGAATACGGTGAAGCTGTTCCTTGTTGCGCAATAGCACTAGAACTAATAATTGTAATACAAATTACAATGAGTCGTTTTATCATTATTTTGAATTAAAATCTAGAATGAAATTCAAACCCTCTAAAAGAAAATTTGAATTCGCAAATATGCTATTTTTTAATTGGTTTGACAAAAAATTGGCGTCGCCACCTGTTAAAATAACTGTTAAATCTTGATGTTTGCCTTTATATTGGTCTATAACACCATCAATTTCTTTAATTACGCCTATTACAACACCAGAATGAATAGATGATTCTGTGGTATTACCAATTATAGTTTTGGGTTGGTCTTTTTCTAATAACGGAAGATTGGCTGTTAAATTATGAAGTGCTTGATAACGCAATCCAATACCTGGCGAAATTGCCCCTCCTAAGTATTCATTTTTATCTGTAACAAAATCGTAAGTAATACAAGAACCTGCGTCAATTATTAGCGCATTATTATCTGGAAATTGATTTATTGAGGCACTTGCTAGTGCAATGCGATCTGCGCCTAAAGTTTTAGGAGTTTTGTAACTATTTTTAAAAGGTACCTTTGTTTTGTAATTCAACTCCTGTAAGTTTAAGTCATCATCTACAAGTTCTATTTGTTTTTTAGATAAACGCCCTACTGAGGAAATAATGGCACATTTCAATTTAGGAAAATCCTTTCTAATGTTTTTGTATTGCTTCTTAAATTCAGATAATTCAAAACTTATTTTCTCAATGAGTTTATCATTCTTAAATACTGCAAACTTTACAAAGGTATTTCCAACATCTATTATAAGATTCATAAGCGACTTCAATTGCACAAATTTATAAAATCAAATTTTACAAGTTTCTTTTTGTGAATAATAAAAATGAATATATATTTGCACCCGCCTGAATGACATAATGATTTTATGTCGGGCAGGTCCGCTTAATTAAGCAATTGGTGCCTTAGCTCAGTTGGTAGAGCAAAGGACTGAAAATCCTTGTGTCCCTGGTTCGATTCCTGGAGGCACCACCATCAAAAACCCGATTCTAACGAATCGGGTTTTTTGGTTTTATAGTATCGATTAAAAGATAATGTGTATTTTTTTGTAAGTAAATTACTTTTAAAATAGTCATTTCATCGTTTTTTAGGTTAAAAACTTAATTACAGATAATATTTTTTCTAATTTTCTTAGACCAAATCTTTAAAACTTAATCTACCATGAAAAATTTACCATTACTTTCGTTGGCAATTCTATGCCTTGCGTTTGCCTGTGAAACTGATACAGATATTCTTGCTGAATCTGCAGAACAAGCTTTCTATACTTACAATACAGAACAACAATTTTCTACTACGGAATCCTTTGTAATAGATTTTGAAGAGTTTAACACTGGAGACATAGTGTCCGAAATCTATATTATGGATCCTTTTGAAAATACAGAAGTGGCTGGTATAACCATGGCATTTCCTAATAGCAATGCTGCTATGATTTTTGATTCTTCAAATCCTACAGGAGGAGATTATGATATCGGTACTCCAAATGAAAGCTATGGTGGTCCAGGAATAGGTAATGGTGGTGCAAGTAACGATACAGCGCTAGGCAATATACTTATTCTTTCTGAAGATCTAGATGCTAGTGATCCTGATGATATTTTTGAAATTGGCGCCAGTTTTGTTTTTGACTTTAGTGCTAATGAAAATGTGACATTAAATACTTTTGATATTTTGGATATAGAAGCGTCTTCTAATCCAACGGTCGTTAATTTGTACGATTTTGAAGAAAATATACTTTTCACAAAAGAAGTTACACCTGGTGGTGATAATTCAAAAATGACAATAGATTTAGAAAATACTAATGGTGTTGCGTTCATGGAAATTATAATGAATAGTTCGGGAGCTATAGACAATATCGCTCTTGATCTAGAAACTGAAGAAGCATGTGTTGAATGTGACAGCAGTATTGTTGAACTAACCTTTAAGTACAATGGATTTGAGCAACAGGCACCTATAAGAATTGAAACTCCTGAAGGTGAAATTATTTTTGATAGTATAATTCAAAGACATGAAGAATTCACAGTAACAGGTAATATTTCGGATGGTACTTTTGGAAATGAAATTATAATATATATAGAAAATGAACAGATAGCAGTACTTACCACAGACTGCTCTCAGGTCATTGGTCCTGGATATTATATTGAAGGTTTAGAATTAATTTCTGGGACAACTCAAACAGGAAGGCAATTATGTCCGGTTGAAATTTCAATTGGTTAGTTTATTTAATATGTAAGTTAATACAATCTACAACATAAAAACCTAATTCGTTTGAATTGGGTTTTTTGATGTTTAAAATATCCTTTAGCTAAAATTTGAATAATTAATATCGTAGGTTAATAAGTTTAAATCAACTTTTAAGTTTGCAAAGTCTTCACCATTCTCCCAAAGAATATCAATCTCAGACGGTTTACTTTGTTGAATACTCATATCACCTCGAAATGCATTATGTATATTTCTTAACCTAATGAGTTCTAATTGTTTTAAAACGGTTTCTTTTTTTAGACCTTCTTTAATTTCTGAAATGGTTAAAGTTGTACGATTAATTTCTTTGTGACCTCCTTCACCAGCTTTCTCAACAGCTTCATAATTATTCTTTCCTTCAAAAATATCTAAATACCATATTTGTGGAATACCTGGCATAAATAGTTGAATAGCTCTGGCTAATAGCATTTTTTTAGAATCTTCTCCCAAAGCACTAAAAAAGGTTGCATTAACTTGGTAATACGATATTTTCTTGCCATTCGGTCCATACAAATTTTTCACTTTTCCGCCACGACCAATAACAGTCTCCATTATAAAATCTATATCACTATCCTCTAATAAACCCTTATTGTAAATGCCATTAATTGCTTTTCCTTTAAGATCTAAGACTGGAATTCCGTCGTGGCAACCTAACATATTAACTACGCTATAACTTTTATCTATGATTTCTTGAGCCCATTTTAAAAGCGCTGTACTCGATTTTTTTTCAATAGTATGAATCATCAGTCCTGGTAAGAAAAAATCGTAAATCTGAAAACCTCGCTCTGCAACTTCATCATGTAAATTAGCACCATATTCAGCATGAATTTCTGGTAATAAGATTAAACCGTTCTTATCAGCAATTTTCTTTATTCTATCTAAGTGATTCCAAGTACCAGGTGTATTAAAAAAGTTAGATTGTCCAACTTCTTTATGTAAATAAGCAAAGGCGTCTAACCTTAAAATCTTACAGCCAAAGCTTTTAAGTTTTGCCAAAGTCTCATTATAAAAATCCCATACCAATTCAGATTTTGCATTAACATCCATTTGACCTAAATAGGATCTTTTCTGCTTTAAAATTTTAATAACCGCTGGTTTATAAGAATTAAATTCCCCTAAATCTAAAGCATCAAGATTTTCTGACTTAGCAATAGAATTATTAACCAGTTGACAGATTGAATTTGCTTGTTGGGATGTTAATTGTTTTATGTTATCTAAGTCTTGTTTAGCTATGGGATTATAAGTGGTTTTTTGATAAAATGTGTTCCAATACGGTTGTTCCGAACCATCCGGAAAGACAACTTTTAAAAGCGGTAATCCCGACTTTCGCATAAAAAGCTTATTCAGATATTCTTCGTCTGGAATTATAATCCCATCATCATTTTTATTACCGTAACCTTGCCAAAACTTATTCCAATTAATGAAGAAGTCTTTATATTTTGAAGTTTCACCATGCTTTAATAAATGTTTAAACTGAGGTGATGCAACAGAAAGATGATTCAAAACAATATCAAATTTTAAGCAAATTCCAAGTTTTTCTAAAGCAACTAAATCATCATTAGATACTAATTCATCATTTAAATTATAGTCTATAATTGAAAAACCTCTATCTAAATCGCTATTAAAAAATGTTGGTAGCACATAAAAAAGCGAAAATGTATCCTTGAACTCAGGCAATTGAAACATATCTAGAGTATCGCTCAATTTATTTCCAATGCTATCAGGATAAGCGTTAAACATTACTCCATTAAATTGAGATTCTTCTTTCTTATTCTCCTTATCCATAGCTTGTGCTTCAGTATAACTTTGATTAATGATTTAAATTTACAATCCCTTTTTGATAAACTATAATTCTCATCAAAAACAAATTTAAAATCTCGACGAAAACGTTTTCGATTACTTAGAAAGTACTCTAACACGAAAAAACAAAGTCTCTTAATTGGTTTTTCATATATTGCTATACTAACTAACTTCTAATACTTTATGTTATCAATCATAACCTTTATTGGATTTACCGCTTTAGTTGCGATTATAGCTTGGTATGCAACTCGCAAAACAGATGAAACCTCAGCTGATGGTTTTTACTTAGCCGGAAGAAGCCTTGGCGCTTTAACCATAGCTGGTTCTCTTTTACTTACAAACCTTTCAGCTGAACAAATTGTAGGACTTAACGGCTCTGCTTTCAAAGAAGGATTAATGGTAATGGCTTGGGAAACTCTTGCAGCAATCGCCATTATTTTTGGAGCTCTATTTTTATTACCAAAATATATGAGTTCTGGAATTACAACAGTTCCTGAATTTATTGAAACACGATTTGATAAGCAAACGAAAGCCATGCTATCATTGCTCTTCTTAATCGCGTATGCAGTTGTATTATTACCAACTATTTTATACTCGGGATCTTTAGCCTTTAGCACCATGTTCGATCTACCAGATCTTTTTGGTCTATCGGAAACTGCTGTGATTTGGATTTGTGTTTGGAGTATAGGCATTATAGGTGCTATTTATGCGATTTTTGGAGGACTGAAAGCCGTGGCAGTTTCAGATTTAATTAATGCGATTGGTTTACTTGTCGGTGGATTATTGATACCTATTTTTGGATTACTTTTAATTGGTGATGGAAGTATTAGTGATGGTCTAAGTACATTATGGAATACTAATCCTGAGAAATTTGACATGCGTGGTGAGGTAGATTCATCTATTCCATTTGGAACTTTATTTACAGGTATGATGCTAGCACAAATCTATTATTGGGGAACTAATCAATCGATTCTGCAACGTGTCTTTGCTGCAAAAAGTCTTAAAGAAGGCCAAAAAGGAATGCTTTTAGCCGCTTTTGTAAAGTTTATAATCCCTATTGTTGTTGTACTACCAGGTATTATCGCCTGGCATGTTTTTGGAAATGACTTAGAAAACGCAGATCAGGCATATCCTGCTTTGGTTAAGAAAGTATTACCAACGGCGTTTATTGGTTTCTTTGCCGCTGTACTTTTTGGAGCCGTATTAAGCTCATTTAATAGTTTATTAAATAGTAGTGCGACATTATTTGGCTTCGATTTGTATAAGCAATACTTCAATAAAGAAGCAACCGAAAAACAAACCGTAAAAGCAGGTAAGCGATTTGGACTTATTGTTGCGGCAATATCCATGATTATTGCCCCATTTATTGCAAATGCGCCAGATGGTTTATTCAGTTACATTCAGCAATCACTAGGTAGTCTTAGTGTACCAATATTAGCAGTTGTTCTGGTTGGTGTCTATACTAAGAAAGTACCAGCAGTTGGTGCGAAAATCGTGCTCTCAGTTGGAGTTGTATTATACCTTGTTAGCCTAATCTTTTTAGAACCTTATTTTAGAGGCGCTGCTGAGGCACAAGCTATTGCAGATGGAATTGCTAATGCAAGGCAATTGAGTATTATAAAAGCAGAGGCATATCCACATTATCTTCATGTAATGGGTATCTTATTTGTATTTAATATTATAGTAATGTTAATTGCCGGAAAATTAAGACCTAAAAAGGACGAATATATTCCTAAAAAGACAGAAATTATAGATACAACTCCATGGAAATACGCAATTACTGTGAGTATTATTATAGCCATACTAGTCTTAACAACTTATTTTGTGTTTTAAATTAAATTAGTTTCGTCGAGTTTATGAAAAAAACATGGTGGAAAGAAGGCGTAGTATATCAAATATATCCTCGCTCTTTTAACGATACAACAGGTAATGGTATCGGAGACATTTACGGTATTATAGAAAAGCTAGATTATATAAAATCATTAGGAGTAGATATCATTTGGCTATGTCCTGTTTATGATTCTCCAAATGATGATAATGGTTACGATATATCTGATTATAGAGCTATTTCAGAAGATTTTGGTGGCTCAGAGGCTTTTGGCAAACTACTAGAAGGCATGCATAAGCGAGGTTTAAAACTCGTTATGGACTTAGTATTAAATCATAGTTCTGATGAACATGCATGGTTTAAAGAATCTCGAAAATCTAAGGACAACCCTTACCGAGATTATTATTTCTGGAAACCTTCTAAAAACGGGAATCCACCAAATAATTGGGTTTCATTTTTTAGTGGTTCTGCTTGGAAAAAAGATAATATTACTGACGAATACTTCTTACATCTATTCACTAAAAAGCAACCCGACCTCAATTGGGAAAACCCAAAAGTACGTAAAGAGATACACGATATTGTTGAGTATTGGTGTAAAAAAGGGGTTGATGGATTTAGAATGGATGTGATTTCACTAATTTCAAAGAACCTTGACTTTCCTGATAGCCCATATCCTGATGACTATGGAAAAACCATTAAAAACTATTATGCCAACGGTTCTAAAATACATCAGTATTTAAACGAACTTAATCGTGAAGTCTTGTCCAAATATGATATTATGACTGTTGGAGAAGGTCCGGGAATTGACTTGGATAATGGATTAAATTACGTAAATGAAGATAGAAATGAACTCAACATGATTTTTCATTTTGACCATATGTTTATAGACAATGGTTTAGGCGGAAAATACGACCCTATTGATTTATCATTACCAAAATTTAAAAAAGTATTTGGTGATTGGGATGAAAAATTAAAGGATAAAGGCTGGGGAAGTATTTTTCTCGGAAACCATGATTTTTCTAGAATGGTTTCTCGTTTTGGAAACGATTCTACATTCCATACAGAATCGGCAAAGCTACTTGCCATGTTATTATTAACCTTAAGAGGCACTGTATATATTTATCAAGGTGACGAAATTGGAATGAGTAATGTTGCTTATCCTTCAATTGAAGATTATAATGATGTTGAAACCTTGGGAAGTTGGAATGAGGCATTAGCTAGAGGAGAAGACATGACTGAATTCCTAAAATTAGTACATAAACAAAGTAGAGACAACGCACGTACGCCAATACAATGGAACTCAACCAAAAATGCAGGATTTTCAATAGGAAATCCGTGGTTGAAAGTCAATAAAAAGTACCAAACTATAAATGTTGAAGCGCAAGAACAAGATGAAAATTCAATTTTAAACTTCTACAGAAGAATGATTGCTTTTAGAAAAGCAAATCCTGTAATGGTTTACGGCGACTATGAATGTATCAACAAAGCTGACAAAAACTTATATATTTATAAGCGCTGGAATGACCATGAAAGCTATATTATACTCTTGAATTTTAGCAATGACATGCAATCCATAAATAATTCAGAATTAAATTTATCAAAAACCGAATTAAAAGTCTCAAATTACGATAACACAAATTCTATTGAAGCTTTACAGCCTTGGGAAGCGCAGTTAAGGAAATATAATTAAATTTTAATCTAAAGTCTTAATCTTAATATTTCTATACCAAACTTTATCACTATGATCTTGTAAGCCTATATGGCCAGTTTTATAATTGCCAAAACCTTTCCAATCCTTAAACTTGGATTTAGCCACCATTTTATTCCAACCTTCTCCATGCAATGGAAAGCTCAAAACTTGTGTTCCATTCATACTTACTTTAGCCATATTATCATCTTGATTGATTTCAATAATGCAGAGATTCCATTCACCAGCCGGATTGATGTGTTCTTCAGAACATGCAATCATATCATACAATGAGCCTGCTTTATGAGTTCCCTCTGCGACAAATGAATCAGGATGTTTCTCATTATCCAAAACTTGTATTTCTGGGCCTGTCATATAAGCTTCTGAAAACTTTTCATCCTCATGAACTCCCCAAAAAATACCACTGTTTCCAGCTTCCGATATTTTCCATTCTAAGGACAATATAAAGTTTGTATAGGTATCTTTAGTTATGATATTCTTACCCCCTTCTTTGCCAGGTGTAAAAACCATCTCTCCTTCTTCGATAGTCCATTCAGAATATATGTCATCTGCCAAGTAGCCGCGCCAATGTTCTAATGATGACCCATTGAATAATATCGTCCAATCGTTATTACCCTCTTTATCCATTACCTCAACATTCTCTTTTTCCATCGTCAAATCTTCATTTTCTCTTTTAGCTTCTTTACAAGAAACCATCATTATAAGTCCAAAACTCAAAATCCAAAATTTTTTCATTTCTATATACTTAAATTCCTAATATTTTTTTCAAATGTTCTTTATCTACATCAGCTCCTGCAAAATCGTCAAAACGCTTTTCGGTGGCTTCAATAATATGATCATGTATAAATTTGACGCCTTCTCGTGCTCCTTGTTCTGGACTTTTAATACAACATTCCCATTCCATAACGGCCCAAACATCACAGCCATATTCCGTTAATTTAGTAAAAATCGATTTAAAATCTACTTGACCGTCACCAAGTGAGCGATAGCGTCCTGCACGATCTATCCAATCTCCATAACCACCAAAGGTTCCCTTTTTTCCTGTAGGATTAAATTCTGAATCTTTTACGTGAAAAGCTTTAATAAATTCGTGATAATGATCTATGTATTCAATATAATCTAATTGTTGAAGTACAAAATGTGATGGGTCATATAAGATATTAACGCGTTTATGGTTATTTGTTGCTTCTAAAAAACGCTCAAAAGTAACACCATCGTGCAAGTCCTCACCTGGATGAATTTCATAACATACGTCTACCCCTTGCTCATCAAAATGATTAAGAATTGGCATCCATCTTTTTGCTAGTTCTTCAAAACCCATTTCTACCAATCCATCTGGACGTTGCGGCCAAGGATGCATCGTATGCCAAAGCAATGAACCAGAAAATGTAGCATGAGCTTTTAAGCCTAATCTGCTACTAGCGGTTGCTGCATCTTTTACTTGTTGAATAGCCCATTCTGTTCTAGCTTTTGGCTTGCCTTTACAATGATCTGGGGCAAAATTATCAAACATTATATCATATGCAGGATGCACAGCGACCAACTGCCCTTGAAGATGTGTTGATAATTCTGTAATTTCTAGTCCGTAAGAATTTATTTTGCCCTTAAACTCATCACAATATGTTTGACTCTCAGCAGCTTTCCCTAAATCTATTAAGCTTGGATCTGTTGGTATTTGAATACCTTTATAACCCAAATCACTCGCCCATTTGCATAAACCATCCAAAGAATTAAATGGCTCCTTATCATCCATAAATTGTGCTAAAAATACTGCAGGTCCCTTTATTGTTTTCATTCTCAATTATTGTTTATCTAAATTCACCCAAACATTACCTTTTTTATGAGACTCTACTGCTTTTTCAATAAAATCCATACCTCTAACTCCATCTATAATAGTAGGAAATTCGCCATGGTCGTAATCTTCATGTCTTATCGCTTTGGCTACGCCTTTATAAATATTTCCCATAGAATCAAAAATACCTTCAGGATGTCCTGGTGGTAGTTTTGTTCCATCTAAGGATAACTCACTATTGTAGGCATGTCCTGGCTTTAAAACCTGAAGTGGCTTATCTTCCTCTAACAAATAGAGGTAATTTGGATTTTCCTGTTCCCATTTTAATCCTGCCTTATCTCCATAAATCTGAACGGTAAAGTTGTTTTCTTCACCCGTAGCAATCTGACTTGCTCGTATAACTCCTTTCACATTTTGTCCACATTTAATTAAAACCGTACCATCAATGTCCATTTGATTATCTTCATACAAATAATTCAGGTCAGCTAATATTGAATTCACCCTTAGACCAGACATATACTCTACCATATCAAATGCATGTGTTCCAATATCTCCGATACAACAACTGATTCCTGATTTTTCTGGATCTAATCTCCACGTCGATTTCCGCAATTCTTTGTCGTGAATAATAGGGTTTATCCAACCTTGATAATATTGCGCATCAATTTTCTGAATCTTTCCAATAACTCCTTCGGCAATCATTTGGCGCATCTGACGTACCATCGGATAACCAGTATATGTATAAGTAACCGCAAAAACAGTATCTGACTTTTTTAAAATCTCATGAAGAATTTTTGCCTCTTCATATGTTGTGGTCATGGGTTTTTCACAAATGACATTGAAACCATTTTCTAATAGTTTTTTTGCCATTGGGAAATGCAGAAAATTAGGTGTTAAGATGGAAATGACTTCCATTCGTTTATCTACTGGAAGCTCTAATTCTTTTTCAATTAAGGTATCTAAATCCTCATAAATTTGATCTGTCGGAATACCTATTTGGTTTGCAAACTTAATACTCTCGTCTAAAGATGGGTTGAATGATCCACCTACTAATTGATATCTATCAAACATAGTAGATGCCACGCGATGCAACACACCAATTAGGGAATCTCCACCACCACCTAAAATACCAAGTCTTATTTTTTTACTCATTGAATTATGACTCTTTATATTCTACTTTTTCGTTTTTGAACAAAATTGCAAATAGAACAAACACTACAATTGCGAAGATTGATGGGAAAATCCAAATATTCTTCCAACTATGAACGCCTTCGCTGATTAAATTTTTATCTACTATTTGACCAGACACCCAAAAACCTACTAACATACCTACACCATATGTTGCTAACGTAATTAAACCTTGAGCAGCACTTTTCACTTTTTCACCTGCTTTAGAATCTGTATAAATTTGACCAGAAACAAAAAAGAAATCATAACATATACCATGCAATGCTATACCTAGAACAATCATGAAGAATAAATCTCCAGTATCTCCGAAAGCAAATAATAAATAGCGTATTGCCCATGCTAACATTCCAAATAAAATCGTTTTTTTGAAACCATATTTCTTAAAGAAAAATGGTAATAACAACATAAACAGAACCTCAGAAACCTGACCCAAAGAAGCCCAAGCTGTTGAATTTTCAACTTTATATTCAGTTAAATATGGACTAATATTCTGATAGTAAAAGGCTAATGGAATACATATCAATACTGATGACAAAAAGAAAACTAAGAAGTTTTTATCTCTAAGTAATTTTAGAGCCTCCAAACCTAAAATATCTGACAGCCCTACTTTTTCTCCACTCGCAACACTAGGTGGTGTTTTCGGTAATATAAAACTAAATACACCTAAGACGGCTGAAGCAATTGCTACCATTAAAAAGGTATTTGACAACATTCCGTTTCCTATATTTTCTATAGAGTCCCATTTAAATACAAAACTAATTACCAAACCAGCAATAATCCAACCTACTGTTCCCCAAACACGAATGAATGGAAACTGTTTAGCAGGATCATTCATTTGATTAAAGGCGACTGAATTAACTAATGCTAGAGTCGGCATATAAGCAATCATATAACCTAATACATAAGGATAAAACACACTGAAATCAGTAGTTTGAGACATTAAATACATTAATACAGCACCAACAATATGTAACAAACCTAATATCTTCTCTGCATTAAAAAAACGGTCAGCAATAAGGCCTATAATAAAAGGAGCAATAATGGCTCCCCAAGATTGTGTTGAATAAGCCATTGCCGTTTCAGCACCAGATGCACTTAAATTGTTTCCAAGAAATGATCCCATGGTTACAAACCAACCTCCCCAAATAAAAAATTCGAGGAACATCATTATTGATAATTTAGCAGATGTAGATGACTTCATATTAGTTAGTTTTTAAATGCTTTAACAATAATGCTTTAGTTGCCAAAATTCCTTTTCGCTCGTCCAAAGTTTCATGCTCATATTCCACACTTATATAGCCATCATAACCAGATTTCTTAATTATCTGTATAAATTTTTCAAAATCTAAAGTTGTTTCATTTCCATTAGCATCAAACTCATAAGATTTTGCACTTACTGCCTGAGCTTTTGTCATTAAGCGTTCAAAGCCTTCGTATTTATCTGGATATTCTTCAGCACAATCTCCCCAATTTTCATCTTTGGTTCTTTTTATACACCAATTGCCAAAATCTGCGAGTGTTCCGCAATTATCTAAATTAATTCTTTCTATTACAGGAATAACTAATCGAGGATCAGAAGAAAACCACCCGTGATTTTCGGCAAGCACACTAATCTTTTTAGAAGAAGCATATTCCGATAATCGTTTTAACCCATCGTAAGTTGTTTCGCTCCATTCATCAGCATCAAAAGTTCCAAATGTATTTACCCTTATGGCATGGCAACCCAAATATTCAGCTGCATCTACATATTTCTTGTGCATTTCAACTGCTTCATCACGTTTTGCTTTATCAGAATGTGATAAATCCCCTGCGCGATCTACCATTATAAGTATATTTTTTACTCCGTGTTTTTCACTCTCTTCCTTCCAACGTTCTATCACAGCATCAAAACCCATACTATCAATTTCTTTGGCGTAGAGTTGATCCACCCATTCCACGGCCTCAAAACCAAGTTCTTTTGCTACTTTTGGAAAATCAAAAGGATCTAATTTACCTGTTTCAATTTCTCTGTGCAGAGACCATTGCGCTATGGATATTGATGAATTATTACCATCTTTAATAATTTCTTTTTGTTCCTTTTCCAAAATTTCTTCTTCTTTTTCCTCTTTACAATTAAATAGAATAAGAGCAATAAGGGTAAATGCAATTGAAAAAAATTGTTTCATTAGTTATATTATAGTTAGTTTAGAATTGAAAAATAATCAATTAGATAAAATTCAATGTTTACTTTTATTCAGTGAAAGAATTTAAACAAAATGAACTAAACTTCTGGATATGCTGAAAGTGAGGTATCTACTTGATGTAATTTTCTAAATTGATTAGGAGAGCATTTTTCGTGCTTTTTAAAAACTGTTGAAAAATACTGACTTGTCGTAAAACCACAAGAATATGCCACTTCACCAATGGTTAGTGCCTCGTTTTCTATAAGAATCTTTTTTGACATTTCTAATCTTCGCATTGTTAGATAACGCATTGGTGTTAAATTCGTTAGTTGCTTACAATGATGTGTAAAACGTGTTAGACCAACGCCTGCGCTCCGTGACATCTTCTCAATAGTCCAATCTTCGGATAAATTTTTATCTAATTCTTTAAGAAAATATTGAACACTACGTGAACTATCAATTAAAGCCTCATTGAGAACAATATCCTCTGTTTTTAATAAATCTAAAATTAAAATCAACAAATAGTTTATGAGCAAACGTATACGAGAAGCATTGCTACCTTTTTCATCCGTATTTACCGCAATATTAATACGCTTAAAACAATCTCGTATTTTTTGGTCTGCCTTTAAAATAGACTTCTCATCTTGTCTAAGAAATGTGGTTAATTGTTTTAAATCTTTTTTAGTTAGAGTAACCCAGTCTGGCCAAACCCATTCTTGGTGAGGACGCCTTACACCTAAATCAATAATAACCCAATAAAACTTACCCATTCCAATATTAGGGTTACCAACCCTATGTGCTTCCCAAGGACGTGTAATGGTTAAGTGGTTTGGGGTTAGTACTACTTCTTTATTTTCTTGCGCATAAGGCATTGTACCAGATTCTAAAAAATGAAATTCTATTCCTTCATTTCTATGCCAATCTAAACCCCAATCTTGAGGTTCGTCAGCATCCCAATATCCAATACTATTTAAACCTAAAGTATTATTATCTAATCGATCTCCAGGATAAGTATGCCTAGCTAATGCCTTAAATTTAATTTTATTTCTATTGTAAGCATCAATTAAAGGTAAACATGTATCTGCGTGATAGACCACACCATCTACTTCGTAAGGTTCAATTTCTTGTTTGTTTACTTTCACTGAAAAATTTTAAACAATTATACCATGCAAAATAGCTAATTTTCTGTTTTCAAAAAATATATTTGATAATTAATAAACTTTTCTCAAGATTATTAGAAAAATATTATCAATTTCACGATATCGTTTAAACTAAAAATATGAATAACACTAAAGCAGAGAATACAGAATATAATGCTATTGTTGTAGGTACAGGAATTTCTGGCGGATGGGCAGCTAAAGAATTATGTGAAAAAGGTCTAAAAACGCTTGTTCTTGAGAGAGGGAGAATGGTAAAACACATTAAGGATTATCCAACAGCGAATCTAGATCCTTGGGATTTACCTAATGCTGGGAGACCAACACAAGAAGAAATAAAACGCCAGGAAAAGCAGCATAGAACAGGTTACGTCACTAGAAAAACACGTAGTCATTTTTTTGTTGATGATATTGATCATCCATACAACGAAGAGAAACGATTTGATTGGATTAGAGGTTATCACGTAGGTGGTCGCTCATTGATGTGGGGAAGACAAAGTTATAGACTAAGTGATATTGACTTTACCGCCAATAAAAAAGATGGTATTGCCGTAGATTGGCCAATTAGATATAAAGATATTTCACCTTGGTATGATTATGTCGAAGACTATATTGGAGTCAGTGGTGAAAACTTAGGTCTAGAGCAATTACCAGATGGTAAATTTTTAAAACCTATGGAATTGAATTGTGTAGAAACACATCTTAAAGAAAATATAGCAGAAAATTATGACGATCGATTACTTACGATAGGTCGAACAGCACATATTACTGAAGGTACAAAACCAGGCCAAGGCCGTGTAAACTGTCAGTATCGTAATAGATGTATGAGAGGTTGTCCATTTGGAGCATACTTTAGCAGTAATTCCTCAACGCTACCAGCAGCAGAGGCTACTGGTAATATGACCATGCGACCAAACTCTATCGTGCATGAGGTGATATATGACGACAAGACAAAGAAAGCAACGGGAGTTCGCGTTATTGATGCTGAGACCAATGAGACTTTTGAATTTAAAGCGAAAGTAATTTTCTTATGTGCTTCAGCTATTGCGTCTACTTATATACTTATGAATTCCAAATCTGAGCGATTTCCAAATGGATTAGGTAACGATTCTGGAGAATTAGGACACAACGTTATGGATCATCACTTTAAAGCTGGTGCATATGCAAAATTTGATGGATTTAAAGATAAATATTATTCAGGTAGACGACCAAACGGTCTTTATATTCCGCGATTTAGAAACTTAGGAGGAGACACCAATCAAAAAGACTTTTTAAGAGGTTATGGCTACCAAGGTGGTGCAAGTCGAAAAGATTGGTCAGATAGTGTTAGAGAACTGAGTTATGGTAAGGAATTAAAAGAGGCTATTTTGAAACCAGGCGGTTGGACCATTGGTTTAATGGGGTTCGGTGAAACATTACCTTATCACGAAAATAAAATGACTTTAAACTACGAGAAGAAAGATAAATGGGGATTACCGACAGTGACTTTCGATGCTGAGTTTAAAGAGAATGAAATAAAAATGAGAAAGGATATGATCGCTCAAGCTATGCAAATGTTAGAAAAAGCTGGTTTTGAAGATATAACTCCTATGGATGATATTGGTGCACCTGGATTGGGTATACATGAAATGGGAACAGCCAGAATGGGAAGAGATCCTAAAACATCTGTATTAAATGAATACAATCAAGTCCATAGTGTGAAGAATGTTTACGTGACTGATGGAGCTGCGATGACCTCTGCAGGATGCCAGAACCCATCTTTAACATATATGGCCTTAACGGCAAGAGCTGCAGAACACGCAGCCAATGAATTAAAAAAAGGTAATTTATAAAATGAAAGACATGAAAAGAAGAGAAGTAATTAAAGGATTAGGATTGTCTTTAGGAGCATTACTAGTGGCTCCTTCTGCTATGAGTTTATTACAAAGTTGTACAAGTGATAAACCAACTTGGGTTCCCACATTATTTTCTGTCGATCAGGCGCGTTTATTGGATAAACTTGCAGATATCATTTTGCCTAAGTCTGAAGATTCTCCGAGCGCAACAGAAGTTAATGTACCAGAGTTTATTGATAAATATGTTGCAGAAGTCTATGAGGTAGAGGAGCGCGATCTTTTTATGAAAGGCTATTCTAATTTTGGTAATATTATAATGAAAAATGCAAATGCTGAAGTCTTGGCTGATGTTGAATCTGCCGATATTGAGCCTGTTCTAGGATCAATTCTAAAAAAGAGTAAAGAGGAAGACGAAGCGATAATGGAGGCGTTCTATGAAGCGTTTGATAATGAAGCTACAATTCCTGAGGATACACTAAATTATGTGGCTATGAATAGAGTTAGAGATCTATGTATTTTCGCTTACACAAATTCAGAGAAAGTTGGAGAGGAAATTATGGCTTATACTCCAGTTCCTGGGAAGCAAGAGGGTTGCATTGATGTAAGTGATACTAGCGGAAAAGCGTACTCATTATAGGTCGCTTTAAACACAATCAATCAAATGATATTGAAGGTATTTAGATTAGTTATATTTAGTTTTTGTTGTGGATTTTTACTATTCACTTGTAAAAATGAGTCCAAAAAAATCGAAAATATAAAGCAAACTCAGTGGGTCAATTTACTTTCAAAAAACAATTTAGATGACTGGATTGTAAAAATCAAAGGTTATCCTGCAGGAGAGAATTACAAAAATACTTTTAGAGTTAATAATGGTATTTTAAGTGTTGATTACACAGAATATAATGATACGTTCAATAATACATTTGGACATATCTATTACAAAAAGTCATTTTCAAATTATAAATTAAAATTAGACTATAGATTTCTAGATGGCCAAATCGCTGATGGAGAAGCATGGGCTTACAAGAATAGTGGAGTGATGTTACATTGTGAAGATCCGAAAAAAATTGGATTGGATCAAGGATTCCCTGTATCTATTGAAGCTCAACTTTTAGGTGGAAATGGCGAAGGTGCTAGACCAACAGGTAATGTTTGCACACCAGGAATGCATATCAACATAGATAATAGATTAGTAACTGAACATTGTATACCATCAACGTCTCAAACCTTTCTTGACGATCAGTGGATACATGTAGAACTTGAAGTTTATAACGATTCTATTATTAAACACTTTATAAACGGTGAAAAGGTTATGGAATACACTAAACCAATTTATGGTGGTGAGTACAGTACATCAAATTGGGAATCTAAAGCAGGTGAACCAGTAAAATCTGGCTATATCTCTTTGCAAAGTGAAAGCCATCCTATTGAATTCAAAAACATAGAAATTTTAGAATTATCTGATTAATAATCTAATTTTCTTCTATCCAATTTTTACTGCGGTTAACTGCTTTATGCCATTGTGAAATTAGTTGCAATTGCTTTTCAATATTTGTTTCTGGAGCAAAAATTTTATCCTTTTGCCATTGCTTTCTTATTTCTTTTTTATTCTTATACATTCCAACTGCTAAACCTGCTAAATAGGCTGCACCTAAAGCCGTTGTTTCTAAGTTTGTTGGCCTAACGACATCACAATTAAAAATATCGGACTGTATTTGCAATAACAGGTTATTTGCTGAAGCTCCACCATCTACTCTCAGTTCTTTTAAATGTATGTTGGCATCTTTTTCCATAGCTTTTACAATATCATAGACTTGCAATGCAATACCTTCTAAAGTTGCTCTGGCAATATGTGACTTGGTAGTTCCTCTAGAAATACCTTGAATACTTCCTCTGGCGTAAGGATCCCAATACGGAGCACCTAAACCTGTAAATGCTGGCACTACTATAACGCCATCACTATCGTCAACTTCATTGGCCAATGCTTCTATATCTTTAGCGTTGTCAATTAAATTCAAACCATCTCTTAACCACTGTACTGCTGCACCTCCAACAAATACGCTTCCTTCTAACGCATAATTTGTTTTTCCATTAATCTGCCAAGCTATGGTAGTTAACAGCTGGTTTTGAGATGCTACTGGTTTTTTTCCAGTATTCATTAACAAAAAACAGCCGGTACCATAAGTGTTTTTAACCATTCCTTTTTTAGTACATAATTGTCCAAAAAGTGCAGCCTGCTGATCCCCTGCAATTCCAGCAATTGGTAACTTCCTTTCAAATAACTCCGTATAACCATAGATTTCTGAAGACGATTTCACCTCAGGAAGCATCGACTTTGGAATTGTAAATAACTCCAATAATTCTTCATCCCATTTAAGAGTATGAATATTAAATATCATGGTTCGAGAAGCATTACTTACATCAGTAACAAAAACTTTCCCTTTGGTAAGTTTGTAAATTAACCAAGTATCTACTGTTCCAAAGCATAATTCCCCCTTATTAGCTAAATCTCTTGCACTAGGTACGTTATCTAAAATCCATTTAATTTTGGATCCAGAAAAGTATGCATCAATGATTAAACCTGTTTTCTCTTGAATTAATTCTGAATAACCATCAGACTTTAGTTTATCACAAAAGCTAGCCGTTCTCCGATCTTGCCAAACAATAGCATTATAAATTGGTTCACCTGTTTTTCTATTCCAAACAATAGTTGTTTCACGCTGATTTGTAATACCGATTCCAGCTATATCAGATACTGTAACCTCTTCCTTTGAAAACAATGTGCTGATAGTTTTTAATTGTGAACTCCAGATTGCTTCAGGATCATGTTCTACCCAACCATTTTTGGGGAAAATTTGCTCAAAGTCTTGTTGTGAAGACTCAATTTTATTACCATGTACATCAAAAACTATAGATCTACTTGAAGTTGTACCTTGATCGAGCGCTAAAATGAGTTGCTGTGACATATCAATTAAATTAAATAGCCTTGGGCTAGTGTTTTAAACTCTTCTATTTGATGAACCTTCCATGAGTCTGATTTTTTTAACTCTTTTTGTAGAATATCTGCAACAGCTTCAGTACAATCAATAGCTGCCTGAGCATCTAAAAATAATAATCGAATTCGTCTTGCAAGTACATCTTCCACAGTTCTTGCCATTTCATATCGTGCAGCCCAAATGACTTGACCGACTTTAAATTCGTAATTAGGATGTATTAGCATCCTGAAACTTTCATTAGAAGCTATCAATTCTTGTAATTTTCTTATATCACTTCCATAAAACCACAAATCCTCATCTAATTCTTTTTTATCAAACTTACTGAGATTACCATGAATAGATAACCCTCTGGTTTTCGACTTATTATCAGTCAAATTATGAACAGAAACGGCGTCATTAACTACATCTTCACTCATTTCCCTATATGTTGTCCATTTGCCACCAACAATAGTAATTAATCCACTTTCTGAGTGAATAATTTTATGCCCTCTTGATATTTCTTTAGTATTACTTTTATCTCCTTCAGGAGCAACTAAAGGTCGTAATCCTGCAAAGACAGATAATACGTCTTCTCGTGTTGGGACTTTAGTTAAATACTCCTTAGCAGTTTCTAAAATAAAATCTATTTCTTGCTCTAATGGTTTGGGTTCATAACTTGGCTTCTTAATTGGTGTATCTGTTGTACCTACCACAACTTTGTTGTGCCAAGGTATAGCAAAAAGCACACGTCCATCACTAGTTTTTGGTACCATTAAAGCAGTTTCACCTTCTAAAAATGATTTATCCAGAACCAAGTGAATACCTTGACTTGGCACTATTTTTAAGCTTTTCTTTTTACGACCTGCAAGTTTTAAAATCTTATTAGAAAAAACACCAGTAGCGTTAATAACCACTTTAGACTTTACGTTTATTATTTCATCTGTTTCGGTATTAGTAACAGCAACACCTATCAATTTACCTTCATCATCTTTGAGCATATTCGTAACTTTACAGTGATTTAGTATAACAGCGCCAGATTCGCTGGCTGTTTGGGCTAAATTTAAAGCTAACCTTGCGTCATCAAACTGACCATCAAAATAAGTTACTCCGCCTTGAAGGCCTTTACTTTTAAGGTTAGTAATTTTTTGAATCGCCGTTTTGGCCGATACAACTTTTGAGCGACCAATAGAAAGGCGTTTAGACAAAAAATCATAAGCAGTTAATCCTAAACCATAATAATATTTATGCCACCATTGATAACTGGGAATTAAAAACATTTGTCTCTTAAAAAGATGATTAGCATTTTTCTCCAACAAACCTCTTTCTCTTAAAGCTTCGGTAACTAACTTAATATTACCTTGAGCTAAATAGCGCACTCCTCCGTGTACTAATTTTGTGCTCCTACTCGAGGTTCCTTTGGCAAAATCATAGGCTTCAAAAAGGGCTACTTTGAAACCTCGTGACACTGCATCTACAGCAATTCCTAATCCGCTGGCACCTCCACCTATAACAACCATATCAAATTCGTCTGTTGATTGAAGGTTTTTTATTTGAGAATCTCTATTAAACATTTATTAGTTTTAAGGTTGACTATTCTTTGATATATTCATTATACATTGCTATCGGAAACAAAGCAGTCCAACCGCAAAAATCTTTTTTGGCTGGCATCCCATAAGACACTAAATCTGGTGCATAGTTTTCCCAGAATGTTCCTGTTGCTTCAAAAACTTTTGCAACATTAGTATAGGTTTTATTAGCAATAGACTTTGCTAAATCATCCTTACCATAAGCAGATAAACCTCTTAACACCATATAACTTGTAGGAGCCCAAACTCCACCTAACCAATAATCTCCCCAGCCAACAAAATCTGGATCAGCTGCTGATAATGCAGGTAAAGGCATAGTTCTATCAAATTCATCTGGATTGGTTAAGTGTGATAAAAACTTTTCTAATTTTTCTTCTGGCACACATTTACCGAGAAGTGTCCAGTACATTCCTATATGTCTCCTTACAACTTGTTTGTCAAAACCAAGATCGTAATAAAAACTATCCGATTCATTCCAACATTTGTCATTTATTGCTTTAGATACTTTTGCATGAAAAGTATCATATGCTGCTAAATCTTCTGAAATGCCAATAGTTTCAGCCATTGCTTTTAACTGCAGACTGAACATTGCCATTTGAGCTGAAAAATCTACTAGTCTTGCTTGTTTGTTCCAGAGTCCTTGCTTGGTGTTAACATATTCTGAAATAAACGTGTTTAATTTAGTTTCACCAGAAGCATTCATAGCGCTAAGTTTTTCACCCAGTTCATGATGTGTCATCCCATTACCTTCAGTAGGCTCCCAATCACGCGGTGCTCTCGGAATATTATCCATTCCCATACCTAAGGTATCACCATAAAATAAGTTATCTTCCATCATATAAGTATCTACATGAAACTGGAAATTCTTCTTTAGAATTGGATATATTCTTTTTATGCGGTATATATCCTTACTCACTTTAAATATTTCTGTTTCAGCAAAAGCCAATAAAGGTGGATTTATAGAAACAGGATGTGATTTAGACCATAACGGCTCACCATTTTGCCTATATTCTCTACAGATATAGCCATCCGCTTCCATACGGTCATAAAAATTATCTAGTGCTTGGTAAACTGGTAATTCATCTAAATGGTACTTAGCGAAACAGCACATAAAACAGGTGTCCCAAAGAAAAATATTTGGTGAAAATGCAGCATCTATAAATGGCTTTTTAAAAAATGATTCTTTTTCACCTCCTCGGACTTTCTGTTTGGTAATATCTAAAGCCCTTTTATACATCGCTTCAGATAGTTCTTTATTAACTTTAGATGGAGGTTTTATAGCTTCTTCAATATTGCTTTTAGGATCATCACATGCTATAGTTACCGAACTTATTCCTATAGCTCCTGATGCTAAAGCAATATTTTTAGCAAAGTCTCTTCGTTTCATGTGTTTGTATTTATTTTTTTCGAAGGTCACATGCTATTCGCTATTAATAATTTATTTGGCGATAATTATTATAACATGCTCGTTTCATATGAACTATTTTAGTACTTATTTAGTTTTTAGCTTAAATATTGCAATACACGTTGCAATTAGAGTTACACTTAATAAGAATACATAACTCATTTTAAGACTAAAACTATCTGAAATATAACCCAAAATTACTGGTCCTAACAAAAATCCGACAAAACCTACACCAGAAACGAACGAAATGCTTTTCGAAGCTACAATTCCTTTCGTATTTCCTGCAATTCTCATCAATTCAGGAACAATAACAGATAGTCCAAGACCAATTATTCCAAAACCAATAACACTTAATAAAAGGCTATTTAAAAGTACAAAGACATATCCTACGGCTGCCAAGGAGCAACCCAATATTACGATTTTTGCAGATCCTATTTTAGCGCTTATACTATCACCAAAAAAACGTCCAATAGTCATCATTATAGAAAAAACGGTAAATCCTAAACCTGCTAAATTTTCAGAAGTGACTTGTACAACTTCAGTTAAATAAATTGAACTCCAATGCTCAATAGCTCCTTCATTTCCCATAATAACCATGGCCAAAAATCCAAGAATAAATAAAGGCTTTAGCAGTTTAATTGGAAGCTTTCCTTTTTCTTTAAAATCTTCCTCAACCTCTCTAATTTTAAAGTATCTTCTAAACAACAAAATATTGGTCATTATAACTAAAATTGCCATTATTAGGACATGATAAAATGGAGAATTCAATACTCCCATTAAAACCGACCCAACCAAAGCACCTATAGCTCCACCTAAACTAAAAAAGCCATGCGCAGCAGACATAAAATTGACACCATCTGCTTTTTCCATCTCAGAAACTACAGTGTTCATCGCAATATCCGTTAGTCCAGAAAAAATACCGACTAAAAACAAAGATGTGCACAATGCCTCATACGACGGAGCTATTAATGGTCCTATGAATGCTATGCAAAAAATACAAATACCAAAAAATGTACTTCTTCCCAGTCCTATTTTTTTTGTAACTATTGGCACTACAGGAATAAAAAACAATAATCCTAATGCTAAACAAAATAGTGCAAATCCTATTTGCGAATCATCTAATTGTAGTTTCTCTTTAACCTTAGGAATATATAATACCCAAGTCCCAATCATTATGTTTAAGGAACTAAATACCCAAACAATTGAGAAATAGCGTTTGTTAGATAAAATGAGGTATAATGATTTCATTTAAGCTTTAAAGATCATATCTGGTTTTTCTAAATTATTTAGGTATGTAATTAAATCCTTATTCAATAATTGCAATCCATATTGAAATGAAGCATTCATCCAACCAAACCCTTCTTGAGTAATATATTCGAAATCTGTACCAACGTTTCCATACTCAGCAAATACTTTGTGAGTAGCAGCTACAACATCATATTTTTCTGGAATTGTACCATTATAATCCACCGCATTCCTAGTAATCATATATAACCAACGATAAACTAACTCTTCTAATTCGTCTTCAAATCTCTGAATTTTTAATCCTCTCCAAATTAGCATTTGATGTGGTGCCCAACCATTAGGATAATCCCATTGTCGCTGTATAGCATCTTCAGGTAGTTTGTCATTCATTGCCTCAGAAGTTCCAGCTATGCCTCCTTTTTCTTTGAGTTGGGTCATAAGCGCTGAAACCAATTTAGAAGTTTCTCTAGTATCAACCAAACCAGACCAAAGTGGAAAATAATTTGAAGCGCTCTCAAAATGAGTTTGCGCCTTCTGTTTTGAAATTGTAATCGAAATACTGCTCTTTTTCGGCATTCCACATGAGCTTGCGCATGCGTTCGGCTCTTTCATAAGCTATCTGAAACCAATAGGCACTATGATAGCCACTAAATTCACCATCAAAATATAGCTCAATCAAATGTGCGAAATCAGATTCGTATTTATAAAGCAGACTATTTAAATCAACGGTATTTAAATCCGCACAGACATCATCTAATCTCCAAGAGGTGTCGTGTCCGGATTCTCGTAAACTTCTATCATGTGTAAAGTAGATATCTAATTTTGGTTCTTTTATTTCACCCGATTGATACTGCTCCACGAACCTCTCAATAGAAATTGAATGTTTCACAGCATATACTTCTAGCACTTCATCAAAATGACCTGCCTCAGTTTCAGGAGGAATACCAAGTCCTTCTGCGTAATAACGATTTAATCCATTAGTCGTTAATCGTTTGCCTTCAACCATCCAAACGGTTTCATACTCGTGGATAGCTGTTTTTAGATGACTAGCCAACCACGCTTTATCTTTTGTCACTTCAAAAATTTCTGAAATTAAACTCGTGTAAAAAGGTGGCTGAGTTCTGGTTAAATAATAGCTGCGATTAGCATTGAGAATTTTACCGTAATGCTGTATTTGATATTGAAAATTATCAGCCATAGCTTTCGCTAAATCCACTTTTCCATCACAAAGCAGACCAACAGCTTCAAAATAGCTGTCCCAACCATACATTTCATTAAATCGACCACCTGGCACGACAAAAGGCACGCCTTCTATTCCATTTTGAGTTTCTTCTAGTTTTAGACTTAAAATACCAGGTTCGCTATTTATAGATTTCACAAATTCTGGCGTAATATCTTTTGGTAGTTTAATTACTTTTATTGGTAAGTCAGATTCTAAATCTCTATAATAGTTAAAAGCTAAATCATCTGAAAATGGCACATAAACAGGGAGTATCGTTGCTGTAAGACTATCATTTTTTGTGTCTGAAATCAGGGCTTCAATTCCTGATTTATCCAGACGTCTTGTCAGCCCTTTCCAGTAGAAATCGCGTATCATCCTCGAAATTCTATCTACTGGTAGCTCATTTATATTTTCAATTTTTATATCTGCAACTTCTTTTCCTTGTTGCTTTTGAATAACCAATTCTTGTAATAGGTTAGAAAGTTGATAAGTACCTTCGATTGTTATATGACTTCCATCTTTTGAGATTAAATCAAATGTTTTTGGTCCCTTATCTTCAATGGTTATTTTTTTATCACCATCGGTATCTTCTTGAGCTAATAAGCTTTGTAGCGTTTCTTCAATATTTAACTCGAATATCATTTACACTATGGATTTTGCTTTAGACATCTTATCTATCAATAACACAAAAACAATAAGCAGAACCATGGGAATGAGTAAAAAGTAAAATGCATTAGCACCTCCTACGCTTTCAAATAATTCTCCAACAATACGAGAACCTATTGTTCCACCTAATGCTGAAAAAATTATTATTAAACCCGACATGGGTGAATGTAATTTTTTTGGCAATGAACTTAATACTGTAGAATTTAGAAGTGGATATATTGGAGCAATAAATAAACCTATTAATGGTAAAATGAAACCAAGAGTTGGTACATCAGTAATACTCTTAATTTCAGATACGACTTTGTCAATATCTGCATTAAGTTGTGGCAATATAAATAAAAGTATTCCTCCAGAAACTATAACGCTTATAATTACCAACAAAACCCATGAAAATCTCTTAGTTAGATAACCCGCTACAAAACGCCCAAGTGCTAATGATAATGCAAAAATAATTGCCATTTGAACACTTAATTTTTCTGAGAAAAAGAATATTTTTTCATTAAAACGTGGTAGCCATGTCATTACTCCTTGTTCTATCATAACGAATAAAAAAGCTGAAATAATAAACACTAAAACTAAAGGAACAACAATCAATTTTGCAGAAGCTTTCATATCATCTAATACACTACCTCCTGAAGTCTCAACAGTGTACTCAACCTTTGAAAAGAATAGAAATAGAAAAGACAACAAAATCAAAACACATAAGACGTAATATACATTTAACCAACTATTAGGATCATCGGAATAAAAGAATGGAAACAAAATATAGGCTAATGCTATACCAACCATAAAAAAGCCTTCGATAGAACTCATTAAAGATGAGTGTGCTGCCTTACTATCAGTAATTAAACCAATTAGAGAATACACTGAGAGCTTAATGAGCGCAAAGCTAACACCAATGGATAGGAATAAAATTTTTGTATATAAAAATGAGTTACCAAATATCATCAATAGACATCCAAAAAAAACAATAGCTAATCCTGTTAGCATTGATTTTTTATAACCAAATCTTGGCAAAAAAGAAGCCACTATAAATGAAACTACAGCAATAGGTAAATCTTTAAAAGCTTCTAAAACTGATGCTTGAGATTCGCTAACACCATAAACATTTATAGATTTTGCGATAACAATCCCAACGCTATTAAGTAAAATAGCAAACACGAAATAATTTAAATAAATTGAAATCTTTATACCTAGATTTTTCATACTAAAAAGATTAATCTTCTGTTGATGTAACTTCAGAATTTTCTATGGATTTTGACACGTTTAAGCGCATTGCCAAAACTGCTGCAATAGCAAAGAATACACCTGCAAATAACATGGCGTTGATAGCATTATCACCTAAGATATATTTATATATTGGACCAAAACTTAAGGTCTGTATTCCCATAGGAATAACAATCATCATATTTAAAATTCCCATGTAAACACCTCTTCTATCCTGAGGGACAATTTTAGAGACCATGGTGTATGGAATTCCCATCATAGCTGCCCAACCTATACCAAACAAAATCATTGGAACTAAAACTAAGTTGGGATCTGAAATATGTGGTATTAAAAACAATGCTATGGCTGTACCAAATAAACTTAACGCATAAATCTTTTTTCCACCAAAACGCAAGGTTAAAGGCACTAACATTAAAGCAACCACCATAGTTACCGTATTATAAGTTAAGCTCATTTTTGCGGCTTGAGACGCTGCCTCAGAGGTTGTAAAGCCCATAGTTTTTTTGAACAATGGTGTCGTAAATTGCCAATAAATAAATAGGGCATACCATTGAAATAGATAGACTCCTGCTATTTTCCACATAAACTTTGGCATATCTTTTACCGCTTCAATAATCTCCTTAAACGGTTGTGACACGCGTTGGCCGAATGGCAAACTCTTAAGGTGATTTATTTCTTCCATCTCTTCATCACTTGGTGGAATCTCTGGTGTTTTAAAAACCGAATATAGTATCGTTGTTAAAGAAAGAAATGCGCCTATGAAGAACGAATAATATAACCATTGAGGAATTGTACCTGCTTCTTCCACTGACTCTCCACCAAACCAATACTGAAACAACACAATCGATCCATTAGCCAAGAGTATGCCTGCACCAACAAATAAACTCTGCATTTGGTAACCAAGACTTAATTGTTTTTCTGGTAATTTGTCTCCAACAAAAGCTCTGTAAGGTTCCATTGCCATATTATTACCAACGTCTAATATCCATAACAATCCAACGGCAAACCAAAGTACTGGACTGTGTGGAAAAACGAATAGACACAAACTTCCTAATAGCGCTCCTATTAAAAAATACGGCTTTCGTCTTCCCCAACGATTAGACCATGTTTTGTCTGACATAGCACCAATAATAGGCTGGACTATTAAACCCGTTACTGGACCAGCAATATTTAATATCGGCAGCATATCTTCGGGTGCACCTAAATACAAAAAGATAGGATTGATAGCGGTTTGTTGTAATCCAAAACTGTATTGAATTCCTAAGAATCCAACATTCATATTGAAGATTTGCCAGAATGATAATTTTGGTTTGGTTAGTTTCATAAATCTATGATTTTAGTATCAATTACATTAGGTAATGCCCTATGTTTCATTTTTTTATCAAAATTTCATATCGCCTTTTTTTATGGTCAAATCAGCATATACAAAATGTTCCTTAATGATATTATGTTCAATTTCTAAAACACTTTCATTAAATTTATTCATAATATCTCTAGCTCTCTTGGTTCGGTTTTCTTTTGTATCGATATATGAATTTTCAATAAATATTTTAAAAGTAGGTTGTTTCAGGAGCATTGCATAAGTTAATTCAACAATACAGAAATTATAGTCATTGGTATGAATAGTCTCTGTTCCTATTGAATTTTCGTCATAATTAACTATTGGTTTTTCTATTTCTCCTTCATTTTTTATGTACGCTTTCAAATGCTTATCCAGCAATTCAATACTAACTTCTGAAGGGCCAACATTAGTTATGTTTTCTAATCTTTTATTGTGATTATCTTTTGGAGGCAATTTAAAATAATCATCACCATGAAATAAGAAGCCTTTTAAACCTAATTCCTTTTCTATATCTATAAAAAGAGCATATGCCAATGAGGTCTTACCACTACCAGATTCACCACCAACAGCAATGCATACTCGTTTTTCTAATAGGTCATTTTTGAGCTTAACTATTATCTCATTATTTATTTTTTTATAGTTTGAATAATATGTCAGTTTGTCCCCAATCATTTCAATTATTCAAACTTCATTTTAACATTATCAACTATAAAATCACCTACATTTCTACCTTGCTTTAAACCTTCGTCTATTGCTGCCATATAGTGAATACCACCATATAATCTGCTAATAGCAGCTTCTTCTGCAGCAAGATTAAAAGATTCAAAGGATCTTATTGGGAGCCCAAAAGGTACTTCTGTATCATCATCGAACTGAAAATTATTCCCAAAAATTGCCGTTAGCACTGTAGATGCAGCACCTGATGCTACAGAATGACCACTCGTATATTCTGGAAAAGGAGGTGTTTGTAATATTGGCAACCAGTCTTGGTCTAAATGTTGATTAATTAAGGTCTCTGGTCGTATAAGGTTACTTCTATATTTCTCGTCCCAACAGCTGATAAATGCGTCTGCAATGGCGATAGATGTTTTAGTATATGCATTTACCGTTTTTGCAACATTTGCATCTGATTTTCTCGAAGCTATTTTGGTAATACCTATCCAATGTGCACCTGGAGATATCTTTTTTGTAGCAAACATAAAATGTCCTCTTGTTACAGATACAAAAGGATTACAATCCCAAAATTGCGCAATTTCTATCTCTTCAGAATCATCACCTTTTTCTGTAATCTTATTACTAACGTTATAAATTTCAATGAGTTCTTCATAGAACTTAGACCCTTTTTCTAACGAAAATTCTGGATGCTTTTTGGGCTTAAATTGTGCTGCAGAATCGAGAACGAAGGTTCTTATTTTATTCCAATGTGGCTCAATACCATCCATATAAGATGGTGGTGTTGGTTGCCACCTAGAAGGATCGTCTGTGTCTACAGTGAACTTTGGCATCGTCCTCGTTTGGTTGTAATTGTCTGCATTCATCCATTCCTTGATGTGTTTAACAACATCAAAGGCATAGCTTTTCGCATCATTAAATTCTATTTCATTTTTTGTCTTCCAATCAGCATACAAACTGTCTTGAAGAACTTCCATTTTATCTTCAGAAAAAATTAAACTTTTACTGAGTTCCATATGTGCTATCAATGCCGATAATTCGAGATTAATAGTTTTATCCTTATCTGCCTTAGGAATGCTAGTTAGTTCAGCAACGTTACCAGCCAACGATTCCATTTGAGGTGTTTTCTGAGCTAAAATTTCATAAGCTGCAATATTTGGATAAACGAATACACGGCTCGCTACTGGTGGCGAAAAAATATCGTGTATTTGTATTTCCATTACCTTATCTACCGAGGCATGAAACAACTCAGGGGAAACCACAATAGGTTCAGTTGGTTTACTACAACTGCTTATAATACATAAAGTGCAGAGTAGATATATACCATGTCTTAAATTTTTCATTTTAATAATTCAATAGTTTCAACGGTTAATCACATAGGACTGTCCATTGTTTGTTATAATTAAGTATTTGTTAGTATTTAACTTTACAATTTTTCTTCCGCTAATATGTTTTGGCAATTTTAAAGAACTGTAATTCAATGTTTCCTTTTCTGTAATTTCCACTATACCTCCAGCGTTAGATGAAGCTTCACCAAGCTCAGTAACAAAACCATTGTAATTGCCAGTAAAAAGGATTTTATTTCCATCAACTAAAACATCTTCTATGGTACTTAATTGTGCTTGTTTTGGTAATGGTTGCGGTATAAATTTCTCACCTTCATTCTTATAAATCATAGATTGTAACTCGTAAATATATTTAGTCTCTAAAATATCTTTTTCAGGCTTTTCTACAATATCTGTTATTCCTTTTACTTTTGAGAATGAATTATAATTAGTGAACTTCTTTTTTAGAACTGGCATTTGCGCCATTAGCTTGTCTTTTGAAGCAAATGGCACGTATGTTCCGAAGAAATCGTAAAAGATAAGTTGGTCTAACTTTTCATTTTTATCAAAGTCATCTAAATACATTTTTACTGGTTTATCTAGCGATGCTTTCCACTTAAAGTTTAAACCAACATTACCTGCTATAATATCTAAATTTCCATCATTATTTGTGTCTACAACTTCAACGTTATTCCACATCCCATTGGTTTTATCTAAACCGTAATCCTTTGTTTTATCTTCAAATTTATTTGTTTCAGAATATGAAAAAATTCTAATTGGCATCCAATCTCCTACAACAATGAGCTCGATATTTCCATCGTTATTAATATCTGCCCATTTAGAATCTGTTGTCATCCCAAAACGCGCTTTAGATGCAATCTCAAAATTGTTTTGACCTTTATTTTTTAGGATAAAACTATAAGGTGATAGTCCATAAGCACCAGGTATAGATCGGTTACCAATAAACAAATCAGCCAGACCATCCTTATCATAATCGTAACTCGATACTGTTGCGCCATTTGTACTTAATAATTTAGAATTTAGTTTTGTAAAGTTACCCTTGCCATCGTTTATATACACACGATCTTCTAGCAATGGGTGACCTTCTTGGTAGTCGTTACCACCATGTAATGCATATATATCTAAATCATTGTCATTATCAATATCAAAAGCAATCGCATCAGTATCTTCATAACCAGCATCTTCTACAAAAGCAATCGTTGACTTCACTGTAAAACTTTCATCACTATTCTGAAGATAAAGTACTGGCTCTTGTCCTCTTGCTCCACCAATAAATAAATCTTTAAGTCCATCGCCATTAAAATCTTCTTGTACCAAAGAAGGTCCTTCTATCGATAAGTTTTCTGGTATTAGTGCATCACGTTCGTAGTCTAAAAATTTATTCTCTTTATGTTGGTACGCAAATTCTTCAAATTTTGAATCTTTTTCGGTATTGTTGTAATTAAAGTTTGATGTGTTCTCTTTTTGAATTGTAACGAGAGTATTAATTTTAGGGTTCTTAGCAATGCTTTGCTTACCATCTTTCCAAACCACTTTTAAAGAATCTACTTGAGTTAGTTCACCTAATCCGAAATGCACTTTTGCTGTAGAACTCGATAGGAATCCTTTTACAGTCGTTTGTTCTTCATAGAAAGTTTGATTATTAGCATATAAATAAATCTTCGCTCCATTTGTGTTCCCAACTTTATTATTTTCTGAGAGAGTTACACTCATAAAATTATTTGTCGATGTATTTTCTAAAAGAGAAGCATTCTCATTTATGTTGTTTATAACAATATCTAAATCACCATCATTATCTAAATCTGAGTAAGCTGCACCATTTGAGTAAGTAACGTCATTGGCTTTAACTACCTTAGAATTTGTAAAAGTCAGTTCTCCATTATTTGTCATTAACACATTTGGCAACTTCAAAGTTGGCATGGTTTTAATGAGCTTTTGCTCTAAAGTGTCTTGAGCTGTTTTTTCATAACGTGCAAAATCTACAGTACTCAAGTATTTAATATAGTCTAAATCGTTTGGTCGTTTATAAATACCATTTGTGATATAAATATCCGTTAAACCATCATTGTTATAATCCATTAATAGTGGCGACCAGCTCCAATCTGTAGCATATGTATTAGTCATTAAAGCAACGTCTACAAAATGTGAGCCTTTGTTGAGTTGCAGATGGTTTCTAGCATACTGCTGATTAAAACCAAAAGACGCTTTTATTTTATCAACCTTGTCCGTATCCTCACCTCCTGATTTTAAAAATATCTCAGAATTATAAGGCATCATATCTAAAGTAATAAGGTCTAACTTACCATTATTGGTGATATCTGCAACATCGACTCCCATAGTAAATCTAGATGTATGATTAAAATAATCACTACTAGATTCTGTAAATGTTTTGTCACCATTATTAATGTAGAGATAATCATTTTCGTGAAAATCGTTACCTACATAGATATCAATAAAACCATCATTATTGATATCTGATGTTGCAAGTGCCAAACCATATCCTAACGCGCTATTATAGATTCCAGATTCGTTAGTAACATCAACAAATTTAGTTTTCCCATTTTCAGATTTATTTTCATAGAAAATATCACCAGAAACAGGATCTGATTTTTCTCGTAATCTTGAATTTCCATATGAATATGGTGAATGAATAGAGTGATTCATAAGATACATATCCATATCTCCATCATTGTCATAATCAAAAAAGGAGGCTTGAGTTGAAAACCCAGAAAACTTGATACCATATTCTTCAGACTGCTCTTTGAACGTATTATTCCCTTGATTTATATACAATTCATTACTAGCCTTAAGACCTTTATAATCTCCAACTTTACAAACGTAAATATCTAGCAACCCATCATTATTAACATCACTCATTGTAACTCCGGTAGACCATGTACCTTCTTGACTTAATCCGCATTCTAAGGAAATATCTTTAAACTTTAAGTTACCTAAATTTAGAAATAATTTGTCGGGTTTTTGATTTGCAGAGAGATAGATATCATCTAAACCATCATTGTTAATATCACCAAGAGCAACTCCACCACCATTATAGTAATACAAATATTCAATGATATTAAGATCTCCTGTATCTGTTAAATCGTTAGAAAAGTTAATACCAGAGTCTGATGAACTAATCGTATTGAAAGGCATTTTATCAGAGCTTTCAATATCAGGCTGATCTTGCTTGTCTGAACAAGCAAAAATTAATAAAAAAATAAAGCTTAATCTTTTCGTCATTTTAGTACTTATAAACTTCTAAAGCGTCGTTATTTTTCGCTATAAAAATTTTATCTTTTATAACTTTTATATCTCTGATCTCCCCATTGATCTTTAAACCTCTTCCTGTTCTATGGTATTTAAAATTATTATCACCTAAATTCTCTAAATAATTGCCATATGAAGCATCGTATCTTCCAAACTCTGGCATAACGCCATTTAGATTTCCTCCTAGTAGTATATCTAAATCACCATCTTTATCAAAGTCTGAAGTACTTATCGCATATATTGGCGAAAATTGAGTTTCTACAGGTAAATCTTTAATTTCAAAATTAAAACTGCCATTGTTAATTAGCATTACAGTACTTAAATTATTAGCCTCTAAAACCGTGCTACTACTCAATTGCTCTTTCGTAAAAATATCACTTATAGTTGCATTTTTAAACGATTCATAATCTGGATATTTTTTACTTAGATATTTTAATTGATCTACTAGGTTATGCCTAAGTGCATAAGGATATTCATCACCATTACTTGATCTAAATGTAAGAATTGGATCTAAAAAACTATTCCCATCAAAGTCATTTACATATAGTTTTATTGGATTAGTTTCCGAGGCTTTAAATCTACTGTTTAAACCATGATTACCTAAAATCATGTCTTTATCGCCATCATTATCTAAATCTGCTACTTCAATGGTATTATACCATCCTTTTAAATTAGACAAATCTTTATTTGCAATTTCTTTAAAACTTCCATTAGTGTTTTCAAAAACTCTTACTCCCATAAATTCACCAACAATTACCAAATCCTCAAAATTATCTTTATTGAGGTCTACAAACGCTGCATCTGTAATCATTCCTAGTTCGGAAAATTCAGAAGACAAAGTATTCGACTTTTCAGTAAAATTTCCTTTACCATCATTAATCAAAAGAAAACCAGAGCCAGCTGCTCCATAAGCTTTAGGTATGGCACGCTCACCAACAAACAAGTCTATATCATTATCGTTATCTATATCCGAAGCCGTAACTGTACTACTGCTGTGATACCCAACTTTCGTTGGCAATATCTGAAGCGAAATCGTATAATTACCATTACCATTGTTAATGTAAAGTCTATCAGAATATTTAGGGCTAAATTTTGAAAACTCTATGCCTCCACTGCATACGTATAGATCGAGATCACCATCATTATCTGCATCAAAAAATATACTTTCTGCATCTTCTGATGATTTGCTATTTTCAAAAGCAGAAGTATTCAACTCGCTAAACCGACCATTTTTCTGAATAAATAGTTTAGCAGAACTATCTTTAGAACCACCAATAAATATATCCTCTTCACCATCTCCATTAACATCACCAAAAGCCATTTTTGGTCCTTCAGTACTTCGCATAAAAGGCAATAAACGCTCTACATTAAAATCTATAAAATTATTTTCTTTATGTGTGAAATTTAACGTCTCTTCATCTTTAGAAAATAGTGCTAAAGATGATTCTGATGAATTTTGAAGACTATTAGTGGCATCTTTTTCGTAAAGTGTAAGTGTTTTATCGACTTCAAGGTTCATAAGATTTGTAACTCTACCGGAAGGCCAAGTTATTTCTAGGTTTACATTGTCTTTATTCTTAAAACCAAAATTTGGACGATTATCCATAGAAGACTGAAACCCTCTTACAGGTTGCTGTTCTATATATAGCGTATCTATATTGTTAGAAAGTTTAAGTTTTGATCCGATGGCATCTTTGTTTCGTCCCTCCCCTTTTAGTACAATTTTTAAATAGTGAGTGTCATTTTGATTTAGTGTATTTTCATAAACGAATAATGGCATATTCACATTATTAACAATAACATCTAAATCACCATCGTTATCTAAATCTCCATAAGCTGATCCGTTTGAAAACCCTTCAGTGTTTAATCCATTTTCTGTACGAACAAATTTTAAATGTCCATTATTAATATAGGAGTGATTTTTAACTTTATTTGACGGAATGATATCAATTAATTTTTTATAATCTACTTGATTATTTTTTACAATAGATTGAATTACTTCTTGATTAGAAATGTACTTTAAATAATCTTGATTGGTTAAGTCTTTATATATGCCATTGGCAATGAATAGATCCTTTAAACCATCATTGTTCATATCAAAAAATAAAGCTCCCCAACTCCAATCCGAAGCTTCTACTCCACTAAAGCGACCTACTTCACTAAATGTTAAATCACTATTGTTGAGCTGCAACATGTTTCTAGTGAACTGGTGGTAATAATCGTTTTTTAGGTTGTATTGGTATTTATTCCAATCTTCGAATGTAGTTACTGTTTTTAAGCGATCATACTCGCTTGGAAGCATTTCGGTAACAAAAATATCATTATATCCATCGTTATTAATATCAGCAGCATCGGCTCCCATGGATGCTCCACTAATTGAATTAAGCGATGTTGTGAGACACTCTTTAAAGGTACCATCTTGCTCATTAATATATAGGTAGTCTCTTTCAAAAAAGTCATTAGACACATAAATGTCTTGCCAGCCATCATTATTCATATCACCAACTGTAACACCTAAACCAAACCCTATGACGCTACCATAAATCCCAGCTTTTTCGCTTACGTCTATAAAAAGTCCATCTTTATTCTCAAAGAGTTTATCTCCACCTAAAACATCTCTTTTTGGACGTTCATTTTTAGTAAGATTAAAACTACCTATTGCTTGATAAGAATTGTTGAGAAGATAAACATCCAAATCACCATCATTGTCATAATCAAAAAAAGAAGCGTGTGTAGAAAAGCCTTTATCATCTAACCCTAGTGCTTCGGCTTTGTCGCTAAATGTTCCATCGCCATTGTTAATGAAGAATTCATTTTGCTTATTATCGCCTTTAACATCTCCAGAATTACAAACATAAATATCTAAAAATCCGTCTGCATTAATATCTACCATAGATACGCCTGTAGACCAAGCTTTAGAACCAGCAACATTTGCTTTGTCAGTTATATCTTCAAATTTAAAATCCCCTTTGTTTAAATACAATCTGTTCTTGCTCATATTAGAGGTTAGGTATACATCTTGTAAACCGTCATTATTTATATCACCAATTGCAACGCCACCTCCGTTGTAGAAATTTCGGTATTTATAAACGTTAAATTCATCAGTAGAAACCAAATCATTACTAAAATTAATACCTGTAGAATCTGCCGACAACAACTTAAATTGCGGTCCTCTATTCTCCATACTTGGTTGATTCTTATTTTTAGTACAAGAAGAAAGAAAAAATAAAATTAAAACGATATTAAAATACCTCAGCATTTACTATTTATTTAAATTGTTGTACTTGTAGTCGAGGTCTTCAATTATAACTGAGACATCTTTATCGGACTCTTGTTTTAATTGAATTTGACGATTACCATCTACCTTCACTAAGATATCATCTTTAGCTTTCATAAATGAATTTCCTGGATACCATTTCATTAGAGTATCTTGGACTTTGGGTAGTAACGCTTCTGCAGATAAGTCTTCATTCCATGGAGCCCAAGCAACATAAGAAAACTTAACATCCATGGCAATAATCTTATTTTCCTTATTGAATTTTCCGTAAAATAACATTCTCATTTTCTGAGTTGTATCAGTAGTATCCTGTGGATATAAAAAACTTTGTACGTAACTATTATTTGGTCCGTGTGTTAAAATACGTCTTTGATTATATTCTTTACAGATTTCAAAAAATTCACTTTTTGTTTGACCAAATTTTAGGCCATAAAAGACAGAATCATTTCGCACTCCAGTTGCTAGTTCATCCTTAACTAGTTTGGTATAATCCGATTGACAAGAACATACCAAAAAAATAGAAAGAAGTAGTATTAAATTACCAAACCTTATTTTCATTTATAATTTTTTTATCTAATATTTTATAAAATTTAATGCTATCATTATTAATAGCCGACATTAAAATTGTCTCATCTTTCAACCTTACAATATTAAAATCTCTTATTTGACCCTTAATATTTAAAGAAATAGCTTCCTTAAAATCATTTTCGTCATTACCATATACTAACCAACCTTGAGAAGCATCGTCTATTCCAAACTGTGGTTTTATAAGATACTGATTTCCACCAAATATTATATCTAGATTACCATCTTCATCTAGATCAAAAATTTCAATAGCAGCTATACTTGAGTATTGGATTTCATTAGGCAATTTTTGATTTACAAAAGTCTCATTTTTATTTATAAATAGTGCTGAATTCAGCATTTTAACATCAAAAATTTTTGCTTTCTTTAGTTGTTCAGTAGTAAAAATAGAAGCGATATGAGCATTCGCATAGTCTTTATAAAACAACAACTTTTGTTTAAGACTTGAAATTTGAGAAATAAGCTCGTCTCTATCTAGAATTGGGTAGTATTTATCGTCTTTTTTGTAACATATAATCTGTTCAATAGTACCATTACTATCAAAGTCAGAAACATACATTCTCATATTTGGCTTAAAAAAAGTATTCTCACCTTTATTACCAGCTACAATATCTACTCTGCCATCGTTATTAAGGTCTTTAATTTCAATGGTTTTCCATAAACCAGCCGTATCGGATAGCCCAAATGCTTTAGTTTGATTTGTTAATTCTCCATCTTTATTTATAAAAATAGAAATAGGCATCCATTCGCCTGCAACTATTAAATCTTTTACACTATCGTTATTTAGGTCTGCCCAATAAGAGTCTGTAATTAAACCAATACTCTTTAATGCTTCAGGTTCAGAAATTTCAAAGTGATTATTACCATTATTCTTTAATATGTATCCAGATGATGGAATGCCATAGGTTTCTACTTTAAAACGTTCACCAATAAAAATATCTATATCACCGTCATTATCGAAATCATAAGTTGAAATTGTTGATGTGCTAATTGGTTTTGAGAAATTTAGAGCTTCTATACTCAGCTCATAATTGCCGGTACCATCATTAATATATAATCTGTCATTTAAAGAAAAATCATATTTGGAAAATGCTTTACCTCCACTGCTGACATATAAATCTAAATCACCGTCATTGTCACTATCAAAAAATACTGCATCAGTATCCTCAGATTTTGCATTTATATTGAAGGGTTCAACAATCGCCTTAAATAAACCACTACTTTCAGATATGAATAAAATCCCAGATTGTCCTTTAGCGCCACCTATATAAAAATCTAAGATAGCGTCGTTATTTATATCTGCACTTGCCATATTTGGTCCTTCATTACTCAACATCTCTGGCAATAACTGTTCTCTATTAAAATCTACAGTATTATTTTCTCTATGCGTATAACTAAATAGCGCATCTGTCTCAACTAATGGGTTTTGATTTTTAGTATTGATTTGTGCAGTATAGCGCTTTACTTCTGATTGGTTAAAGGTGTAACCTTGATTTGTATTTAGGTTGTAGTGTCTGCTCATAGCTCCAGTTGGCCATGAAATAATTAGACTATCAATAATGCTAGCTTTATTAGTGCCTAATAATAATTTTGGCGAAATTGAACTTTGAAAACCTCTTGACGGGAAGTTCTCAAGACTTCCATACTGATCTTCACCATAATAGATTTCTACTTTTGAACCTACAGCAAATTTATTTTTTTCACCACCGATTAAATCTATTGAAATACTTTTATTTAGAGTACTATCAGAAGTGTTTTCATATAAAAAAGCAGGCATATTTACATTATTTACAACCAAATCTAAATCTCCATCGTTATCGATATCTCCATAAGCACTTCCATTACTAAAACTTGGAGTGTCTAATCCCCAGTTTATTGCTTCATCAGAAAATTGAAAACTACCATGATTTTTAAATACAGCATTTGAAACCGCTTGAGATGGCATCATATCCACAAGTTTATTCATAATTTCTTTATCAGTTTTTATCATATCCCTGATTTTATCTTCGTTTGCCATATAGGTCAAATAGTCTCTATCTAATAAGTCTTTATAGATTCCATTACTGATAAATATATCCTTTAAACCATCGTTATCTGCATCAAAAAGTAAAGAAGCCCAACTCCACTCGGATGCCGAAACATTAGAAAACCGACTTATTTCAAAAAATGAATTATCACCCATATTTCTATGCAAAGCGTTTCTAGAAAATTGTTGATGATAACCTTTTTTATTTGCTAAATCGTATTTGTTCCAAGATTCAAAAATAGTTTTAGAGCGTTGTCTTTCTATAGACTTTGGTAACATTTCTGTCACCATAATGTCCGAAAACGAATCATTATTTAAATCAGCAGCATCTGCTCCCATAGAACCCATTGAAATAGAACCAAATTGATTATCTAAATCCTCTTTAAATGTTCCATCCTGATTATTTATATATAAATAATCGCGTTCAAAAAAATCGTTTGAAACAAATACATCTGGCCAGGTATCATTATTATAATCACTTACTGTGATGCCCAGACCAAAACCAATAGAACTAGAATAAATATTCGATTCTTCGGTAATATCGACAAAGCTATTATTGTCATTTCTTAAAAACTTGTTACCGCTTTTAGTTGGCTTTTCTCTTTGATCTTTTACAAAATCATAGTTTCCAACCGCTCTTATTGAATTGTTAAGAAGATAGCAATCCAAATCACCGTCTTTATCATAGTCAAAAAAGTTTGCTTGTACACTGAGCCCAACAATATCGAGGCCATATTCTTTTGACTTTTCAGTAAAAGTTAAATCTCCATTATTTATGAATAGCTCATTATGCCTATTAGATCTATCACTTGGTGGACCAGCTTTACAAACATAAATATCTAATAATCCATCATAATTAATATCCACAAAAGTGACTCCTGATGACCAAACATTGTCACATCCTACTCCAGCACTTTCAGTAATATTCTCAAATTCCCAATTTCCTTTATTTAAATACAGTTCGTTATTGACTAAATTCCCTGTAAAATATATATCTAAAAGACCATCATTATTGATGTCTCCTAAGGCAACTCCTCCTCCATTATAAAAATTTCTATAGGTATATGGATTCAGTTCCTCTGTATAATCTAATGTATTCTCAAATGTTATACCTGAGTCGCCATTTCTCAGCAAAAAGAGTTTAGAATCGCTAACATTACTCTCACAAGAAAACAAAACGTATCCTATAAAAAAAAGTACTAGCGAGTTTTTCATTTAAGCATGAATAGAAAGAATAATTATATTAAAAAAGGGATACATAAAAGTACCCCTTTTTTACTCAAATAAAATACTTTATATTAAATATTAGTATCCTGAATTTTGTGTTAAAGTTCCACCACTTGCATCAATTTGCTCTTGTGGAATTGGGAATACATTTCTTGTTGGATCAGAAGCTGGCTTTTCCCACCATGCATCGTTAAATTTCCCAAAACGTATTAAATCTTGACGACGAGAAACTTCCATAAACATTTCTCTTCCTCGCTCAGCTAAGAAATCATCAGCCGTTAAAGACGTTAAGGCTCCAACACCTGCTCTAGATCTAATTGTATTTACATCACTTAAAGCCATAGACCAGTTACCAGCAGCTCTAGCATCTGCTTCTGCACGTACTAAATACATATCACCTAAACGTATGATAGGATAATCATTATCCATATTATCTTGTTGCCCTTGACGGAAACTAAATTTACCCATACGCGCACCACCTTTTCTCGATGCATTTGGTTCTAATTCATTAATATCTGTAGAATAGTTTAATTCAATTTCATCAGCTGGAGCAGCGTAATCTAAAATAGCTGTACCTTCATAATCAAATTGTGGACCTACAATAAAGTTAGCTGTTTTACGAGCATCACCATCTTCATAAGAATTATAAAATTCTTCAAGTGCAGAATATCCATTCCAAGGTTGATTTGCAATGTTCCATGTAAATTGACTTGAATAATGTAACGTCATCTGAGCAAAATTCATGTTTGTACCAGACGCATTGTCATAAGCTATTGACCATACCATTTCTGGGTTATTTTGGTTATTAGGTGCAAAGACTGCAGCATAACCTTCTAATGTTTCTGGATCAGAAGCAACAGCAGGTCTTCTTGCCGGATTTGGTACTGAACATCCTGTATCACAAAGAATGTAACCACCATTATCAATAACATAACTTGCCGCCATTGAAGCTTCTGACCATCTTGCAGTACCAGTGTAGACTTCAGCGTTAAGATATAATTTTGATAATAAACCTAAAGCAGCGAACTGATTAATTCTATATGGATTTTGCTCTGTAGTTAATGGGCTTAAAGATAAATCCATACCGATTGATACAGAACCAATTCCTAAAGAAGCCAACAACTCGCTTTCAACAAAATTAAACACTTCTGTTCTTGTTGCTTGTGGCGGGTTATTATTTGTTTCCGTAACTAATTTAACTCTACCATATAAATCTAGTAAACGGTAGTAGAAAAAAGCTCTTAAAGATCTCACCTGAGCGACTTGATTAGCATCTAATCCACCATCGGCTAACGCAGTATTACAAGCTCCAATAGCATCATATTGTTGTGTCCAAGTTCCTGTAACGGGACCATTAGTTGATGTATAAGTATGTCTGTGCATATCTAACCATATACCACCGTCAAACCAATCACCACCCTTTTGGGTAATAGCCGCTTCATCAGAAGACACTGTCTGAATTGAAAAGTAACCTCCATGGTTTGCTGAACCAGCATTTCTCAACTGATTGTAAGCAGACGCAATAGCGTCAGAAGGACCAGGACCACCACCGTCAAAGCTTCCAAAGTCTGGCTCGACACCATCAAACTGATCTGTAACTTCTCCGAGTAAGTTCTCATCTAAATCTGTACAGGCGCTCATAAGAACAAGTGCTCCGCACATTAAACTGATTTTAAAAATGTTTTTCATATTTTTTTTTTTAAAAGTTTGCATTAAGACCTAATGTAATAGTTCTTGATTGGAAATAGTTATACCTTCTATCTATACCTGGTGTTAAAGGATCTCCAGTTCCTGGAGGTAAAAATCCACCATTATCCACATCTCCTCTATCTTGTAAAGCAGGCTCTGGATCTGCACCTGTGTAACCCGTTATTGTAAATAAATTCTGAGCCGTTAATGATAGTCTTAGACTCTTAAGATACTTATTATCATCGGCAATATCAAATGTATAACCAATTTGTAGGTTATCAAGTTTAACAAAATCAGCTTTCTCAACATACAATGAACTAAATTGAGCATTTGTAATTGTTGGCTCTGCTAAGTCAGTATTGATAAAGTTGTAAGAACTTTGACTACCTACTCTTGGCTCATAAAATACTCTAAAATTATTAACTAAACTGTGACCAAATGCACCTCTAATTAACATATTAAGATCCCAATTTTTGTAAGCTAAAGAGTGTGTCCAACTTAATTCAAAATCTGGAATACCTTTACCAAGCTCAGTTAAATCACCATCGATAACACCATCACCATCAGCATCAATTGCATTACCGATTTCTTGATTTGCTTGTATAGTGCCATCACCATTTAAATCTACAAAGTTTTGCGCACCATCAGTGATTGTTCCATCCCATACAGGACCATAAATTAATCCAATCTCTTCGCCTGGTGCTACTAATACTACAGCAGTATTATTTTGACCTGGCGCACCAAGATTACCTCTAAATGTAGTTTGTCCGAACTCATCTAAAGTAGATTTATAGGTTGAAAAAATTAAACCTGAATTATAAGTGAGGTCATCACTTTTAATAATATCATAATTCACGGCTAATTCTAAACCTTTGGTAGATAATTCTCCACTATTGTCAAACCAGGTATCAGCAATTTGAACCACATCATCAGGAAGTTCACCTGCTAAAATAGGTCTTTCAATAATAAAATCTGTAACTTTTCTAGAATACAAATCTAACGTTGCACCTAAACGCCCCATGTTAAACTCGATTCCGAAATTCGTCTCTGCTTTTTCTTCCCACTGTAAATCTGGGTTTGCTTGTCTAAATGCTACTGAAGAAAGTAAATTTCCATCAGGATTATAACCACTTTGAGCAAGTCCATAATCTACTGGTAAAGCACCTGTAACACCATATCCAACTCTTACTTTGAATTGATCTACATTATTCATATCAATGTAATTATTCAAATCTACACCTAAACCAACAGCTGGAAATGTTCCCCATTGATTATTCTCACCTAATTTAGTTGAGCCTTCGTGTCTAACCGAAGCATTGAAGTATATAGCGTTATCAAAAGTTGCATTTGCTCTCGCAAAAAATGCTATAATACGTTGTTCTGGTGATCTGTTACTATTAATATTCAACAAATTACCACCATTAATCTGATCTTGAGACCATTCTAAAGCGTCAATATATGCTAGATTATCATTTGGAAAATCACCTGCTGAAATAAAATAATCATTAAATTGTTCTTCTTGCCACGAATATCCACCAGTAAACTTTAAATTTAATCTATCGCTTGGATCTAAAGCAACATCACCAAAAAGCTCGAATAATTTAAATCTATCATCTCTATTATATAATCGTGCTAAACCTTTTCGTGTTGGACTCGATGCATTACCTCTAAAAAGCGATGTTGTTCTATAATACTGACCATTATTAAATTTAGAACTCTGTTCTGAATAAGTCGCGTTCAATGAAATATTATCTGTGAAACTATACTTGAAGTTTGCACCATATGTAAATTCGTTTCTATCACTATTATTGGTATTTTGATTAATAATAGATACAGGGTTGAAGCTATCAAATAAACCTAATGTTTCAAAATAGCCACCATAAGGATCCGCACTAAATGGAAATGGTGAATCTGCACCAAAAACAGGAGCAGTTGGGTTGTAAAGAACTGCATATCTTAATGCTTCATTAAAACCTTCTTCACTATCTCTTTTAGTAAAAGAGGCATTAAAATCTATTTTTAATTTATCATCTAAAATTCTAGTTGATGCTTGTAGTCTTGTATTAAACTGATTAAAACCAGAATTTCTCAGAACACCTTGAGCATCTCTAAAGTTTGCAGATACTCTAAAGCTAGTTTGATCGTAACCACCAGAAATGGCAACGTTATGTATATTAGTGATAGCATTTCTTGTTACTAAATCTATCCAATCAGTTCTACTACCCAAATCTGTTCCTCCAGCAGCAACGAACTCTTCACCACTCATATTATCTACTTGTCTAGCAATAGATGCTGAAGCCACAGATCCATTATAAGAAACTGTTGTAGAACCAGATCTACCTCTTTTTGTTGTAATAATGATTACACCACTAGATCCACGCGTACCATAAATAGCGGCAGCTGAACCATCTTTTAAAACAGTCATAGTATCAATATCGTTGGGATCAACGTTATCTAAAGATGCTCCAATAATACCATCTATTACTACTAATGGTTGAGAATTTGCTCCAATAGTTGAAATACCTCTTAATCTAATCACGGCATCATCATTAGGATTTCCTCCTCTATTATAAATACTTAAACCAGCTACTTTACCTTGTAGAAGACTAGCAGCATCATTAATCGCACCTCGGTTAAATTCTTCTTCACTTACTGTTGTAACAGCAGAAGTAACTTCTTTCTTAGTTGTGTTACCATAACCTACAACAACAACCTCTTCTAAAGCGGCGGCATCTTCCTCTAATACTACATTAACGGTAGATTGACCATTTACTGCTACTTCTTGAGTTTTAAATCCTAAGTAACTAAAAACAATAACAGCATCTGAAGCCACATTGTTTAATGTATAATTTCCATCAAGGTCAGTTTGAGCACCATTAGTTGTTCCTTTAACGATGACGTTAACTCCTGGCAATGGACCCGTGTTATCCGAAACATTACCTGTAACGGTTTGCGAGTATATCAATCCGCCTACCAGAAAGAAAATACTACATAAAATTTTTCTAAAAAGATTTTGTGTCATATTGTGTTTATTTAGTTAGTAATTAGTTTGTTTGATTTGTAATCGAGTTTTACGATATTACGAAATTGATAAGTAAACGTTAAATTTTTGTCAAATATAAATACTAAATTGCCTTTTTTTATCAGAAGTGCAAAATAAAACCTTAAAAAAATCTTAAAAAATTACCGAAAAGGTTTTCGTAAATCGTATTTTTAACAATCTTTTCATTATTCAACATGAAATAAAAATGGGACTTTTGACTTATTTCAATGACTATATATATCCTTAATTTTAGTCTCAAATTTTAGTCAAAACATTCATAGCAATTTTGAATTTAATTTTTTTGAATATTAATTAATGGTTAAGACTACCCTAAAAGAAATAGCAAATGCGCTAGGCATATCCATATCTACTGTATCAAAAGCGCTTAAGGATTACCCTGATGTCAGCGAAAAAACAAAACTTAGAGTGCTAGAATTGGCTGAATCTGTAAATTATTCTCCGAATGTTTTTGCACAAAGCTTAAGAAGCAAAGAATCTAAGACTATCGGCGTTATTATTCCTAGCATGGTGCATTACTTTTTCTCTAATATCATTAATGCCATATTAAAAGAAGCAGAGAACAAAGGTTACATGGTAATTATAATGCAATCTAACGAAGATTATGAATTAGAAAAAAAACAAGTTGACTTGCTAATTAATAAAGGCGTAGATGGCATTTTGATCTCATTATCTAATGGTACAAACAATTTTAAGCATTTGCAAAAAATTAAAGACTATAACATTCCGCTGGTATTATTTGATAAAATTACAAAACTCATTGACTGTTCTAAAGTAGTTATTAATGATATAAAAGCCTCATATGACGCAGTATCGTATTTAATTAACAAAGGTTATAAACGTATCGCTTATTTTAGAGGTGACTTAAATCCACAAAACTCTATTGATAGATTTCTTGGTTATAAAAAAGCTTTAGAAGATAACAACATTCTATTTGATGCTTCCTTGGTTTATATATGCAAAAATGGTGACTTTGATGATGGATACACAAACGCTGAAAAATTAATCAATACATACGGAACAGATATTGATGCTATTTATACAGTTACAGATTTAACCGCAATAGGAGTGATAAACTATCTTAATAAACAAAATATTGAAATTCCTGAAGAAATAGGCGTTTTTGGTTTTAGTAATTGGTTTATGTCCTCGGTTATTACCCCAACACTTTCTTCTGTTGAACAAAATGCTAATAAAACTGGTGAAAAATCAATTGAATTATTATTTAACGAAATAGAATGTAAACAAAACGGAAATGATTTTAAGCCAAAAACAATTACTGTTGATACCGAATTAATTATTAGAAACTCAAGCTAATTCTTAATCCTATATTTTATCCAAATCATGTCAGATTCGATTTTATTTTGTAATTCCTATACATCAAAATTATTGATATCTTTTTCTAAGCAGATCGTCTAAAATAATTCAGCAATGAGCAACAATTCATATTTTGCAACTGATGCTGGTGGGATGTTGCAAACTTTTATATTTGGTGTTGGTGCATTACACCTCACTGGAAAAAGCATTGAACAAAAGAATCCAATACTTCCAAAACAATGGAAATCATTAACCATAACAGGAGTTGGTAAAGAAAAAAAGACTTTCAGAATTGATTAATGTTTCTAAATCAATTTTTATTTAAAAAATTAATATTCTTGAACATCATATTAAAATGACATTAAAATACTGATTTACAGTAATTTAAATTCACTAAAACTTATTTGACTTTAGATTTAGAGCTAAGATCCATATACATAGAATTAGACCAAGAAGTAATTTAGTACTATAAACTATTTTTCGCACAACTCGATTCTATGAGTCAATTAAATAAATACAGTAAAACCGTTACCCAAGATCCAACGCAACCAGCTGCTCAAGCTATGTTGCATGCTATCGGATTAACAAAAGAAGATTTTTTTAAACCCATTGTGGGAATTGCTAGTACTGGTTATGAAGGCAATCCATGCAATATGCATCTTAACGACTTAGCAAAACTGGTCAAAGAAGGTACGAAGAACGAAGATGTGGTTGGTTTAATATTCAACACTATTGGTGTAAGCGATGGCATTTCTATGGGAACACCAGGAATGCGTTACTCATTACCATCTCGAGATATTATTGCAGATTCTATGGAGACTGTAGTTCAAGCTATGAGTTATGATGGCTTAGTCACTGTGGTTGGTTGTGATAAAAATATGCCCGGAGCCTTAATAGCAATGATTCGTCTGAACCGTCCTTCGATTTTAGTCTATGGTGGCACCATTGATTCTGGTTGTCATAATGGAAAGAAACTAGACGTAGTTTCTGCTTTTGAAGCTTGGGGAAGCAAAGTGGCTGGTACAATGAGTGAAAACGAATATCAAAACATCGTTGAAAAAGCATGTCCAGGTGCTGGTGCTTGTGGAGGTATGTACACAGCAAATACAATGGCTTCTGCTATAGAAGCTTTAGGAATGGCATTACCTTTTAATTCTTCAAATCCAGCATTAAGCGATGCAAAAAAAGAAGAATCAATAAGAGCTGGAGAATCTTTACGAGTATTATTAGAAAAAGATATAAAGCCTTCAGACATCATAACTAGAAAATCTCTTGAAAATGCAGTAAGACTAGTAACAATACTTGGAGGTTCTACAAATGCAGTATTACACTTTCTAGCGATTGCCAGAGCTGCTCAAATAGATTTTACATTAAAAGATTTTCAAGATATAAGCGATAACACACCGTTTTTAGCTGATTTAAAGCCTAGTGGTAAATACTTAATGGAAGATGTACATGCGGTAGGAGGCATTCCTGCGGTATTAAAATATCTTTTGAAAAAAGGCCTGATACATGGAGATTGTTTGACCGTTACAGGAAAAACAATTGCAGAAAACTTATTGGATGTCGAAGATTTAACAGAAGGACAAGACGTCATCAAACCTATTGAAGAACCAATCAAAATTTCTGGACATTTAAGAATGCTCTATGGTAATTTAGCTACAGAAGGTAGTGTTGCGAAAATCACAGGAAAAGAAGGGTTGAGTTTCAAAGGAAAAGCCAAAGTTTTTGAAGGCGAGTATGCTGCTAATGACGGAATAAGAGACGGAAAAGTTGAAAAAGGAGATGTCGTCGTTATTCGTTACGAAGGTCCAAAAGGTGGGCCAGGAATGCCCGAAATGTTAAAACCAACTGCAGCCATTATGGGAGCTGGCTTAGGAAAAGATGTAGCATTAATTACAGATGGTAGATTCTCAGGAGGAACTCATGGTTTTGTTGTGGGACACATTACTCCAGAAGCTCAAGAAGGAGGAACCATCGCCTTTGTTGAAGATGGAGATATTATTACAATTGACGCAGAAACCAATACCATTTCAGTTGAAGTTTCTGAAGAAGAATTGCAAAAAAGAAGACAAAACTGGAAAGCACCAGAATTGAAGTTTGAACGTGGTGTCCTTTATAAATATGCAAAAACAGTTTCATCCGCATCTAAAGGATGTGTAACCGATGAATTTTAGACTAAATAAAAATATTACCAAAATGTCATCCTGAGAAAGCCTGTGCTGAGCCCAGTCGAAGTATCGAAGGATCTCAATAAAAACATGAGATGAAAGAAACTCAAACTATAAAAAACAACACTAAAAACACTGAAACTACAGAACGTATTTCAGGTAGTGAGGCTGTTATAAAGTGTTTATTAGCAGAAGGTGTTGATATTCTTTATGGATATCCAGGTGGGGCGATTATGCCAGTTTATGATGAATTATATAAGTATCAAGATAAAATTCATCATGTCTTAACACGTCATGAACAAGGTGCTGCCCATGCCGCTCAAGGTTATGCTCGTATTTCTGGAAAAGTTGGTGTTGCTATCGCTACTTCAGGACCGGGTGCAACTAATTTAATTACTGGTATTGCAGATGCACAAATCGATTCTACTCCCATGGTTTGTATTACGGGTCAAGTAGGTTCTCATTTGTTAGGAAGTGACGCGTTTCAAGAGACAGATATTGTTGGTATTTCTACACCTGTTACGAAATGGAATCATCAAATCACTAGAGCTTCAGAAATTCCTGAAGTATTTGCTAAAGCATTTTATATTGCAAAAAGCGGAAGACCAGGACCAGTTCTAATTGACATCACTAAAGATGCGCAATTTGAAGAGTTCGATTTTAAATACAAAAAATGTAAAGGTGTAAGAAGTTACAAACCTGTACCAGACACAGACGAAAATTCTCTAAAAGCTGCGGCAGAACTAATCAATAATGCAAAAAAACCATTAATTGTTTGGGGGCAAGGAGTCATTTTAGGTAAAGCTGAAGAAGAATTTAAAGCGGTTATTGAAAAAGCAGGAATTCCTTCTGCTTGGACCATCTTAGGAGCTTCTGCTATTTCTACTTCGCATCCATTAAATGTTGGTATGGTTGGTATGCACGGAAATTATGGACCTAACGTTTTAACTAACGAATGTGATGTCTTAATCGCTATAGGCATGCGTTTCGATGATCGCGTAACCGGAAACTTAGCAACCTATGCGAAGCAAGCCAAAATTGTTCATTTTGAAATTGATCCTGCTGAAGTAGATAAAAATGTAAAAACGGATATTGCTGTTCTAGGCGATGCCAAATCTAGTCTAAAAAACTTGTTGCCATTATTGAATACAAATTCGCATAAAGATTGGCATCAAAAATTTAAAGATTTATATAAAATAGAATACGATAAGGTCATTAAAAATGATTTAAATCCTACAAAGGAGGGTTTAACAATGGGAGAAGTGTTGAAAGAAATCAACATTCAAACCAAAGGAGAGGCTGCGATTGTGAGCGACGTTGGTCAGCATCAAATGATTGCTTGCCGTTATGCCGATTTTAATGTCTCTAAAAGTAATATTACCTCAGGAGGTTTGGGCACTATGGGCTTTGCTCTGCCAGCAGCTATTGGAGCAAAAATGGCCGCTCCAGAACGCGAAGTAGTTATGATTGCTGGTGATGGTGGCTATCAAATGAATATTCAGGAATTAGGAACAATTTTTCAGCAAAAAGTACCAGTTAAGATTGTGGTTTTAAACAATGAGTTCCTTGGTATGGTACGTCAGTGGCAACAACTGTTTTTTGATAAACGCTATGCTTCAACCGAAATGGTAAATCCAGATTTTGTAGCAATTGCTAAAGGCTATCACATCGATGCTCAAAAAGTGTCAGAACGAAAAGATTTAAAAGCAGCTGTAAAAGAAATGATTGATTGCGAAGGTCCATATTTTTTGGAGGTTAGAGTCGAAAAGGAAGATAATGTTTTCCCAATGATTCCAACAGGTGCAAGTGTTTCAGATATAAGATTAGAGTAAACGTCAGTTCGATTGAATTTCAAAAGAAGTGTAACGAATTTTGAAATTTGTATCGAGAACAATAATATAATTTCTCGATACAATTTTCTCTCGTACCTCGAAAAAATCACTCGAAGTGACGAATAAATTATTTAGAATAAATATAATGAGTACAGATATAAAACAATTTACAGTTTCTATTTACACTGAAAACAATATAGGATTGCTGAACAGGATTTCAGCAATATTCCAAAGAAGACACATGAATATTGAGAGTCTCAACACCTCTCCTTCTGAGATTGAAGGAGTGTCAAGATTCACACTTGTCGTCAATATTACTGAGTCTCAAATGAAAAAAATCATTGGTCAGATTGAAAAACAAGTAGAAGTTATTAAGGCTTATTATCATACTGAAGGAGAAATCATTTATCAAGAGTCGTGCATTTTTAAAATGAAGTCCGATCTATTATTTGATGAGCGTCAAATTCAAAATATTATCAAAGAAAGTAACGCCCGAATAGTTACTGTAAACAAAAAGTTTTTTGTAATTGAAAAATCTGGAAGAAAAGAAGAAATTGACCTATTATATAGAGAATTAAGCCCTTTTGGAATCATGCAATTTTCAAGATCTGGACGTATTGCAGTCACAAAGGACGAAATGAAAATATCAACAATGCTTCAAGCATTTCAACATTAATTAATAAAAAAGAAATTAGAAATGAGATTGAAGAAATTAGACATTGCTAAAATTTTTGGAGCTATAACAAGTCTATTTTCTAATCTCTAATTTCTATAATCTAAAAAGAAGAACAATGTCAAATTATTTTAACACATTACCATTAAGAGAACAATTAGAGCAATTAGGAAAGTGTCGTTTTATGGATGCTTCAGAATTTGAAGATGGTGTAAACGAATTAATTGGGAAGAAAATCGTAATTGTAGGTTGTGGAGCTCAAGGTCTTAACCAAGGTTTAAACATGCGCGATTCTGGTTTAGATATTTCGTATGCATTAAGACAAGTTGCTATAGACCAACAACGCCAATCATATAAAAATGCAACCTCTAACGGATTTAATGTTGGTACTTATGATGAGTTAATTCCAACTGCTGATTTGGTATTGAACTTAACTCCAGACAAGCAGCATACTAATGTTGTAAAGGCAGTTATGCCATTAATGAAAAAAGGAGCAACATTAAGTTACTCTCATGGTTTTAATATTGTTGAAGAGGGAACAAAAGTTCGTGAAGATTTAACGGTAATCATGGTAGCGCCGAAGTGTCCAGGAACCGAAGTTAGAGAAGAATACAAACGTGGATTTGGTGTACCGACATTAACTGCTGTGCACCCAGAAAATGATCCAGAAGGTAAAGGTTGGGCACAAGCCAAAGCTTATGCTGCAGCTACAGGAGGACACAGAGCTGGTGTATTAGAATCGTCCTTTATTGCTGAAGTAAAATCAGATTTAATGGGAGAGCAAACAATTCTTTGTGGTTTGTTACAAACAGGAGCTATCCTATCTTTTGATAAAATGGTTGAAGAAGGTATTGAGCCGGGTTACGCTGCTAAATTAATTCAGTTTGGTTGGGAAACCATTACAGAAGCGTTGAAACATGGTGGAATTACTAATATGATGGATCGTTTATCGAATCCTGCAAAAATTAAAGCATTCGAATTATCTGAAGAGTTAAAAGATATTATGCGTCCACTTTTTGAAAAACATATGGACGATATTATTTCTGGTCATTTCTCAAAAACCATGATGGAAGATTGGGCAAATGATGATGTTAACTTATTAAAATGGAGAGCAGCAACCGGAGAAACCGCGTTTGAAAAAACAGCGTTAACTTCTGATCATATTTCTGAACAAGAATATTTTGACAATGGGGTTTTATTAGTTGCTTTTGTAAAATCTGGTGTAGAATTAGCTTTCGAAACTATGGTAGCTGCTGGTATAATTGAGGATTCTGCTTACTACGAATCTTTACACGAATTACCATTAATAGCCAACACTATTGCAAGAAAGAAATTATTTGAAATGAATCGTGTGATTTCTGATACTGCAGAATATGGCTGTTATTTATTTGACCATGCTTGTAAACCATTGTTGACTGATTTTATGAAGACAGTTGATACTAGTATTATTGGAAAACCATTTTCAAATTCAAATGGAGTTGACAATGGAGAATTAATAGCGATTAATGATGCGATTAGAAATCATCCAATCGAAGCTGTTGGCCAACGTTTACGTGCTGCAATGACAGCAATGAAAGTAATAAAATCGGATGTAAAAACTTCTGATTCTGTTTTAGCTTAAGTAAAAGACTGTCACATCTAGCATTATTGAAACGAAATATATTTTGTTGAAAGTAGCGAACAAACCTCTTAGAGGTGCTTATGAGGTCTCGACTGCGCTCAAACAGACAGAACCATAATAAATAAGATTCCCACTTGCGTGGGAAGTTAACATGAAAGAAACTACTACGGTATACCGACCAACATTAAAGGCAATTGAAGCTGCTGCTGAGAAGCTAAAAGGCATTGCATCTGTTACACCTTTGACAAAAAATGCTAGGTATTCGAAGCATTTTGGTGCAAATATTTATTTTAAAAGAGAGGACTTACAAGAAGTTCGTTCTTACAAAATTCGTGGTGCGTATAATAAGATCTCATCATTAAGCGCCTCTCAAACTGAAAACGAAATTGTTTGTGCTAGTGCAGGGAATCATGCGCAAGGAGTAGCGCTTTCTTGCAAGCTTTTGAAAATAAAAGGCACTATTTATATGCCTTCACCAACACCTAATCAAAAAATTGAACAGGTAAAAATGTTTGGTGAAGATTATATTGATGTGGTTTTAGTGGGTGATTCTTTCGATGATGCCTATCATGCTGCAAAGGAAGAATCTGAATCTCTTAATAAAACGTTCATTCACCCTTTTAATGATGAAAAAGTAATTGAAGGACAAGCGACTGTAGGATTAGAAATTATTGATCAGTCAAAAGAGCATCCTATTCATTATGTTTTTGTTCCTGTAGGTGGTGGTGGACTCGCGGCAGGATTGTCGTCAGCTTTCAGAATTTTATCACCACAAACAAAAATTATTAGTGTAGAACCAAAAGGTGCTTCTGCGATGTTAAACTCTATTAGAAATAATAGAAATATTACGCTAAACTCTATTGACAACTTTGTGGATGGTGCAGCTGTAAAACGCGTTGGTGATTTAAATTTTGCGATTTGTAAAGAGACCTTACATCGTGTTGTTGAGGTAGATGAAGGCAAGATTTGTCAGACTATTTTAGATTTATACAACAAAGATGCTATCGTTGTTGAGCCTGCTGGTGCTTTAAGCCTTTCCGCATTAGAACAATTTTCTGAAGAAATAAAAGGAAAGAATGTAGTTTGCGTTATTAGTGGAAGCAATAATGATATTACAAGAACAGCTGAAATAAAAGAACGTGCATTATTGCATGCAAATTTAAAACACTATTTCATTGTTAAATTCCCCCAGCGAACTGGAGCACTAAGAGATTTCGTTGTAGATATTTTAGGTCCTACGGACGATATTACTCATTTCGAATACACAAAAAAGGCAAACCGAGAAAATGATGTTGCTGTAGTTGGCTTAGAGTTAAAACATCCTGACGATTTAGAGCCTTTAATTACCAAAATGAAGCTTCATAATTTTTATGGAGATTATCTTAACAATAAGCCAGATTTATTTCAATTCTTAGTATAATCCAACCAAAAAATGAATATTCCAGAACAATTTCAAATTAGAAATTTAGTAGATCAGAACACGTATTTAGTAGATGGAGCACTAATACCTTGGAGAGGAGAAACCTCTAAAGTCTATTCCACAATTTCGTCAACTGAAGCATATGAGCCAACACTTCTTGGAACTATTCCGACTTTAGGAAAAAAAGAAGCCTTAAAGGCATTAGATTCTGCTGTTTCTGCATATAATAAAGGACAAGGTTTGTGGCCAACCATGAAGGTTGTGGACAGAATCGCTTGTATGGAAAAATTTGTAAAACAAATGAAAACCAAGCGAAACGAAGTTGTTAAACTGTTAATGTGGGAAATCGGTAAAAACCTTCCAGATTCAGAAAAAGAATTCGACAGAACTGTTGAATATATCTACGATACCATAGAAGATTACAAACAAATGGATCGTAATAGTGCCAAGTTTGAAAAAAATTCTGGTGTTAATGCACATATTAGAAGAGGACCATTAGGAGTTGTACTTTGTTTAGGACCATATAATTATCCTTTAAATGAAACATTTGCGCTTTTAATCCCAGCCCTAATGATGGGAAATACAACCATTTTCAAACCTGCTAAGATTGGTGTTTTATTATTATCACCTTTATTAGAAGCCTTTCAAAACAGCTTTCCAAAAGGTGTTGTAAATATTATTTACGGCAGAGGACGAACCATTGCAACTCCAATAATGAGAGATGGACGTGTCGATGTTTTAGCGTTAATTGGTAATAGTAAATCTGCTAATGCCTTACAAAATGAACATCCAAAAAGTAACCGTCTTCGAATGGTATTAGGTTTGGAAGCTAAAAATCCAGCAATTGTGTTAAAAGATGCGGATTTAGATTTAGCCATTGATGAATGTATTGCGGGCACGACATCTTTTAACGGTCAACGTTGTACTGCATTAAAGGTCTTATATGTTCATGAAGCTATTGTTGAAGAGTTCAATACCCGTTTTTCTGAAAAAGTAGATGCCTTAAAATTTGCAAATCCATGGGAAGATGGTGCAAAACTTACACCTCTTCCTGAGCCAGATAAACCAGCTTATATTCAAGACTTAATTGATGATGCTGCAGCAAAAGGAGCAAAAGTGATTAACTCTAAAGGAGGAGAAACGACAGAAAACTATATTTTTCCAGCTGTTTTATATCCAGTTACGAAGGACATGAGAGTGTTTCAAGAAGAACAATTCGGACCTGTAATTCCTGTAATTCCATTTTCAGATATTGAACAACCCTTAGATGATATGGCTGAATCTAATTACGGACAACAAGTAAGTTTGTTTGGTAAGGATGTAAAAACCTTAGCGCCTTTAATTGATACTTTAGTGAATTTAGTTTGTCGTGTGAATTTGAACAGCTCTTGTCAACGTGGACCAGACGTATATCCATTTACAGGAAGAAAAGATTCTGCAGTAGCAACTCTAAGTGTGCATGATGCTTTAAGATCATTTTCAATTAGAACTTTTGTGGCTTCAAAAGACAATGATTATAACAATGCTATTTTAAAGGATTTGCTAGACTCTAAAGCTTCAAACTTTGTGAGCACAGATTATATTCTTTAAACAAAACAATCAATAAGTGAGATTTATACAATTTGAAAAGGTATTTATTTCGAATTTCATAAATCTCACTTAAAACAATATTTTATCTATTGTAATTACTAATTAAATATGTAGTTTAGTACTATGTTTACACTAAGACACAAATATAGAGCTCCCAGACCCACTGTTGAACGCCGTCGCTAATTCTAATATTTAGCAACAAACTCTATATTCATTTTTATCTTTTTACTGTGTACAACTCAATTTTCAAATATCATTTTCAATCTTTAATTATCTCAACAGATAATCATAGCATCGTACGCCGCTTTTTTCCGCGTCGCCCTTAGGGTGTACCTCTATTCATTGAACTTAGGTGAGTCCGGTTCAGCTTTCAAAAAAACAAAATCACATTTTTTAATTAAAACTCAATTACGATGAAAATTGTTATTGCTAATAAATCACATAGCGTTTATGCAGACATCATCTGCAAAACTATCGAAGAAGCCGCGCAAGTCAGAGGTACTGGTATTGCAAAGCGACAACCAGAATACATCATTACCAAAATGGAAAACGGTAATGCAGTAATTGCCTTAGATGGAGACGAATTTGCAGGCTTCTGCTATATAGAAGCTTGGGGACATGGAAAGTTCGTCGCTAATTCTGGACTAATTGTTCATCCAAATTTCAGGAATCAAGGTCTTGCTAAGAAAATCAAGAAGGTGATTTTTGAACATTCGAGAACTAAGTTTCCTGATTCAAAAGTCTTTAGTATTACAACAGGATTAGCTGTTATGAAAATGAATAGTGATTTAGGTTACAAACCAGTTACGTTTTCAGAGTTAACAGATGACCAGTCCTTTTGGAAAGGCTGTCAGACTTGCAAAAACTTTGATGTTTTAACCAGAACCGAACAAAAAATGTGTCTATGTACTGGTATGCTCTACGATCCTAATAAAAAGGAAGAGGAGAAACTAGAAGAGAAAAATATTGATAAAAAAGTATGGACGCGATTGAAAAACATTAAGCAATCGATGTTTCTAAAAAAAGAAAAAAAATGAGCAAATTAGTAATTGCATATAGTGGTGGATTAGACACATCCTATTGCGCAGTAAGTTTAAGTAAAGCGGGTTATGATGTACACGCTGTAAGTGTAAACACAGGTGGTTTTACTTCAGAAGAAATTAAAAATATTGAGAATAACGCCTATAAAATGGGTGTTTCAACTTATAAAAATATCGATGCTATCGCTTCGTATTACGATAAAGTCATTAAGTATTTAATCTTCGGAAATGTTCTAAAGAATAATACATACCCTTTATCTGTAAGTGCGGAACGTATCATCCAAGCCATTGAAATTGTTGAATATGCCAAAAGTATAGGAGCTAAATATATTGCACACGGAAGTACTGGTGCAGGAAACGACCAAGTACGTTTTGATATGATTTTTCAAACCTTAGCTCCAGAAATCGAAATCATTACACCAATTAGAGATGGTAAATTAACGAGACAACAAGAGATTGATTACCTCATTGAAAATGGAATTGACATGTCTTGGAACAAAGCAAAATATTCTGTAAACAAAGGACTTTGGGGAACTAGTGTTGGTGGAGAAGAAACCTTGACATCAGAACAACCATTACCAGAATCCGCTTACCCTTCGCAATTGAAAAAAGATGGTGAAGAGAAAATCACCTTAACCTTTAAGAGAGGTGAATTAGTGGCTTTAAATGGAAAGCAAGATGCAGCTGACAAAAATATTGAACTCTTAAATGATATCGCTTCGGCTTATGCCATTGGGAGGGATATTCATGTTGGTGATACTATTGTTGGCATTAAAGGACGTGTTGGATTTGAAGCTGCTGCTGCATTAATTATCATCAAAGCACATCATCTGTTAGAGAAGCACACTTTAACTAAATGGCAATTACAACACAAAGATTATTTGTCAAATTTCTACGGCATGCATTTGCACGAAGGTCAGTATTTAGATCCTGTAATGCGAGATATGGAAGCATTTCTTCAAAATAGTCAGGCTAAAGTTTCTGGTGATGTAACAGTAACATTGAAACCTTATCATTTTAGTTTAGATGGCATCTCATCTCAACACGATTTAATGAGTGCAAAATTCGGAAGTTATGGTGAAGAGAATAAAGGCTGGACAGCAGATGAAGCAAAAGGGTTTATTAAAATAGTAGGCAATCAAAACAAAATCTATCAACAAGTAAATTCAGAATTATGATTAAGGCAGGAATTATAGGAGGTGCTGGATATACAGCAGGTGAATTGATTAGATTGTTACTCAATCACGAACAAACGATTATCGACTTCGTATTCAGTACATCAAATGCTGGAAACAAAATTTATAAGGTGCATCAAGATTTAATTGGTTCTACCGAAATGGAATTTACTAATAAAATTAATGCTAATGTAGATGTGCTATTTCTATGTTTAGGTCATGGAAACTCAACGGCATTTTTGGAACAACACACATTTTCTAAAACGACAAAAATTATTGATTTAAGTAACGATTTCAGACTTGAAACTGATAAGGTTTTCAATGGAAAAGATTTTGTATATGGTTTACCAGAATTACAAAGAGAAGCTATAAAAAAAGCCACATACATTGCCAATCCAGGTTGTTTTGCGACAGCCATTCAATTAGCAATTTTACCATTGGCTGATGCTAATTTAATCAAAGAAGACGTTCATATTAATGCTGTAACAGGTGCTACTGGAGCAGGAACATCATTATCTAAAACCACTCATTTTACTTGGAGAGATAATAACTTTTCGCATTACAAGGCATTTACGCATCAGCATTTAGGTGAAATCAATCAAACCGTAAATCAGTTACAGTCTGACTTTGATTCTGAAATTCATTTTATGCCAAATCGCGGTAATTTTTCGAGAGGCATATTTGCAACTGCATACACAAGTTTCGACGGAACTGCTGAAGAAGCAGTTGATTTATATAAAGCATATTATAAAGACGCTGCTTTTACGTTTGTTTCAGACGAAGCAGTTCATATGAAACAAGTGGTAAATACCAACAAGTGCATCATAGGTGTTGAAAAACACGGTAATAAAATATTAATTACAAGTGTAATTGATAATCTATTAAAAGGTGCTTCAGGACAAGCCATCCAAAACATGAATTTAATGTTTGGCTTTGAAGAAACCGCAGGATTAAAATTAAAAGCTAATTATTTTTAACTGCTGTCACCTTGAACGCAGTCGAAAGGTCTTAAAAAAACATTTAATTAAAAGATAACCGCTTTCGCGGTCAACAGATATGAAAATCGCAATTATAGGAACAGGAAACTTAGGTAAGTCTATCGCAAAAGGGTTAATCACCAATAATGCGATTACAACGCTGTATTTAACCAAGCGAAACTTGAACGATATTCAAGAATTTGAAGGCTACAAAAATGTAGTATTGACCACAGATAACATTGAAGCCGTAAAACAATCTGACATATTAATTTTCGCTGTGCAACCAGCACATTTTGAAAAGATTTTAAATGATGTCAAGCCCTATTTAACTGAAAATCATGTTGTGATTTCAACTATTACAGGCTATTTAATCCCAAAGATTGAATCTCAAATTGGAAGTGATCAGTTTATAATTAGAGCGATGCCAAATACGGCCATTGCTGTTGGTAAATCTATGACCTGTTTATGTAGTAACGAAAAAGGCAAAAAACGTATACCGATTGCTGAAGCTATTTTTAATAGATTAGGACACACATTGGCTATACCAGAATCTCAAATGCAAGCCGCAACAGTCGTTTGTGCTAGTGGGATTGCCTTTTGGATGCGACTCATACGAGCCACAACACAAGCCGCAATTCAACTAGGTTTCGATGCCAAAGAAGCACAAGAATTAGCAATGCACACCTCTGAAGGTGCTGCCAATTTATTAATTACAAATGGCGACCATCCAGAAGAAGAGATTGATAGAGTTACAACACCAATGGGTTGCACCATTACAGGATTAAACCAAATGGAACATAAAGGATTGAGCTCTTCTTTAATACAAGGTATGGTAGCTTCATTTAATAAAATTAATACTATAAAAGAAGAACAGATATGAGTTTATTTAATGTATATCCGTTATACGATGTTACACCTGTAAGCGCAAAAGATGCGTACGTTTACGATGAAAAAGATGTTGAATATCTCGATCTTTATGGTGGTCATGCAGTTATTTCTATTGGACATTCACATCCAAAATATGTTGCTGCAATTTCAAATCAAGTTGAAAAACTAGGTTTTTATAGTAATGCCATTCAAAATCCATTACAGACACAATTAGCGAACAAATTAGAACACTTATCTGGATGCAAAGACTACCAATTGTTTTTATGCAATTCTGGTGCAGAAGCCAATGAAAACGCCTTGAAACTAGCATCTTTCCACAACGGAAAACACAAAATATTAGCTTTTAATAATTCATTTCATGGTAGAACCTCAGCAGCTGTTGCGGCAACTGATAATCCTAGAGTCGTTGCTCCTTTAAATGCACAACAAAAGGTCGATTTTGTAGAGTTAGGAGATTTAGAATCAGCAGAATCCATTCTAAAAGCTAATGAGACCTGTGCAATCATTATAGAATGCATTCAAGGAGTTGGTGGATTAGATGAAAATACAACTGAATTTTATCAAGGCCTAGAAAAACTTTGCAAGCAATATAACACAGCTTTAATAGCTGATGAAGTGCAATCTGGGTTTGGAAGAACAGGTGACTTTTTTGCTTTTCAAAAGCACAACATTACACCAGATATTATATCGATTGCCAAAGGCATGGGAAATGGATTTCCTGTTGGTGGAATTTTAATTCATCCCTCAATTAAGGCCTCTTTTGGATTACTAGGAACTACTTTTGGTGGAAATCATTTAGCTTGTGCAGCTACCCTTTCAGTGTTAGATGTTATTAAAGAGCAAAACCTAATGCAAAATGCTTCAGAAATCTCAGAATATTTTCTTGAAAAAACAAAAGATTTACCAAATTTAAAAGCTATTAAAGGTCGAGGATTAATGCTCGGTTTAGAGTTTGATTTTCCAATTTCGGAATTGAGAAAAACACTCATATTTAAGCATCATATATTTACTGGTGGTGCTAAAAACCCAAATTTAATTAGAATTCTTCCACCTTTAACCATTCAGAAAAAACATATCGATGTCTTTTTTAAGGCGTTAAAGAAAGAATTAAAAAAATTAGAACCGTAAAACTTCTCGACTGCGCTCGAGGAGACATTCGTTTGTCTGATCGAGCGCAGTCGAGACCTAATTGAAACTAAGTTTAATTAAAAAGATTCCCACTTTCGCGGGAAGTAAAAATGAAAAATTATACAACCATAAAAGATATCTCAAACCTTTCGGAAACTATAAAGGGTGCTATTTTATTAAAAATGAATCCTTTTGAACTTTCAGAAATAGGAAAACATAAAACATTAGTAATGCTCTTCTTTAATTCGAGCTTAAGAACACGATTAAGTACAGAAAAAGCAGCAAAGAACTTAGGTATGGAGGTCATGATTTTAAATGTCAATGACGCTTGGAATTTAGAGTTTGAAGATGGCACTATAATGAACATTGATAAATCAGAGCATATCAAAGAAGCGGCTCAGGTAATTTCTCAATACGCAGATGTAATTGCTGTTAGAGCGTTCCCTGGATTAAAAGATAAAGCAAGAGATGAATCTGAATTAATTCTAAATAGCTTCAAAAAATATGCTACGGTTCCTATTATAAACATGGAATCTGCAACAGCTCACCCATTGCAAGCACTAACAGATGCGATTACAATTTCAGAATTAACAGAAAAGAAAACACCTAAAGTGGTCTTATCTTGGGCACCACATCCAAAAGCATTACCACAAGCTGTAGCGAATTCGTTTGTTGAAATGATGCAATATTTGGATGTTGATTTTACCATTACACATCCTGAAGGTTATGAGTTGAATACTGAAATCACCAAAGACACAACCATAAATTACAATCAAGAAGAAGCACTAAAAGATGCAGATTTTGTATATGTAAAAAACTGGAGCAGTTATACTGACTATGGCAAAATTTTAAGTGAAGATAAAAACTGGATGATGACTAAAGAAAAACTTGGTAAGGCTAAGTTTATGCATTGCCTGCCAGTAAGACGAAATGTAGTTGTTGAAGATGCAGTTTTAGATAGTAATCAATCTATTGTTATTCAACAAGCTAATAATAGAACTTATGCTGCACAAGTTGTGTTGAAGCAAATATTAGAAAACCTATAAATATTGTCGGGTCGAGCGCAGTCGAGACCTATTAAACATAAAAACCTCTCGCAGAGCTAAGCTCTCTACTTTCAACAAAATATATTTTGTTTCAAGTAATGCTCGAGGAGACAAAATATTAAAATGAAAACACTAAAAGTCATAAAAATTGGAGGTAACATTATCGATAATGATATTGCATTAGCTTCATTCTTAAGTGAATTTTCAAAACTTAAAGGTCTAAAAGTATTGGTGCATGGTGGTGGAAAATTAGCAACGCAATTGGCAAAGAAAATGAACGTACCTGTTAAAATGAATGAAGGCAGACGTATTACAGATACTGATACTTTAGACATCATTACCATGGTATATGCAGGGAACATAAATAAGAACATTATCGCCCAATTACAAGCCAATAATTGTAATGCCATTGGGTTTTCTGGTGCGGATGGAAATACTATCATTTCAGAAAAAAGACCTGTTAAAACTGTTGACTATGGATTTGTTGGTGATGTAAAAAAAGTAAATACGACTACTTTAGAAGTGTTATTAAAAAACAACATTACTCCAGTTTTTTGCGCTATTACCCATGATAAAAACGGGCAACTATTAAACACTAATGCAGACACCATTGCTTCAGAATTAGCGATTGGTTTTGCAAAACATTTTAAAACCGAACTCTATTATTGTTTTGAAAAAAATGGTGTTCTCGAAAACGTAGAAAACGAAGATTCCGTTATTGAAAACATCAACACTGGAAGATATAAAACACTAAAAGATAACAATATCATATTCGAAGGCATGTTACCAAAATTAGACAACTGCTTTCATGCAATACATCATAACGTACAACAAGTTTGTATTGGAAAATCAGATATGCTTTTCAATACAAACAGCAAACATACAACTATAACAAAATGATTGAAAAATTAACACAAGAAGCTATTGTTCTGCTAAAACAACTTATAGAAACGCAATCATTTTCTTCGGAAGAAGATAATACGGCTTTGTTAATTGAAGATTGGTTTACAACACATCAAATTCCTTTCAAACGGAATAAAAACAACATTTGGGCAACCAATAAACATTTCGATGAAAAGAAACCAACATTACTATTAAACTCACATCACGATACCGTAAAACCAAACAATGGTTACACAAAAGATCCTTTAAAAGCAATTGTAGAAGATGGCAAATTATATGGTTTAGGAAGTAATGATGCTGGTGGTTGTTTGGTATCCTTAATTGCTACATTTACCTATTTCTATAAAAAGAAAGACCTCAGCTATAATTTGGTCATTGTGGCCTCTGCAGAAGAAGAAAGTAGTGGTCCGGATGGTTTAAATAGTATGTTATCCATAATTCCACATGTTGATGTTGCCATTGTTGGCGAGCCTACCTTAATGAATTTAGCGATTGCCGAAAAAGGCTTAGTGGTTTTTGATGCGAAGGTAAAAGGTACGGCTAGTCATGCTGCACATCCTAATACTGACAATGCCATTTATAAAACCATTGATGTTTTAAAATGGTTTCAAGACTATACCTTTGAAAAGAAATCACCTGTTCTTGGAGATGTAAAAATGACGGTAACTCAAATTAATGCTGGCAAGCAGCATAATGCTGTTCCGAGTGAAGTTGATTTAGTGATTGATGTTCGTGTGAATGATAAATATTCTAATCAGGAAATTGCTGATATTCTGACTAAAAATTCACCCTGTTCTAGTATTGAAGCACGTAGTTTACGATTGAATTCATCGTCTATTCCAGTTCATCACGACTTAGTCAAAGCTGGCATTGAATTAGGCAGAGAAACTTATGGTTCTCCGACACTTTCAGATCAATCCGTTTTAACATGTCCATCTTTAAAATTAGGACCTGGTGATAGTACAAGATCGCATACAGCTGATGAGTTTATTTATCTCGCTGAAATTGAAGAAGGAATTGATTTGTATATTAAATTATTAGAAAAAGTACTATAAGCTTGTCCGGTCGAGCGCAGTCGAGACCTATTAATATTAAAAAACCTCTCGTTGAGCTACGCTCGCTACTTAAAACAAAATATATTTTGTTTCAAGTAATGCTCGAGGAGACAGAAGCAAAAATAAGAAAATATGAAACTTTGGGACAAAGGATTTTCAATCGATAAAAAAATAGAGCATTTTACTGTTGGCAATGACAGAGAAATTGATATGCATATTGCTAAATATGATGTTGATGCATCTCGAGCGCACGCTATTATGTTAGAATCCATCGGAATTATTAGTTCTGAAGAATTAGAACAGCTAAAGGCTGGCTTGCAAACCTTATCAGAATCTATTGAAGATGGAAGTTTTGTAATAGAAGACACTTTTGAAGATGTACATTCTAAAATTGAACATGAGTTGACAAAATCTTTAGGTGATGTCGGTAAAAAAATACACACTGCACGTTCTAGAAACGATCAGGTTTTGGTGGCACTTCAGTTATACTATAAGGAAAATCTTGAAATTATTAACTCCAAAACAAAAACGTTTTTTGATACACTTTTAGGTTTAGCTGAAACTCATAAATCGCAATTATTACCCGGTTATACCCATTTACAAGTTGCCATGCCATCCTCTTTTGGCTTATGGTTTTCTGCCTATGCAGAATTACTCATTGATGATGTTTATGTTTTAAATGCCGTTTCAAAAATTGTAGATCAAAACCCATTAGGTTCTGCTGCTGGTTATGGTAGTTCGTTTCCAATTGATAGGGACATCACAACAAAGGAATTAGAATTTTCAACTTTAAAATACAATGTGGTTGCTGCTCAATTAAGCAGAGGCAAAAGTGAACGTGCTATTGCAAGTGCTTTAGGTGGTTTATGCAATACCATGTCTCGATTTGCCATGGATATTTGTTTATATATGAGTCAGAATTTTGGTTTTATAACATTTCCAGACGAGTTAACTACTGGAAGCAGTATTATGCCACATAAAAAGAATCCTGATGTGTTTGAATTGATTAGAGGTAAGTGTAATAAAATTCAAGCATTGCATACCGAAATGTTATTAATCACAAACAATTTACCAAGTGGTTACCATAGAGATTTTCAGTTATTAAAAGAAAACATTATCAACGCTTTTGAAGATGTTAAAGATATTTTAGACATCTTCACTTATTCCATTCAGCAAATCATTGTGAAAGATATTGATCTTAATGATGACAAGTACAAATATCTATTTACAGTAGATAGTATTAATAATTTAGTAGTTGATGGTATGTCTTTTAGAGAAGCCTATCAACAGATTGGCGGTGAAGTACAAAATGACACGTACAAACCCGATTTAGGGAAAGAACATTCTCATATTGGGAGTATTCATAATTTGTGTTTGGATGATATTCAAGGTAAATTTCCTAAATAATAAAGATTAGTTTACTTCTTTACCTTCTTTATATTCAACAGATTTATCGTAATCCCCATTTTCATTATAATATTTCCATTCACCATGCATTAAACCATTTTCTATCTTACCCATGCTGTATAATTTTCCGTTTTCATGGTAAGATATTATTTCACCAAAAGGTATTCCATTTTTATAAAAGCCCATTTGGTTAATCTTTCCGTTTGGGTAATAAGTTATCCATCGCCCAGAAAGAACATTATTCGAATAATTAATAATTTTTAATAATTGTTCATTTTTATCATAAAGTTTCCACTCACCAACATTTTTTTCTTTTTCTACTACCTTACCTGTTGCATATAAAGTCTTATCGGACCTGTAAAACTTTCGAAATCCAGATAGTTTACCATTAATAAATTCCTCTTCGTAATAGCCTTTTTCACCACTATTTTTATCTATAAAACGAAATGTCCATAAACCTTCAGATACATTATTGTTGTAGTTCCCAGATGTTGTTAGTTCACCTTTTTCGTTATAAAATTTCCATAGTCCAGTCTTTTCACTATTTATTAGAATACCTTCTCGATTCTTTTCACCATTTTCATGAAAATATTGCCATTTTCCTGAATTTTTACCTCCAGTATAATCTCCTATTGATTTTAATTTTCCACTTTCATAATAGAATTTCCATTCTTCTGTTCTTTTACCTTCTTTATAAAAACCTTCACATTTTACCTCACCATTTTCATGATAGAAAGTCCATATATCTATTTCTTCATTGTCCCTAAAGCTCCCTTTACTTTTTATAGTTCCATCATTATAGTAGTACTTCCACTCACCTATTTTTTTACCTTGAGCATATTCTCCTTCACTTTTTTTGTTACCATCCTCATAAAAATATTTCCATTTGCCTACTTTTCTCAATTTTGCTTTTCCTTCTTTTTTGTATTCAAGATTATAACCTGTGGTTTTTATATTACCATTTTCAAAATAAAATATATACTCACATTTGTTATGGTTTTCCTGATGAATTCTAGTAGCTTTTAGATTACCTGAATCATAATACTTATTTTCTTCGTTTTTATTTTGTGCGTTCAAAAACAAAGAAAAATTTATAAAAATTAATATGAAAAAAGTTCTCATGTAATAGTGTATTGAATTATAAATATAATCAAAAGTCTTACCGCTTTTACCAATGAATAAAAAAAGCACCTGAAAACAGATGCTTTTATATTCTACCCTAAAAATATACTAACCCTAGAATTTATAGCAGTAGAAAGTTTTATGTAGCTATTTAATTATAACCCAACTAAATCACCATCCGCATTTTTTGTAGCTAAATCAGATTTACCCATTAAGTAAATATCTACTTGACGAGCCGCTTCTCTTCCTTCAGAGATAGCCCAAACAATTAAGGATTGTCCTCTTCTCATATCACCGGCCGTAAATATATTTGGAATATTGGTTTGATACTTTCCATAACTCGCTTTATAATTAGAACGTACATCTCTGTCTAATCCTAATTTATCGGCAATTGTGCTTTCTGGACCAGTAAATCCTAATGCTAATAATGCCAAATCACATGGCCATGTTTTTTCAGTACCTGCAATTTCTATTAATTTTGGTCGCTCACCAGGAACCATTTCCCACTCTACATTCACAGTTTTTAAAGCGGTTAGTTTTCCGCTTTTATCGGTTACAAATTCCTTAGTATTTATAAGCCAATTTCTTTCAACACCTTCTTTATGAGAAGACGATGTCTTTAATTGTAACGGCCAATATGGCCAAGGTGTTGCTGGAGATCTGTGTCCTGGTGGCTTTGGCATAATCTCAAAATTAACAACCGATTTTGCTCCTTGACGATTCGATGTACCGATACAATCCGAACCTGTATCTCCACCACCAATAACAATTACATTTTTATCTGTAGCTAATACCTGATCCTTTATTTCTTGCCCAAAAACCACTTTGGTTTGTTGGGTTAAAAAATCCATAGCTTGCACTACTCCATCAGCATCTATTCCAGGTGTTGGTAAACTTCTTCTTTCAGTTGCACCACCACAAAGTACAGTTGCATCAAACGCTTTTAAGTCTTCAACATCATAGTTAACTCCAACATTAACGTTGGTTTTAAATACAATACCTTCCGCTTCTAAAATGGCCAAACGACGATCTATAATCTCTTTTTCCATTTTAAAATTTGGAATACCATAGCGCAATAAGCCTCCAATAGCATCATCGCGTTCAAAAACAGTAACCGTATGACCAGCTCTATTTAATTGCTGTGCCGCTGCCAAACCTGCCGGACCAGAACCCACAATAGCAATTGTTTTTCCTGTTCTGGTTTTTGGTGGCTGTGGCTTAATCCAACCCTCTTTAAAGGCACGTTCAACGATATTTTTTTCAATATTTTCTATAGAAACCGGATCTTCAATAATACCTAACACACATGCTTGTTCACATGGTGCAGGACATAAACGCCCTGTAAACTCAGGGAAGTTATTTGTAGAATGTAAAATCCATGAAGCTTTTTGCCATTCACCTTGGTGTACCATGTGATTAAAATCTGGAATTAAATTCCCAAGTGGACAACCACTATGACAAAACGGAATTCCACAATCCATACAACGTGACCCTTGTTCTTTCAGATCTTTATCCTTAAGCGGCACAGTAAATTCTTTATAGTGCTTTACACGATCCTTTACTGATTTGTAGGATTCATCCTTTCTTTCAAATTCTTTAAAACCTGTTACTTTTCCCATTTTATTCCTGCGAAAGCAGGAATCTTATCCTGCAATCTAATTTTAATTAAATCTGTATTCTCTACCCCTATTAAGCTAACGCTTCAACCATTTGTTCTTCTGTCTCTAAACGTTTCAATGCACGTTTGTATTCCGTTGGCATAACTCTAACAAAATTGCTCAAACTCGTTTCCCAATCAGCTAATAATTTTTCACCTAACTGACTGCCTGTGTATTTCACATGCTTTGCAATTATAGATTTTAATTCATTAGCATCTTTCTTCAAAATCTTTTCAAATTCTATGGTTTCGGTATTACATAATCCATTTACAAATTTGTTTTCAGGATCGTAAACGTATGCTATTCCTCCACTCATGCCGGCTGCAAAGTTTCGTCCTGTTTTACCCAAAACTACCACTTTACCTCCAGTCATATATTCACAACAATGATCACCTACACCTTCCACAACCGCTGTTGCTCCAGAATTTCTAACCGCAAAACGTTCTCCTGCAATACCATTGATATAAGCCTGACCTTCTACTGCTCCGAATAAACAAACATTACCAACAATAATATTGTCTTCTGCAACGAAGTCTGCTTTAGCCGGTTTTTTAACTATAAGTTTCGCACCAGATAAGCCTTTACCTAAATAATCGTTTGTATTTCCTTCTAGTTTGAAAGTTAATCCATGTGCTCCAAAAGCACCAAAACTCTGACCTGCAGAACCTTCAAAATTGATATTCAAAGTATCTTCAGGTAAACCTAAATGACCATATATTTTTGAAATTTCATTACTTACAATAGCACCAACTGTTCGATTCGTATTTTTAATTGGATAAGCCAATGTCATTTGCTCTTTTCTGTATAAAGCACGATGTGAATCTTTTAGAATTTTAAAATCCAATACATTGTCTAAATTGTGTTCTTGCTTTTCGGTATTTTTAACCGTCATTTTGCTGTACGCTTCTGGTCTATGCAAGATTGAAGATAAATCTAAGCCTTTAGCTTTGTAATGCTTAATCGCTCTGTTTGCATTTATTTTATGGGTTTGACCAATCATTTCAGCCATAGTTCTAAACCCTAATTCTGCCATAATAGCTCTTAACTCTTCTGCGATATAATAGAAGAAATTAATCACATGTTCTGGTGTACCTCTAAAGTTTTTACGCAACTCTTTATCTTGAGTCGCAATGCCGACAGGACAGGTATTTAAATGACACTTACGCATCATTATGCATCCTGATGCTACTAAAGGCGCAGTTGCAAAACCAAATTCTTCAGCACCTAATAATGCTGCAATGGCAACATCACGACCTGTTTTTAATTGTCCATCGCACTCTACAACAATTCTGCTTCTTAAATCATTAAGAACAAGTGTTTGTTGTGCTTCAGCTATACCGAGTTCCCAAGGTAAACCAGCATGTTTTAATGAGGTTAATGGTGATGCTCCTGTACCTCCATCGTAACCAGAAATAAGCACCACATCAGCTTTTGCTTTTGCAACACCTGCTGCAATAGTACCTACACCAACTTCAGATACAAGCTTTACATTAATTCTAGCTTCACGATTTGCATTTTTTAAATCATAGATTAATTGTGCTAAATCTTCAATGGAATAAATATCGTGATGTGGTGGTGGTGAAATTAAACCTACAAATGGTGTGGAGTTTCTTGCAGCTGCAATCCATGGCAATACCTTCTCTCCAGGTAATTGACCTCCTTCGCCTGGTTTTGCACCTTGAGCCATTTTTATCTGAATCTCCTTAGCATTCGTTAAATAGTGAGAAGTGACACCAAAACGACCAGAAGCGACTTGCTTTATAGCTGAGTTTCTACTATCGCCATTGACATCTGGCTGAAAACGTTTTCTGTCTTCTCCACCTTCTCCTGAATTAGATTTTCCTCCAATTCTGTTCATGGCAATCGCCAAATTTTCATGTGCTTCACGTGAAATTGAGCCATAAGACATAGCACCTGTTTTAAATCGTTTTACGATTTCCGTCCATGGTTCTACCTCTTCAATCGGAATAGGGTCAATATTATTAAATTCAAATAACCCGCGAATGGTCATTAAATTTTTAGACTGTTCGTTTATGGCTTTAGCATAAACATCATAGCTCTTTTGATCACTCAATCTTACTGCTTGTTGAAGTTTTGCAACCGTTGTTGGATTGAATAAATGCTTTTCACCATTTCGTCTCCATCTGTAATCACCACCTATATTCAAACCTAAACGTTTATCTACGATATTTTCTGGATAAGCATGATGGTATCTTTTATCAATTTCTTTTTCGATTTCATATAAACCAATACCTTCTATTCTAGAAGTTGTATATGGAAAATATTTCTCAACAAATTGCGAATTGAAACCAACAATTTCAAAAATTTGAGAACCTCTGTATGAACGTAAAGTCGAGATTCCTATTTTATTCATTATTTTCAAAATGCCTTTTCCAATGGCTTTGTTAAAATTATCAACCGCTTTTTGCTCATCCATATCCGTGATAAAGCCGTCTTTAACTTGCATTCTAATGATTTCATTCACCATATAAGGGTTCACAGCACTTGCACCATACCCAAATAAGGTGGCGAAATGATGTGGTTCGCGTGGTTCTGCAGATTCGATTATTATATCGAAGTACGAGCGCTTGCGCAAACGATTCATTTGATGACTCACATAAGAACATGCTAATAATGGAGGAATTGGTGCTAACTCTTTACTAACTCCTCTATCTGAAAGGATAATAATGTTAGTTTTTCTTTCTAGTGCTTTTTCAATTTGAACAATGATGTTATCCAATGCATCTTCTAGACCATTTAAACCCTTATCCTTTTGGTATAATATTTCTATAGTTTCGGCTTTATAGCTTTCAACTTTAATATTTCTAATTTTATCTAAATCGTCATTTGATATTACAGGATTCTGAATTTTTAATTTTCTACATTGTCTTTCTGTAATGCTGAAAATATTTCGGTCTTTTCCTAAGGCCAAACTAATATCAGTTACAATTTCTTCTCTAATCCCATCTAATGGTGGATTAGTCACCTGAGCAAATAACTGTTTAAAGTAATTTGAAATCAACTGAGGTTTGTTAGATAAAACCGCTAAAGGTGTATCTATTCCCATAGAACCTAAAGCCTCTTTAGCCTTTTGTGCCATTGGCGTGATGACTTCTTGAATATCCTCAAACGTATAGTTGAATAAGCGCTGTCTTGTTTTTATATCTAGAGTTTCAATCGGACAGGTTTCGCCTGTATATGGAATATCTTTTAAATGTAATCTCGTTTTATCCAACCATTCCTGATATGGTCTTTCTTTTACAATTTTACTTTTTATTTCTTCGTCGTTTATAATTCGACCTTGATTCATGTCTACCAAGAACATTTTTCCAGGTTCTAAGCGACCATGACTTTCAACATCTTCTGGTGCAATATCTACCACACCAATTTCTGAAGACATAATTAATTTACCACTTTTAGTGACTGTATATCTTGAAGGTCTTAATCCGTTTCTATCTAATAATGCTCCTATATAATTCCCGTCTGTAAATGGCACAGAAGCAGGTCCATCCCATGGCTCCATAATACAGGCATTATAATCGTAAAATGCTTTTCGTTCTGGCGACATGGTTGCATGTTTTTCCCAGGCTTCAGGAATCATCATCATCATCACCTCCGGAAGAGAACGTCCCGTATGCGTTAATAATTCCACAACCATGTCCATAGAGGCAGAATCTGATTTTCCTGGTAAAATGATTGGAAATAATTTTTCTATTTGCGGTCCAAAGACATCACTTTTCATGATTTCTTCTCTAACTCGCATTCTACTCACGTTACCTCTAAGTGTATTTATTTCTCCATTTTGACACATAAATCGGAATGGCTGTGCCAATTCCCAAGTCGGCATTGTATTGGTTGAAAAGCGCTGATGCACTAATGCCAGGCGTGTCACCAAATCATCTTCTTGTAAATCTTTATAATAAGGACCTATATCTTCGGGCATTATAATACCTTTATATATAAGTGTATTCATTGATAAACTAGACACATAGAAATATGAACTTTGAGACATCTTAGATTTTCTAACCGTATGCTTTGTTATTTTTCGTGCCGCATATAGTTTTGCTTTAAAATCGGTTTCTGAAACTTCGTTAGATTTTCCGACAAAGATTTGTTCGATATTAGGTTCTGACGCTAAAGCTATTTCTCCTAGTTGCGTGGAATCTACAGGAACCTCTCGCCATCCTATAACAGAAAGTCCTTGAGCAATGATTTCTTTTTCGAAAGTATCTTTACAAAACTTATATTGATTTCTGTTTTTTGGTAAGAAAACCATTCCCACAGCATACTTTCCTTTTACTGGCACTTTGAATCCACAGACTCTTTTAAAATAATCATGAGGAATGTCTATTAAAAGACCAGCACCATCACCAGTTTTCCCATCTGCACTAACACCGCCACGATGTTCTAGTTTTACAAGAATCTCTAAAGCGTCATGTATAATTTGATTTGTTTTTTCTCCTTTTAGATTACATATAAATCCTGCTCCACAATTTTCATGTTCAAATTCTGGTAAATAGAGTCCTTGTTTCTTCAGCATAATTTAATTTTTTCGAAGGTTTTTAAGCCGCAGTGAACCTCTAATATATGCCGTAAAATTCAATTAAAAAAAAACTGGAAACACTTTTCTCATATCGATAATTAAGCACTATCTAAATGAAAATATGATAATAATTATGAGATATACTGATGAATAGATAATAGGTAAGACATAGTAAAAACGGCACTTTTGAGCGAAAACGTTTTCGCCATTCCTTTACAACTAAATCTTAGCAAAAAACGATTTTACCAATTATCAATTTGTTAAAAAAACATTAAAAAATATGTTAACCCTAAAATTTAGGGGGTATAAAATATAATATTCATAAAAATTATAATTTAACCCCACTTTTTAATAGGGTTGTTTTAAAGTTTGTATAGATTTGACCCGAATTAACTATATTAAATATTATTATGATTATGAAAAAATTATTTACGCTTTCAATGTTCTTTATAGCATTTGGTTTATTTGCTCAAGAAGAAGAAACTGAAGAAAAGAAATTCTCTATAAGCGGAAGTGTTGACGCTTATTACCAAACATATTTATCGGCTTCTGATGATTCCGGACAATCTTTCGGAACCGCTTTTGCAGATCAAACAGGATTTGCATTGGGTATGGGAAATTTAATTGCTAGCTATGAAAGCGGTAAAGTAGGTGCTGTTCTGGATTTAGTGGTAGGACCGAGAGGTGCTGGTGCTACTTTTAGCAACGATATTGTTGATGGTATCGTAAATCAAGCCTATGCTTACTGGAATGTTTCTGAAAGTACTACCTTAACATTTGGTCGTTTTAATACGTTTTTAGGATATGAAGTTATTGCACCTGCAGCAAACTTTAACTACAGTACATCTCATTTATTCTCTAACGGACCTTTTTCCCACATGGGTTTAAAAGCAGATTTCGCATTATCTGATGATTTTAGCTTAATGTTGGCAGTAATGAACCCTTGGGACACTAATAACACCTCTACAACAGGTGAATATTCATTTGGTGCACAATTAGGTTATTCGGGCCAATACTTAAACTTATACTATGATAGTGGTGCTAATAATGGTTTAGGTTTTGAAGTTGATTACACTGGTGGTTTTGATCTGTCTGACGAATTTTTCTTAGGAATCAATGCTGCTTACCAAACTACATCTTACGTTTATGATGATAATGGTGCTGTATTGAGTGATGATTTTAAAAATGGCTTTTATGGTGCTGCTTTATACCCTCAATTTGCTGCATCTGAAGATTTTAGTATTGGTTTAAGAGGTGAATACTTTGGATATCATGCTGAAGAAGGTGATGATTTACCAAGTGTATTTGCTGCAACTTTAACAGGGAGCTACACCGTAGAAAGCAACCTAATTATTAAGCCTGAAATTAGATTAGACTCTTGGAGTAATTTTGACGATGCGTTCTTTGATGCTGACGGAGAAGACATGAGTAGTTTGGCTGCATTCACTTTAGCCGCTATCTACACATTTTAATATTTACTAACTAACAATAAATACAATGAAAAAAATTGAAGCAATAATCAGAAAATCAAAGTTTTCTACAGTAAAAGATGCTCTTCATGCTGTGGACGTAAACTTCTTTTCTTATTGGGATGTTACTGGTTTAGGTAACGAAAAAGAAGCTCATGTTTACAGAGGCGTGAGTTATAGTACAAGTGATATACAGCGCAGATATTTATCTATAGTTGTAAATGATGATTTTGAACAAATTACTATAGATGCGTTACTTAAATCTGCTGCTACAGGAGATGTTGGTGATGGTAAAATATTTGTATCAGATATTTCAGAAGCATATCGCATACGTACTGGAGAAAAAGGAGGAGGAACATTAAAGAAAATATCTAAATAAAAAAGAACATGGAATTATTAACTACAAATAATGTATGGATGATGATCTGTACAGCACTCGTTTTCTTTATGCACATGGGATTTGCATTTTTAGAAATCGGATTGACACGTCAAAAAAATACAATTAACATTTTATTTAAAAATATATTTATTATCACAGTAGGTTTACTATTGTATTGTTTAGTAGGATTTAACCTTATGTATCCTGGAGATTTCAATGGATTTATTGGATTTGCTGGATTTGGTTTAGATGCACCAATGGTAGACGGAGCTTTAGACTTAGCATATAACGAAGGTTATACGTACTGGACAGATTTCTTATTTCAAGGTATGTTTGCAGCAACCGCAGCAACTATTGTTTCTGGAGCCGTAGCCGAACGTATGAAAATTGGACCATTCATGATCTTTACAGTAATTTATGTAGGTATAATTTATCCACTTGCAGGTTCTTGGAAATGGGGAGGTGGATTTTTACAAACTTTAGAGACACCATTTTATGATTTTGCAGGTTCTACATTAGTACACTCTGTTGGAGGTTGGGCTGCTTTAGTAGCTGTATTCCTTTTAGGATCTAGAATTGGTAAATTTAAAGATGGTAAGCCACAAGCTATTCCTGGGCATAACATTCCATTAGCAACTGCTGGTGTGTTAATCTTATGGTTAGGTTGGTTTGGATTTAATGGTGGTTCTGTTTTATCTGCGGACCCAGGTTTAACTTCATTAACTTTAGTTACAACATGTTTGGCTGCTGCAGCTGGTGGTGTTGTTGCTGCTCTAGTTTCTACACTACGTTATAAAAATTTAGATTTAACAATGTTCCTAAATGGTATATTAGGTGGTCTTGTTGGTATTACTGCTGGTGCAGATCAAATGAGCCCTACTGATGCTATTCTTATAGGCGCTATTGCAGGTGCAATAATTGTATTTGCCGTTGCATTAATTGATAAGTTAAGATTAGATGATCCTGTTGGTGCTATTGCTGTTCACTTAGCATGTGGTATTTGGGGAACATTAGCTGTTGGTATCTTTGGAGAATTAGCTGGTGGAGCACAATTTGTAAGTCAACTTATAGGTGTAGCTTCTTATGCTGCCATCTGTATTGTATCTTCATTTCTAATCATATTTGTTCTGAAGAAAACAGTCGGTATAAGAGTTTCTGAACGTGAAGAATTAGAAGGTCTAGATTCACACGAACACGGAATGGATGCTTATTCAGACTTTAGATTAAACGAACACTAAGCGTTTTAAAATTGATTGCTTAGTTTAATTAGTTGTTAGGGAAAACCCTCTGAGTAAATTACTCAGAGGGTTTTTATTTGAATAGCATTTGAGGAGTTACATCTAAAACACCTCTAAAGTTCCCTCAAAGGAGAAAATCCTATGCATAAATTTTAATACTATTATCCCTTCGAGGAAACTCAATCGATGTGAAATTATTATGAAGATTATATTAAAGTATTCCCTATGCTTATTTCAAAAAACACATATAATCATTTAGATAAAAACCCCGAAACTATTAAGCTTCGGGGTTTTTTATTTTTTACGTGAAATTAAAAGTGGATTCCTGCCTTCGCAGGAATACATTTAAGCCGAATTACGACTCGCATTAATATTACCAAATAAAGAACGGGTTACCATACTAGTAAAAATCTTCATTTGTTTATCATCTGCTTTAACTCCAGATTTCTCAAGTTCTTGTATCTTCTTTAACGCATACTGCTGTATCGTTAGTAAAGGTAAAACAATAGATTCTCTAACAGCAATAGATGCTTTACCAGCAGGCTCTTCTTGCATCAATTCTTTGTAACCTGTTAGTTTTAATATGAGGCGTTTTGATGTTTCATATTCGTTATAAATAATAGACCAAAATTCTCCATACTCAGGATCATCGGCCATATATCTTGTTAAGTCGAAGAATGATTTAGACAATGACATCATACTATTACCAATAAGTGTCTTAAAAAAATCAGATGTTTTAAATAAGGTCTGTACTTTTTCAAACTCACCAATATCCTCATAATGCTTTAAAGCTGTGCCTACACCAAAAAAGCCCGGCACATTCTGTTTTAACTGACTCCAAGAACCAACAAAAGGTATTGCTCTTAAATCTTCAAAGACTAAGCCGTCAGCTTTTCCACGCTTAGATGGACGACTTCCAATATTAGTTTTTGCATAGTATTTAAGTGTACTCATGTGCTCCAAATAGGGAATAAATTTTGGGTGGGCTTTAAAATCTGAATAAGCCTTGTAACTACGTTCAGATAAATCCGTCATCACATCTCTATTCTCAGGCAACATACTCAATTCTGAATCGCTAAGACTATTACCAATACCGGAGCTTATAAGCTGCTCAAGATTATATTGTGACGATTCTAAAGTTCCGAAATTTGAACTAATGGTTTGTCCTTGAATGGTTAATTGCACCTCTTTATCTTCAATTGTCGGCCCAAGAGATGCGTAGAAGTTATGTGTTTTTCCACCTCCTCGTGCTGGTGGTCCACCTCGACCATCAAAGAAAATCACCTTGATTCCATATTTTCTTGAAACCGTTGTCAAATTCTCCTTGGCTTTATAAATTGCCCAATTAGCCATTAAATATCCACCATCTTTGGTACCATCACTAAAGCCAAGCATTATAGTCTGCTTATTTCCACGAGATTTTAAATGCGCGGCATATTCTGGATTCGTATACAGCTCTTCCATTACCATAGGTGCATTTTCTAAATCCGTTATAGTTTCAAAAAGCGGTCCTATATCTACAGTTAATTTATCTTTAAACGCCACCAGCTTCAACATGGCAAATAATTGCATTACGTTAAGTGTCGTCTGGTTGTTACTAATTATATAACGATTTGCAGCCTTTTCTCCATTTGTTTCTTGAATGGTCTTAATGGCCTTCATAGTATTTAAAGCCTTTAAAGTTTCCTCATCTTTTATTAGAGACAAATCAACTTCACCTTTAATTTTAGATAAAATCTTTACTTGCTCTTTTTCTGCTAAATCGTGATAATTCTTTGGGAAAATATCGCTTCCGCTTTCTAATAAAGCATTAACCATATCATTAAAGAACTGTGCATGTTTACGACTATCTTGTCTTATATCTAAGTTGGCAAAGTGAAATCCGAAAAGATGAATCTTGTTCAACAAACTATTAACTTCAGACACATAGAGCGATTGATGCTCTGTCACAATAACCTCTTTAATTATTTGTAATTCTGAAGCAAAACTCTCGGCTGTTAAGTTAGAATTCTTATTCGTTATAATCTTCCATAGTTCCGTTTCTAAAACTACTATGCGTTCTTCAACTCCTTCAAAAGTTAATTTACGTCTTAGGCGACGTGCATCTCTATAATAATTCTTAACAACAGTTGCACGTAAGCGATTAGCAACATTCAACGTAATTTCTGGTGTTACAAACGGATTTCCGTCGCGATCTCCTCCTGGCCAGAAGCCTATATTTATAATATCATTATCTATTTGTTTGCCATCAAAAATATTCTGCTGAATGTAATCATATATGGTTCCAAAGGATTTATAAAATACATTTTCTAAATACCAGATTAAACTCACAGCTTCATCATAAGGAGATGGTTTTTTGTCTTTAAAAAATGGTGTCTTTCCTAACTGTGCTAATAGATTATTTATTCTAACTAAATCATTTTCGCGAATAGCATCCGTTAAATCGGTTATAATTCCTAAAACAGAACCAGGATAAAACTGGGTTGGATGCGCTGTTAGAACTATTCTTACTTTAAATTCTTCGAGATATTTTTGAAGGGTTTCTAGTTTGTTATCTGCAGTAACACTTTCTTTTAAACTCCTTAGCGTGCCAATACCATCCATATTATTTACAACAGGAAAAGCCGCATCTTCAATAGCATCAAATAAAACAACCTGGCGCTCTATATATTGAATAAATCGAAACAGTAAATTAATTTGACTTTGAGGCGATCGTCTTGCTTGGTATTTCTTGAAAAATGTTTCGACAATCGTTGTGGGATCCTCTTGATTAGCAAACCCTTTTTTACATGTCGCATGAAATAAGGGTAATAATGTACCTGTTCTAGTTATGGTATCAAACGGTAGCGTCACAAAAATACTGTTGTATATCTGATACTTTGACAATACATTTTGATTAAATCTTGTAAGTTTTGGCTGTGTAGGCATTTAATTTATATGATTGTAGATTGTCCTAAATGGATGTTAGTAAAATTCATGTTAGTGTCCTTTGGATTATTGATGAAATCTTCAATAAACTCACCAACTTTGCCCGTTGTAACATTATCGTATTTTGAATTTATATCTGGAGTAGATATACTTAATTTTAGAGATTTATCAACAGCTTGCTTTACTAATTCTGCTTCTGTTAATAAACCGAAATGTTCTAACAACATGGCTGCAGATAAAATTGAAGCAATTGGATTAGCAATTCCTTTTCCTGTAGCTTGTGGAAATGATCCGTGAATAGGCTCGAACATAGCGTACTTATCACCGACTGATGCCGAAGCTAATAAACCAATAGAACCGCCAATAACACTAGCTTCATCACTAATGATATCACCGAACATATTCTCAGTTAAAATAACATCGAATTGTTTAGGATTTAAAATCATTTGCATTGCAGCATTATCCACAAATAAGAAATCTAAAGTGACATCTTTATATTGCTCTGCAATTTCAGTAACTACTTTTCTCCATAGTCTTGAACTTTCGAGCACATTAGCTTTATCAACTAAAGTGACTTTATTGTTTCTGGTTTGCGCCGCTTTAAAAGCTAAATGCGCAATGCGCTCAATTTCTTCACGTGAGTATTCACATAAATCTGAAGCTTTATTACCATCTTCACTTAATTGCTTTTCACCAAAATAAATACCGCCTGTTAACTCCCGATAAATACTAATATCTGTACCTTGAATGATGTGTTTCTTTAAAGGCGATTTATCTAATAACGTCTCATAAGCTTTTACCGGTCTAATATTTGCAAATAATCCTAGTTCCTTTCTTAATTTCAAAAGTCCCTGTTCTGGGCGTACTTTTGCTGAAGGATCATTATCATATTTTGGATGACCGATCGAACCAAACAAAATAGCATCAGAAAATTTACATAAGTCTAATGTTTTCTCTGGTAAAGGGTCGTTGTGCTTATCTATTGCAATAGCACCAACATCTGCAGTTGTAAACTTAAAATTATGGTTAAACTCTGAAGCAATGGCTTTTAGTGCTTTCACAGCCTGATTTGTTACTTCTGGACCAATACCATCACCTGGTAATACTGCTATATTTAATTTCATGTGTAAATCTTTATTGTTTTTCAAAGGTCACATGGAACATCTAAATTATCATTTCGTATTGTAATTAGAAATTCAATAATGGATGTTTCATTCGTACTAATTAGTATATTTTCTGAGCTTCAAAAGCTACAATTTGTTCTTTATTATTTACAAGATAATCGATGTCATCATAGCCATTAATCATGCAGGTCTTTTTGTAAGGATCAATTTCAAAATCTTCCGATAAATTAGAATCTATAACAGAAATGGTCTGATTCTCAAGATTAACTTCTAATTCTGTTTGAGGATTGGACTCAATTTGTTGTAATAAGTCACTCAAAAACTCTTTTGAAACCTGCACAGGCAATAAGCCATTATTTAGAGCATTTCCTTTAAAAATGTCTGCAAAAAAACTAGAAACCACCACCTTAAAACCATAATCTGTTATTGCCCAAGCTGCATGTTCTCTACTCGATCCACAACCAAAATTATCTCCAGCAACTAAAATACTACCTGAGTATTTTGAATCATTGAGTACAAAATCGGTATTTACAGTTCCATCTTTATGGTACCTCCAATCTCTAAAAACATTATCACCAAACCCTTTTCTATCCGTTGCTTTTAAAAATCGTGCAGGAATAATTTGATCTGTATCCACATTCTCAATATGTAATGGAATGGCCTTTGACTTTAGTGTTGTAAATTTTTCCATTAATTCAAGTGTTTTGAAATATCTATAATCTTACCTTCAACTGCTGTAGCAGCAGCCACTAATGGACTAGCCAAAATAGTTCTTGACCCTTGTCCTTGCCGGCCTTCAAAATTTCTATTTGAGGTTGAAACGCAATATTCGCCTTGAGGAATCTTATCATCATTCATTGCTAAACATGCCGAGCATCCTGGTTGACGTAGTTCAAAACCTGCTTCATCAAAAACAGTCTTTAAACCTTCTTCTATAATCTGAGCTTCAACTTGCTTACTTCCTGGTACTAACCAAGCTGTCACATTTTCCGCCTTTTTCTTACCTTTTATATAATTTGCAGCAACTCTAAAATCTTCAATTCTAGAATTAGTACAACTACCTATAAACACAAAATTAATTGGCTTGTTTATTAAACTTTCACCAGCTTCAAAATTCATATAAGCCAATGACTTCTTAAATGATGGATTTTCATCTACTGGAACTGTTTCAGAAATTTTAATTCCCATTCCAGGATTCGTGCCATATGTAATCATTGGTTCTATATCTTCTGCATCGAAGCTATACTCTTTATCAAATTGAGCACCTTCATCTGTTGGTAAGGTTTTCCAATACGCTACTTTCTTATCAAACTCTTCCCCTTTTGGTGCAAATTTTCGACCTTTTACATATTCGAAGGTGGTTTCATCTGGTGCAATCATTCCGCCACGCGCTCCCATTTCAATACTCATATTACAAACCGTCATTCGACCTTCCATACTCATCTCTTCAAAGACATTGCCTGCATATTCGCAAAAATAACCAGTACCCGAATTTGTTCCCAATTTTGAAATAATATAAAGAATGACATCTTTTGGTAAGACGCCATTCTTTAATTTGCCATTAACCGATACTCTTAAACTTTTCGGTTTTTTCAATAACAAGCATTGACTCGCAAATACTTGAGCTACTTGACTTGTTCCTATACCAAATGCAATGGCTCCGAATGCACCATGTGTTGAAGTGTGACTATCTCCACAGACCATGGTAATGCCTGGTTGGGTCACTCCTAACTCTGGAGCCATTACATGCACAATTCCATTATATTTATGTCCTAACTCATATAATGTAATATTGTTTTTTTTACAATTTTTTGAAAGCTGTTCTAATTGCTGTCTAGACAATGCATCTCTTACAGGTTGATCTTGATTTAAAGTCGGAGTGTTATGATCTGCCGTTGCGACAATTTGATCAGGTCTAAAAACAGGAATTCCGCGATCTTCCAATTCATTGAAAGCTTGCGGACTTGTCACTTCGTGTATTAAATGTTTATCAATATAAAGTATCTGCGGGCCGTTTTCAATAGTACTGACCACATGAGAATCCCAGACTTTATCAAATAATGTTTTTTTAGACATCTATGCTGAAATTATTTGTTGATACACCTTGCTAGTCTCAATTATTTGATGAATATCGCTATCATTGATTTCTTTCTTTCTGTCTGCAAAATTTAAGAAATTAGCATAGACATCATCCAATTGTAGCTTTGTTAATTCATAGCCCACTTTTTTTGCTCTATAAGCTAAAGCAGCTCTACCACTTCTTGCCGTAAGTACAATAGCAGAATCAGTTACACCTACATCTTTTGGATCTATAATTTCGTAAGTTTCACGGTTTTTTATAACACCATCTTGGTGAATTCCAGAACTGTGAGCAAAAGCGTTAGCTCCTACAATGGCTTTATTAGGCTGTGTATAAATTCCCATACTATCTGAAACAAGCTGACTCATTCCGTACAACATTGAGGTATTAATGTTTGTATCTAACTTTAGATATGGATGTTGTTTTAACACCATAACCACTTCTTCTAAAGCAGTGTTACCTGCGCGCTCTCCAATACCGTTTATAGTACATTCTATTTGTCGCGCTCCATTAATCACTCCTTCAATAGAGTTTGCAGTTGCTAATCCTAAATCATTATGACAATGGCAAGATAAAATAGCCTTTTCAATTCCCTTTACATTCTCTTTAAGATATTTGATTTTTGCACCATACTCACTTGGCAAACAATAGCCAGTTGTATCAGGTATATTCAATACTGTTGCGCCAGCTTTAATAGCAACTTCACATACTCTTGCTAAATATTCATTATCTGTTCTACCAGCATCTTCAGCATAAAACTCAACATCTTCTACAAAAGATTTCGCATACTTTACAGCTGCATAAGCGCGCTCTAAAATATCCTCTTGTGTGGTTTTAAATTTATGCACAATATGCGATTCTGACGTACCGATACCTGTATGAATTCTTGGTTTTACAGCATATTTTAAAGCTTCTGCCGCTACCTTTATATCGTTTTCTACAGATCGAGTTAATCCACAAACGGTAGCATTTTTTACAATTTTTGAAATGGCTTCAACGGATTTAAAATCACCTGGACTAGATACTGGAAACCCAGCTTCTATGACGTCCACACCTAGTGAATCCAGTTGTTCTGCGATGACGACTTTCTGGTCTGTATTGAGTTTACAACCCGGAACTTGCTCTCCATCACGAAGCGTTGTATCGAAGATTTGTATATTGTTATTTGACATATATCAAAATATAGTTTAGTATTGTCTAACGAAGTTAGGTTTTGAATTTGTCTAAATACACAACCTATAAATTGATTTTACGATGTTCAAAATCAAATTTATATATTATGATTCTGATTTTCAATAACATAAGACTATTTTATATTGATAACTAAAGACCAAAAAGATAATTTATTTTCACTTGTAAAGTCCTTGACAAAGTCTGAGAAAAGACAATTTAAGCTTTATGTAGGGAGACTTGGTGTAAATACAGATTCAAAATTCTTAAAACTTTTTAATCTTTTAGACAAGGCAAAAGCCTACAGTGAAGCTGCAATATTAAAAAGCGGAATTGTAAAAAAGCAGCAACTTGCTAATGTAAAAGCGCATTTATACAAACAGATATTAATTAGCTTAAAATTAAATCCATCGCATCAAAATATTCGTTCTCAAATTAGGGAGCAACTTGATTTTGCATCAATTTTATATCATAAAGGCCTATATAAACAGAGTCTAAAAATTCTAGACAAAGCCAAAGAATTAGCAGTAGTTAATGAGGAAAAAAATATGGCTTTTGAAATTGTAGAACTCGAAAAAATAATTGAATCTCAATATATTACCCGAAGCATTAGCTCAAGAGCAGATGAGTTGGCAATGCAAGCAAAAGAACTAAGCTCACAGAATGTGATAGCAAGTAAGCTTTCTAATTTATCGCTTCAACTATACAGCATTATCCTAAAAACAGGTTATGTAAAAAACGAAAAAGAAAGTCAGAAGGTTACAAAATATTTCAATGACCGTCTCCCAAAAGTCAATGTGTCTAAATTAGGTTTTAGAGAAAAATTGTGGCTTTATAAAGCGCATTTATGGTATAGTTTTTTAATGCAAGATTTTTTGAATTGTTATAAATACGCTTCAAAATGGGTGAATTTATTTTATGAAAACCCAAGCATGATTAACCTTAATCCTGTCTTCTTTTTAAAAGGTAACAACTACCAATTAGAATCTCTATTTTTTATTGGCAACAAACCTAAATTTGTAAAGAAATTAGAACATTTTAAAGACACCGTTGATAGCCCAAAATTTGCCAAAGATGAAAACGTTTCTACATTAGTTTTTCTTTACACGAATTTTCATAGTATCAATCAACATTTTATAGATGGAAGTTTTGAAGAGGGCTTAAAATTAATTCCTGTTATTGAGAAAGAACTCATTTATTTTAAAGACAGAACTGATCCACATCATAAAATGATATTTTACTACAAATTTGCTAGTTTACATTTTGGTGCAGGAAACAATAAAGCATGTATAAAATATTTGGACAAAATCATTTCTAACAAAACACTTTCAATGCGAGAAGATTTACTATGCTTCTCCAGAGTTTTAAATCTTGTTGCACATTACGAAGCTGGTTTAGACTATCATTTAGAAACACTATTGCGAAGCACTTATAAGTTTTTAATTAAAATGAATGACCTACATGAAGTGCAAAAAGAAATGATAAAATTTATTAGAGGTCTTCAAGATATTTATCCTCACGATCTTAAAAATGCGTTCAAAGAACTACATAAAACTTTAAAAACTTTTGAAGACCATCCCTTTGAGCGTAGAGCGTTTCTATATTTAGATATTATTTCTTGGCTCGAAAGTAAGATTCAAAACAAACCTGTTGGTGAAGTTATTAAGACTAAGTATTTAGCAAAAAATATATCTTAACTTTCAGAATTTCATAAAAAAAGCATAAAAACTAAAATAAATTTGGATTTTAAATTTTTGTGTTGCAATATTTGTGCTCACAAAGTTCAAACACTTACTGAAATGTTATCAAGAAAGGCAGAGGGATAGACCCATTGAAGCCTTAGCAACCCTTAGATTTACTAAGAAGGTGCTAAATTCTACTTGAATACGCAAGTCATTTTTTGCAAATTCCAGATAGATAACTCAAGACTAATTACTCATCTGTGGTTAGCATTTTCTTTATAACATTTTTCTATTAAGTACGCTTCTGCCTTCGACTACGCTCAGGGAACAAAAGAGGCTTATTTGGCTTTTGAATTAATTTTTTATTAACTCAAAAAACTAGAAAAATGAGTACACAAAAATTTGCAACTCAAGCGTTGCATGCAGGACACGACACAAATCAAACTGGTGGAACAAGAGCTGTTCCTATTTATCAATCTACAGCTTATGTTTTCGATGATTCAGATGACGCCGCAGGACGATTTAATTTATCAGTTCCAGGATTTATTTACACACGATTAAACAATCCTACGAACGATATTTTAGAGCAACGTTTAGCAGCATTAGAAGGAGGCATCGCTGCAGTAGCGACAGCTTCTGGTACAGCAGCTATTTCTACGACACTATTAACACTTTTAAGAGCTGGAGATCATATTGTTGCATCCAATAGTTTGTATGGTGGAACCTACAACTTATTAAGCGTTACATTACCTAGACATGGCATTACAACCACTTTTGTAGATCCTTCTGATCCAGAAAATTTCCAAAAAGCAGTTCAAGAAAATACAAGAGCCATTTTTGTTGAGTCTTTAGGAAATCCAAAACTCGATGTTTTAGATATTGAGGCTATTTCTGTTGCAGCGAAAGCACACAAAGTACCTCTTATAGTCGATAATACAGTGGCAACACCATATTTACTTAACCCAATTGAGTATGGGGCAAACATTGTAATTCATTCCTTAACCAAATACATCAATGGTAATGGAACATCACTTGGAGGAGTTATTATTGATGCTGGTACTTTTGATTGGACCAACGGAAAATTTCCAGAGTTTACAGAACCGTCAGCTGGATATCATGGATTAGTATATAGCGAAGTTATTGGAGCTGCTGCATTTATAGCAAAAATTAGAATTGAAGGCTTACGAGATTATGGTGGAGCATTGAGTCCGTTTAATGCATTTCAAATTATACAAGGTTTAGAAACTTTAGAATTACGTATCCAAAAGCATAGCGAAAACGCACTAGAACTTGCAAAATGGTTGCAAGAACAACCAGAAGTAAATTGGGTAAATTATCCTGGTTTAGAGACGAGCAAATACAATGGTCTTGCCAAAAAATATTTACCAAAAGGTCAAAGTGGAATTGTAACCTTTGGTGCTGATGGTGGTTACGACGCCGCAAAAACCATTGCAGATACGACGAAACTGTTTTCTCTATTGGCAAATATTGGAGATACAAAATCACTCATTATTCATCCTGCGAGTACGACTCATCAACAATTAGATGATGAAGCTCAAGAAACTACAGGAGTTACCAAAGACCTTATTCGTTTGTCTGTTGGAATTGAAAACATAGAAGATTTAAAAGCTGATTTAAAAGAAGCTTTTGCTGTTGTAAAGCAGAAGCAAACGGTTTAATTTCAAAACTAAAAATCTAAGAAAACTGTCACATTGAGCGTAGTCGAAATCCATTAGAAGCTAGAACTTCGATGTTCTCGACTGCGCTCGAAATGACAGAAGTATAGCATTTATAAAGTAGAATCCTATTTCAAAAATGGAAAAATTAAAGTATATACATATTCCTGATTTTCTTACAGATTCCGGCAAGACGTATTCCATAAACCTGTCATACCAAACATTTGGAAAAGCACTGAACAATGCTCCTATTGTTTTAGTAAATCATGCTCTTACAGCTAATTCTAATGTTATTGGCGAGCAAGGTTGGTGGAATGATCTAATTGGGACAAACAATTGTATAGATACTAATTTATATACCATTTTAGCGTTCAATATTCCAGGAAATGGCTACGACAATAAAACTGAAAACTTAATAGAAAACTATAAAGATTTTACTGCAAGAGATATAGCTAAATTGTTTACCTTGGGGTTAGAACGATTGAAAGTAGAACAGCTCTTTGCAGTTATTGGAGGTTCCGTTGGAGGCGGAATTGCATGGGAATTGGCCGCGTTAAAACCTAACCTAATAGAGCATTTAATTCCTGTAGCTACCGATTGGAAATCAACAGATTGGTTAATCGCCAATTGTCATATTCAAGATGCTATATTGAATCATTCAAGCGATCCTTTGGCAGATGCCAGAATGCATGCCATGACCCTATATCGCACGCCAGAATCTTTAAAGCAAAAGTTTGAAAGAACTAAGAAAAATGATGCACTGTTTAATATTGAGTCATGGTTAAATTATCATGGTGATACCTTAAATAATCGTTTTAGCCTAGCTGCTTATAAAATGATGAATCAAATTTTACGAACTATTGATATAACAGAAGAAAGCCGTGACTTCTTAGAGGTGGCCTCAAAAATCACATCCAATATTCATATCATTACTATTAACTCGGATTTGTTCTTTAAAGCAGAAGAAAACTGGACTACTTTCGTAGAACTCAAAAGTGTAAAAGAGAATGTAAATATCCATGAAATAAAGTCGATTCATGGACACGATGCTTTTCTAATTGAGTTTGATCAACTCGCAAGATTTTTGAAACCTGTTTTTAGTCCAAAGACCAAAATTAAAACGAGTAAAAAGCAATATGTTGCTTAATCTGAGTAATGTAATACATGAAGATCTATTATAAATTAGAACCTCTTTATACATAATTCTGGCAAAAAACAATTATCTTTTCATAGTTACAATTAGCTAGAGATGCGTAATTCTTACATAGACCTTCATTGTCATCCGTCTTTAAAACCTTACGGAAAGAGTTTTAAATATAAGCCTCAAAAACAGAACCCACTTAATAGCGGTCGTAAGAATTCAGTCTGGCATTATAGTCCACCTAATTTATTAGAGCGCCAAGTCAACAGGTTACTAACGTTAACTAAATTTACACAAACTGATCTTACTGCATTATCAAAAGCCGACTGCAATGTTGTCGTTATTTCTTTGTATCCATTTGAAAAGCATTTCCTAAAAGAGAAAATGTTGGGCTTTAAATTTATACCAGATGTATTAGTGAATTTAGCTGCAGGAATTAGTCAAAAACGAATTGACAATCTCAGGAATCACAACAGTTATTTTCAAGATTTAAAAGATGAATACAATTACTATTTACAGTTGTACAATATGGCTCAAATCATTGATGGTGTCACTTACACTTACCGATTAGTTAATAGCTATACTGATATTCAGAATAATATAAATGACTCCACTTCAGACCGAAAAATTATCAGTTTAGTCAACACTATTGAAGGTGCACATGCTTTTGAAACAGGTCTAGAAAAAGACAAAGACACGGCTATTGAAGCTAATGTTTTAAATAATATCAACACCATTAAAAACTGGAATCACAAACCACTCTTCGTCACCTTAGCACATCATTTTTATAATGAAATTTGTGGACATGCTCGAAGTATTGGTATTGGTTTGATTAAAAAGCAACAAAACCGTGGGTTAAACTCAGACATCACGGATTTAGGTTATAAAGTTATTGATAAGCTTTTAGACAATTCTGATAATAAACGTATTCTCATTGATGTTAAGCATATGAGTACGGCATCTAGAAAAACATACTATCATTTACTAGATACTAAATACGCTAACGAAAACATCCCAATAATTGTTAGTCATGGAGCTGTAAACGGAAAACGTTCTATAGTTGAATGGAATATTTCAGACTCAAAGCTTAGCAAAGAATTCAATGATACAGATATCAACTTTTACGATTCAGAAATCTTGCGTATTGCAAAATCTACAGGTATTTTTGGATTACAATTAGATGAACGACGTATTGGCAGTAAAAGGGCTATTCGTAGTTCTCGTATTTATTGGCCAAACAAAAAAAGACGTTATAAAAACAAATCCGAATTAATCTGGAATCAAATTCAGCATATAGCCGAAATTCTTGATGAAAATGGTTTTTTTTGTTGGGAAACTGTAGCAATAGGTTCAGATTTTGATGGTATCGTTAATCCAATAAAAGGACTCTGGACTTGCGAAAACATCGCCACTATAAAACCTTATTTAGTTGAAAAAGCTCAGGAGTACCTCAATGAACATGGTGAGAATTTGAAAGAACAAAACCAGATTTCGGCGCAAGAAATTATTGATCGCGTGCTATTTATAAATGCAAATGAATTTTTGAAAAGAAATTTTTAAATAAAAAAGGGCCTTCCGAAGACGACCCCTTTTTCCCTTAATCAATTATAAAAACTATTAACAAAAATTATTTTTAGCAACTACAAATCTCTTGTAACTGTTCTTTATTCACTTTTTCTCCACTTTCATAATATCCGATTTCAGATAAGATATTTAAAGCCGTGGATAGTTTATATGCTTTCGTAAAGTTGAATGTTATCAACGATTCTTTAGGATATAACCTAACATTATTTACATCATCAATTTCTTGTAGTTCATTTTTAATCCAAACTGAGCAATTGTTACAAAAGCGCTGCTCAACTTTTATTCTCGCCACAGATATTATATTTTTTTCTTTTGGCATTTTAAAAAACTCTCGACAAATTAAATCCAAAGAAAATATCACCTTTTCCCCAGTCACCTGTTCCCTGTCCTAAAAATCCATTAGTATTCATAGGCTGTGCATTCGTAAAATGCAATTGAAAAACATGTCCTCCTGTTTCTATATCAACGCCAATTGAAAGTGGATTAACAAAAGGTGAATTATCCGCTCTATTTAAATGCCACCCATAATCAAAATTTAGAGATAAACGCTTTGTTAGCTTATGTCTTCCTCCAAAGCCAATAACATATTGAGAGTTGTGTTGCTCATCAATATCCACATAGTTATCGTGAAAAAATGTAGGCATTAATTGTAATGAAAAATTCTGGTTAAACTTCTTAGAGATTAACAACTGTGTTGTGTAGCCTAGTCTATTTTTAAACTTCAAACCTGGTAATATAGCATCATCCAAAGAGGTATTAATTAAAATATTACTTGAGCTTACAATAGTAAAAGGAAAACCACCTTTTTTTTCTCTTACCAAACGTATTTTAAGAGATGATTCATAAATTTTACGAAACGAACTTCTGGAAACACCAATATTAATACCATCAGTAATACCGTAAAGAAAATTTATTCTTGTAACAGCTTGGTCTAAACCAAAAAAATCTTTAAAACCAGTTTCTATTGAGCCAAATCTATGAGACACTATAAGGTAAAGTTCATTTGCTGATATCATTTTTGTAGACTCAAAATTTACAATTTTAAGACCTTTAAAGGCTGCGCTTTTATAATCTTCTTCAACCTCAACATCTATTTCAGAAAATAAATCATCCTGTGAAAAAACTAATGTTGGTATTAAAAAAATTAATAAGTATATATATTTCATCAGAGTTTATTTATTAATTATAGTTGCTTGATCAATTTTTACCATTTCGAGAAGCTCATCGTAGCCAACACATCTTCCTTTAATTGTTAAAGAAGTGCCTTCTGCTACTTTTGGCACTTGTTCCGCATTAAAGTTTGTTTGTATTTGATCATTTAAAATGATATCATTTATTTCAATAGCAGTTATTTCACCTTCTATGGCTATGACTCTATCTAAATACTTAATTGTAGCTGCTGCCTCATCATTTTGAAAATCAGAATACAATTGTTTAGCTGATAAAGCTATTGTGGCCTCTTCACTGGCAATATCTCTATGTTCACTATTAAATGTGTAATCATAAACAAAAAAAGCCGCTATGACTGCAAGAGCAATTACACTTAGAATTATAACTTTTTTCTTTTTCATTTTTGAGTAAGTTTAAAGTCTAGTGATACTATTATTTCTTTAGCAATTTTGTTTTTTACAATGCCTGGAATTTCAATATCAAAATCGGCAGGAGTCACTTTAAATGACCCCTGAATGATTACAAAATCTCCCGATTTTTTAATGATTAAGGTTGTCGTAATTTCTTTTTCTTTTCCACGCAATTCTATTTTCCCATCAACGGTTGCTTCTGTATCATTTTCTGTTATTTCTGAAAAATTGAAATCCGATAATTTTCCTTTAAATGTAGCTTTAGGATATGTTTCTGATTCTATATAATTCTCATTAAAATGTTCTTCCATTAAAGAGTTCTTAAACCTAAAACCTTTCATAAGTGCTAGAGAAGCAATCTCATTAGTTTCGGTATTTAGAATAACTGTAACAGATTCATTAGTAGCCTTTACAGGCTCAAAAAGCTCTTCTGAAGCTTCAAATGTGATCTCACCCTTTTTATCAATGTATTTACTTTGAGCACTTAATACGCTTGAAGCTGTTATTAACACAACAAAAGACAATAGCAGTTGTATAATTATATTGTTTTTAGTTTTCATAATTATTATTATTTTAATCTTAGATAATTTAATTAGTCTATATTTTTTATTGTAAATACTATGGTATTATAAGATTTGGGATTTGAAAAAAGTCTATTTAATCCTCTAGTTTTCCGTCATCTATCCACTGCTCAAACACATCAATAGTAGATTGAGGCAATCGCCCAGATGGAGGCATTGCTCCTGGTGATCCACTTTGCAAACTCATTCTATTTAGCATAGCACTAGCGCGCTGATTAACTTGTTCAAAGCTCACTAAAGAAAAAGGCGCTCCATTTACAGGTGGACTGGCATGACAACCAATACAAGCACTTTGTATTATTGGCTCTACATTGTCTGTATAGTTAACTATGAGATTTGGATCCATTGGATCATCTGCATCTATTAAATCACTTTCACTATCATAGCTACAACTGTAAATAGACAGGGTAAATAAGGACAGTATAATTAATTTACTTGCTTTCATCTTTATTAAAATCTGTGGTTTATTAAGATTTGATAATCGAATTTTTTTAGACTATAATTATAAAAACAAAAATAGATGGTATGATCAATGTTTAGTTAACAAAAGCGCGCCTAACATATAAACATTTACGACAAAACAGTAGTGTAAAACCGACGAGGTGTAAAAATCCCGACATTAAAAAATAAGAATACTAATTATTGACTTTTAGATCAGAAGGATTTACACTAAATTCTTTTTTGAAGCATTTAGAGAAATAAGAAGGATTTGAGAATCCTGTTTTAAAGGCAATTTCAGAAATTGTGTCCTGAGTACTTAATATAAGTTCCTTAGCAAGGTTGAGACGGATTGATGAAATTAATTGATTAGGAGATTTTTGAGTAATTTCTTTAAGTTTTCGCTGTAACTGTCGTTCACTGACACCTATCTCTTGGCATAGCATTACAACACCAAAATCTTCATTATTTATATTGGTATTGATAGTTTGTATTACTGTTTCTAAAAAAGAATCATATTGAGTAAGTTTACTCTGGTCTATAGTATTGAGAAGTCTATTCTGTCTTTCATTTTTAGTCACCGTAAATAATAAAATAGATTCGCCAGAGGAAACATCAAAAATTGTTTTATAAGACGTAAAATTTAAATTTACACCTATCAATAAATTCTTTACAGTCTGAGTCAATAAGATCTGATTTGGCTGAGATTGCTTTAGTATAGATGTGGCTACGTTTTCTGTTTCTTTACTTATACAATGATTTGCAAAGCATTCTCTAATATTTATACCAATATTAAGTTGTCCATTTAAGCCACTAATAATATCAACTAAATCAATACTGCAAAGCACTGCTTTACTAGGTCCATTAAAAGTAACTGTAAATGTTTCCTCATTATATTGAACAGTATTACCATTAAACTGTTTTACACAAGCATTAATTCGTTTTCTGAAAGATGAGGCATCAGTTTCTGGTGTTATTAAACGCCCAACAATTATGGTGAAAAGTTGTTTTTCATAAACAAGTTTTGGCTTTACATTTAAAATAAAAGCCTTCATTTCCTCCAAAACCTCTAACGTGTTACCAGCCCAAAACAAATGATCATCGCCTTCAAACTCAACAAGTTTTGCTCCCTCAATACGTTCGGCTATAAATCGTCCTTCTTCAATTTTTACATCAACATCATTACTACGTTGTAAAATTAAAGTAGGGACTTTTATAGAACCCAATATATTAATGATATCTACTTGCGTATTCATTTTTGTCAGTTTCAGAGCAGCACTAGGACTCGCACCTGATCGAAAATAATTTGCCAACCAATCCATAAACACTTTATCATTGGCTTTAGAAGGCGCTAATGATTCTAAATTCATATCACCGCTTCCCCAACTCATTTCAATCATATCATAAACTTTCTGACGCTCTTCATTGGTTGGTGCCCAAGGATAATTAGGTGAATAAATACGTTTAGCAAATATCCCAAAAGTAATTAGTGAGATTGTTCGGTTTGGATAAGTCGCAGCAAATAGTGCTGATACAGAACCTCCTTCAGAATGCCCAAACAACACAGCCTTTTCAGAATCTACAGCATCCATAACAGCTCTGATATCATCCATGCGTTCTTCTAAAGTGGGAAACTCAACAACGCGGTCAGAGAGTCCAGTACCACGTTTATCAAATAAAATAACTCGAGCTATTTTCCCTAATTCACTCAAAAAATTAACTAACTCTGGGCAAGCCCACATTAAATCAATATTAGAAATCCATCCAGGAATATAGACCAAATCAATAGCACCAGAACCAAAAACTTGGTATGCAATATTTACGTCTCCACTCTTGGTGTATTTAGTATCGGGTTTCATGAAAAGTTTAGACTAAAGGTTCTACTTAGTTATTAAACAATTTAAGAGCAATATATCCTTAAAAATAATACATTATAACCAAATATTATTTCCTGGCGGATAAAGAATATTTATTTGGAGAAAAGCAATAAATTTTCAATTCGCTGTTATTTTTATTAATAATTAAAATAGCATTATAAAACTCTATTTTAGCTACATTGCAATTACTACAGATAAAAGAAAAAATAATTATATTAGAACTATGGCAGATAAAGAACAATTCATGAAAGAAGCGGTAAACTCAGCTTTAAAAGGAATGAATAATAATGAAGGAGGACCGTTTGGATGTATCGTGGTTAAGGACGGAAAAATTGTTGGACGCGGAAACAATAAAGTGACCTCAACAAACGACCCAACAGCACACGCTGAGGTAACAGCTATTAGAGATGCTTGTAAAAATTTGGATTCGTTTCAATTAGATGGTTGCGAAATCTATACGTCGTGCGAACCTTGCCCAATGTGTTTGGGTGCTATTTATTGGGCACGACCAGATAAAGTTTATTATGGCAGTAACCAAGTTGATGCCGCAAACGTTGGCTTTGACGACGCGTTTATTTATAAAGAAATTCCTTTACCTTACGATAAAAGAAGTATCCCTTTTGAGCAGTTGGCTCGTGAGATTGCTTTAGAAGCATTTGAAGAATGGACTAAAAAAGAAGATAAAACTGAGTATTAGTAAATGATAACCTTCATCCTAAATAACAAAACCATAATAACGTCAGAGCATTCTGGAATGACCTTATTGGATTTTGTGCGCTACGAACAACGCCTTACAGGCACCAAAATTGGTTGTCGTGAAGGAGATTGTGCCGCTTGCACTGTTTTAGTTGGAGAGTTAAAAAATAATCGTCTAGAATACCAAAGTATAACCTCTTGTATTTCACCATTAGGAAATGCGCATGGCAAACATATTGTTACAGTTGAAGGCACTAATCTTCAAAATAAATTAACTGTTGCTCAAGAAGCTATGAAAGCCAATTATGCGACGCAATGTGGATTTTGTACTCCTGGATTTGTGGTTTCGCTAACTGGTTTTGCATTATCAAATTCTGAAAAGAATTATAGTAATGCACTAGACGCCATTAGTGGAAACATTTGTCGTTGTACAGGCTACAAAGCCATAGAGAAAGCAGCGCATCAGGTAGTTGGAAAATTAAAAACCAAAGACAACCCATCATTTAGCTGGTTGATTGAAAACGGATTTATTCCAAATTACTTTGAGGCTATTCCCGAACGATTAAAAGATTTAGAAGCCAAAGACAGAAATCAACCTAAAGGAAAATATGTATCTGGAGGAACCGATTTGTATGTACAACAAGCCGACCATTTGGCAGACAATGATGTCCACCTTATTGCAGAAAAAGACTATTTAAAAGGTATCGAAATTAAAGATGGCACTTGCATTATTGGTACAAATTCGACAGTTTCAGATTTATGGAATCATTCAGAACTCAATTCCATATTTCCTAATTTAAAAAAACACTTAAAGCTAGTCTCTTCAGAACAAATTAGAAACATGGCGTCCTTAGGTGGCAATTTTGTAAATGCATCACCAATTGGAGATATGACGATTTTCTTTTTAGCCCTAAATAGTGATATAGGCATTTCAACAGAATCTGGTAAAGAACGAAATCTCCCACTAAAAAACTTTTATCAAGGTTATAAAACTTATGATCTAAAAAAAGAAGAATTATTGAAGGATATTCATTTTAAATTACCTTCAAAAAATACATTTTTTAATTTTGAAAAAGTCTGTAAACGCACGCATCTAGATATCGCTAGTGTCAATTCTGCAGCAAGTATTTCAGTTGAAGATAATGTGATTACAGAAGCGCATGTAGCTATTGGTGGTGTTGCAGCTATACCGAAATATTTGCATGAAACCTCAGCATTTTTAACAGGAAAAGCATTGACTTCTGAAATAATATTAGAAGCCAGCGAAGTGCTTCAAAGTGAAATTTTACCTATTAGTGATGTTCGCGGTACAAGCGATTACAAACGTCTTTTAGGGCAACAATTATTCTTTGCACATTTTATAGAGTTATTTCCTGAAGTATTCACTTTAAAAGACTTTGTTCAAAATGCATAAAAACAAATCAAATAACGAATTGGATTCTAAATTAGATGCTGTGTCTATGTCTTTAAGGCAAAGCATAAAAAACTTAGACTCCTATACTCATGTTCGTGGTGAATCCTTGTATGTGGACGATGTGAATGCAAGACAAGGCACATTCCACGCTGTGGTTTTTGATTCGCCAAAAGCACACGGAAAAATAAAACATATCGATTATTCTAAAGCAGAAGCTTTAGAAGGTGTTGAACGTATTTTTACGTATAAAGATGTACCTGGTGAAAATGAAATTGGAGGCATCATTAAAGATGAACCTTTGTTTGCAGAAAAAGAGGTTCATTTTTGGGGAATGCCAATTGCTCTTATAGTTGCTGAGTCTGAATTCATAGCTAGAAAAGCTAGAGGGTTAATAGACATTGACATCGAAGAATTACCAGTCATTACAACAGCAAAGCAAGCCAAAGCAAAAGGCAGTTTTATCAATGCACCACGATCATTTAGTTTAGGTGATTCTGAAAAAGCACTCGAGGATTGTGCATACGTTTTTGAAGGGGAAACCTTCTCTAACGGACAAGAACATTTATATATCGAATCACAAGGTGCTTATGCCGAACCTTTAGAGAATGGCAATATAAAAATCACCTCATCAACGCAAGGACCAACTGCTGTTCAAAAAACGGTGGCTAATGTGCTTGGTGTTGCTATGCACAAAATTGAAGTTGATGTGACACGTTTGGGTGGTGGTTTTGGTGGTAAAGAAGACCAAGCGACACCTTGGGCAGTGATGGCCGCTTTAGCGACTTATCATCTAAATCAGTCGGTAAAGTTGATACTTAATCGTCATGATGATTTAAGAATGACAGGCAAGCGTCATCCTTACGAAAGTACTTATAAAATCGGATTGTCTAAAGATTTGAAAATATTGGCTTACGAAGCTGAGTTCCTTCAAAACTCTGGAGCAGCAGCAGATTTATCTCCTGCAATTGCTGAGCGAACGTTGTTTCATGCAACCAATAGTTATTTTGTACCTAATGTCACAACCACAGTAATTAGCTGTAAAACTAATTTACCACCAAACACAGCTTTTAGAGGTTTTGGTGGACCGCAAGGGATGTTTGTTATAGAATCTGCGATTGCGAAAGCTGCATCTGAAATTGGTGTGACTTCGAGACAAATCCAAGAAGCCAACTTGTTAGATGAAAACGATACCTTTTCTTATGGACAGATTGCTAAAAAAGTAGAAGCTAAAAACACTTGGAATTCTGCTAAAAACACCTTTAATATTGAAGCTTTAGAGAACGAAGTTGAAGACTTCAACAAGAACAATAATGCATTCAAAAAAGGTATCGCTTTTATGCCTATTTGCTTTGGTATTTCCTTTACCAATACGCCAATGAATCACGCACGAGCTTTGGTTCATATTTATTTAGATGGAAGTGTTGGCATAAGTACTGCAGCTGTAGAAATGGGACAAGGTGTGAATACGAAGATTATGCAGATTGCAGCACAAGTGTTTTCAATCCCAATAGAAAAAATAAAGATAGAAACGACCAACACGACCAGAGTTGCTAATACCTCACCTTCTGCAGCAAGTTCGACTGCAGATTTAAATGGAAAAGCTACTTTAATGGCGTGTAATTCGCTTTTAGAGCGTTTAAAAACTGTAGCCTCTGAAGACTTACATGTTTCAGAGGACAGCATAAATTTAAAAGATGAATTTGTTTATGTGAACAATAAAAAAACAGGCTTATCTTGGACAGAACTCATCAGTAAAACGATGTTAAAACGTGTTGCTTTAACTGAAAATGCGCATTACGCCACACCAGAAATTCACTTTGATAAAACCAAAGAAAAAGGACATCCTTTTGCTTATCATGTATTCGGTACAGCAATTACGACTGTAACTGTAGATTGTACACGTGGTATTTACGAATTTGATTCGGTTAAGATTGTTCATGATTATGGAAAAAGCATGAGTGAAGGTATAGATTTAGGACAGGTAGAAGGAGCACTAGCACAAGGCATCGGTTGGATGACCATGGAAGAAATTGCTTATAACGATGAAGGTCGATTGCTTTCAAACGCACTATCAACTTATAAGATTCCTGATATATTTTCGGTACCAAAAGAAGTTGAGGTGATTCCAGTAGAAACACAAGGTCATGAACTGGCTATACTAAAATCCAAAGCCGTTGGTGAGCCACCTTTAATGTATGGTATTGGTGCTTATTTTGCGATTCAGAATGCGATAAAAGCCTTTAATCCTAACTATGATTTAAAATTTCATGCACCAATGACTCCTGAAAAAGTTTTAATGGGTCTTTACCAAAAATAATCGCATTATCGCACTTCATTACAAAAAACAAAATATAATTAAAGGCGCACTAATTTATAGTGCTGGTGATACTATTGCTGCATTATTATTAGATGAGTTCTCTTGGATGCGATTATTAGGTATGATGTTAGTTGGCGCTACAATTTATGCTTTTGAAATTCCGAATTACTTTGATTGGATTGTAAAAAAGACACAGTTTTTAAAAGGCATAAAAGCAACATTGGCAAAAACCGGTTTAGCCATACTGTATTTTAATCCATTATGGATAGCCAGACATTTGTTATTCATCAAATTGTTTTCTGGTCAATTTGAAGCTATTCGTTGGAACCTTTTAGTTATTGCTTTTTGGTCGTTTTTAGCAAATATTTTGATTTCTTTTATTGCTAATTATATTATTCAAAATCGATTTAAATTGAAATGGCGTTTTTTAGGAAGTGCTATATTCTCTGCTTTAATGGCAATTTATTATGCTTTAAGTGAGACTATTTTTAGCTAAGCAATTCTTTATATAAACAGTCAAGATACTTTAAAAGTAGAATCTCTTACTATTAACTCAGTTTTTACCTCTATTGTTTTGTTAATCGCAAAATCGTTATCAGTATCATTCTCTATCTCTTGTATTAAATATTTAATTGCATTTTTTCCAATTATATTTCCCGGTTGATTAACTGTGGTAAGTTTAGGCTCAATAATCGTTGAATTTATAGAATTACTAAATCCAACAACAGCTATCTCTTCTGGAATTTTAATGTTGAATTTTTTCAGAGTTTGAATTACACCTATTGCAGCACTGTCAGTAATTGCGAAAATAGCATCCGGCTTTCTTTTAATACTTAATAATATATTAGTCATTCTCTTACCCTGCTGCAGAGAAATGTCATCAACACTAATAATGATTTTCTCATCAATTTCTATATCATGCTCTTTTAAGGCTCTCAGATAACCAGCATATCTTTTTTCAGAAGTATAAGAAAACTCTCTTTCTTTAATAATAGCAATTCTCTTTTTTCCGATATTAATAAGATGCTCTACTACTTTAAAAGCAGCTTCCTCGTCATTAATCGTAATTTGAGTACAAGGTATTTTATCCGATACTTTATCAAATAAAATTAGTGGGAGAGTATTAATAATGGGTAATATATTATTAATTTCTTTGGTCATTTTTGTTAAAGAAGCCAATATACCATCCACACCAAATTGAATCATAGTATTGAACATTTCTTTTTGTTTAATAACGTCATTATTTGATTCAGAAATAATGACGCGATAGCCTTTTATAGATGCTTCTTCTAATATGCCACGAATTATTGTTGTAGTAAAATAATGGGTGATGTTAGGAACTATAACTCCAATAATATTTGATTTGTGTTTGCGAAAACCTTTTGCAAAGATGTTTGGCGTATAATTCATAGACTGTGCCAAGAGTCTAACCTTTTTCTTTGTCTCGTCACTAATATCTGGATGGTCGTTTAGAGCACGAGATACCGTAGAAATAGAAAGGTCTAAAGCTTGAGCTAGCATTTTTAAAGTAGTAATCTTTTTTTTCATAAGAAATTTCAACTAAAAGCGTTTCCGCAAACGTTTCCGCAAACGTTTGCTTAGCAATTTCGTAATATTTTAGCACCAATCATAGTGATTTGATAATAAATTTACCCAATAAACAACAAAACTCTAATACCAATGAAAAAATTATTACTAACATTCGCACTTATTCTAAGCGCGTTTACTGTTTTTTCGCAAACAGAAATAAGCGGAAAAGTAACAGATGCCACTGACATGCCAATAATTGGTGCAAACGTACTTATAAAAGGAAGTACCTCAGGTGCTGTGACTGATTTTGACGGAAACTTTAGTTTTACAACAAGTTTAAGTGGAGAACATATTCTACAGATTTCTTATGTAGGATTTCAGACATTTGAGAAAACGATTAATTGTGATGGTAGTCCTATCACAGTAAATGCAGTTTTAGCTGAAGGTGGAAATGCTTTAGATGCAGTTGTCCTAACTGCATCCTCTACATTTAGATCTCAAAAAGACACACCAATGTCAATTAGCTCAGTAAAGCAAAAAGATATCACTAAACTATCAGCAAATAGCCAAGCAGATATTTTAAGAAGTATTCCTGGCATTACCGCAGAAGGTGGTGGTGGTGAAACTGCTACCAATTTATTTGTAAGAGGTTTACCTTCTGGTGGACAATATGTATTTAACCCACTTCAATATGATGGTATGCCATTAATGAGCACATTTGGATTAAATTCTTCTGCTCATGATGTATACGCACGTCCAGATATTGGATTTAAAGGAGTTGAATTTGTAAGAGGTGGTGCTGCGGTACTTTATGGTGCTGGTTCAGTTGCAGGTATTATTAATTATACAAGTAAAACTGGTGATTCTAATCCAGAAAACATCATCAACTTAGAATACGGAAACAACGGAAGATTAAAAACCGATTTTTATACTGGCGGTAAATTAGGTGGAGAAAACTCTAACACTTACTATGCTGTAACAGGTTTTGTAAGAAAAGATAGTGGACCAATTGATACGGGCTTAGACACAAGAGGTTTTCAACTAAGAGCAAACATTAAACAAAAGTTTGATAATGGTTCTTTCACTATACATGGACAGTTTATCAATGATAGAGCGCAGTTCTACCTACCATTACCATTAGAAGGTGGTACAAGAGAACGTATAAATGGAAATGACGGTGAAGAAGTTATGCAACTTATGGGTAGCGAATTATCCAATATATCATTTTTAACGCCAGGTGGTTCTTATGAAAGCCCAGTAGATGATGGAGTTTATACTAAAGGTGGTTATTTGTTGGCTGAGTTTGATTATAATTTAAGCGACAATTTAAAATTTAAGGCTAAGGCCAAGTATGCTAATTATGATCATAATTTCGCATTATATGTAGGAGGAAATGGAGACTTTGGAAACCCAATTACCCTTTCTAACTATGTTTCTGAAGTAGCGCCAGGAAATACAGGTTTTGATGCTACTTATCAAGGTGGATCAGGAGAACAAATAAATGGAAGCGATTTAGTAGTTGAGAATTTACACGTAGATAGATTGAGACCTATGACAGATTATTCTGGTGAAGCGAATTTTATTTTAAATTCTGATAACGGAAATCATACATATACCTTTGGAACCTTCTTAGCTAGAACTGAAGCAGAAGATGTTAACTATCAGTACAGAGTACTTTCAGAGTTTAATAACGATCCACGATTAGTAAATTTAAGTTATACAGATGGTGGTAATAATGTTATTTATTCTGAAGGAGGTCTTTACAATAGAATAGGTATGACATCTAATAACTTTTTAACACAAAGTAGAACAGCGGTTTACTTTACTGATGAGATGAAGTTCGATAGATGGAGATTTGATGTTGGTTTACGTATAGAATCTACGAAAGGAACATTTAGAAGAGGAAATTTAGAAGATACACAAGTTTATGATAATCCAGAATTAACAACTAATTTAAGTACTGTACGTTTTACAGATGGAAGTTTTACTACTGGTGAAATTGATGATACAGCTTGGGCTATTTCATTAGCAGGTTTATACGAACTTACTGAGTCTACAAATTTATATGCCAATTTTTCTAGAGGATTCTTTTTCCCACAACAAAGAGGTTTTGCACCAACACCTGGTATTAGCGATACTAATTATGAGGCAGAAACGATTGTACAAGGTGAAATAGGTGCTAAGTTTGGTACGCCTAAGTTCTCAGGTTCTGCTGCTGTATACTATGTAGGTTTAAGTGATCGTATTAGAATTGACCAAGCAATTTCTGGTGGGCAATTGGTTGATCAAGCTAGAAGTGAGCAATCTACTAAAACTATTGGTTTAGAGGCCACTGCAAATTATAGATTTACAAATGACTTGTCGGCATTCGCTACACTCACATATCAAAATCATGAAATTTCTACAAACCAAACTGAGGATTTGGTAAATGGTGGTATTACGACGATTAATGAAGGTAATGAAATAGGACGACAACCAAATATTTTAGGTTCTCTTGGATTAAATTATGATAACCAAAAGTTTGATGCGCTTTTATCATTTAACCATACAGGAGCTAAATTTACCGATGATTCTAATAATGTAGAATTAGATGCCATAACAATAGCTAGATTAGGTGCAGGTTACACATTTGAAACTCAGGGAAACAATAGTTTAAGAGTTGGTTTCTCAGTATTTAATCTCTTTGATAGTGCAGGACTTACCGAAGGTAATCCTAGAGCTGGTATTGCAGGACAATCTGATGATGGTGAATTCTTTTTTGGACGCCCAATTTTACCAAGAAGATTTTTCCTTACTACAACGTTTAATTTTTAAGATTGATTGTTTGATTAGTTAAGCATTGGCATAATTTGTTAAGTTTATGTCAATGCTTTCTTTTACATTTTACAATACTATTATGACAAAAACCAATTTAATAGAAAAGGCTAAAAAAGTCCTTAATAATAACAAAAAAGATAAAGGATTTACAATTCCCTGCGAAGGCCTATACCCTTTTCAATGGAATTGGGATTCAGGATTCATTGCCATTGGCTTTGCTCATTATGACGAAACTAATGCAAAACGAGAAGTTGAAGCTTTGCTAAGTGCACAATGGGAAAACGGATTTATTCCACATATCATTTTTCATAATGATAGTGACACGTATTTCCCAGGACCCGATTTTCATTTATCTAAATTACATCCTTTAGCTTCTAAAACACACAGAACAACAGGTATGACGCAGCCACCTGTTTTAGGTTTTGTGCTTAAGGAACTTTATGATATTGTCGATAATAAAGCGGAAATGTTGAGTTTTATAAAACAAAATATTGATAAGGTTTTTCGCAATCATAAACACTTTTACACACATAGAGATCCTAACCAAGAAGGCTTAGTTTACATCTATCATAACTGGGAATCTGGCACAGATAATTCGCCAATTTGGGATGATATCTGGGACACAATGAATCCGCCAGAATACAAATTTGAAAGAAGAGACACAACTCATGTAGATGCGGCTCAAAGACCTTCAAACAGGGAGTACGATTACTATTTACACCTTATTGAAATTGCAAAAGAGCACAATTATGATGACGGCAAAATAGCCGAACTCTCTCCTTTTTTAGTTCAAGATCCGCTTTTTAATGCCATGCTCATAAAATCTAATGCAGCATTAATAGAATTATACAGAATTATTGGTGGTTCTGAAGATAAAATTGAAACATTAAACAAATGGCAAACTAACGCTATAGCGAGATTTAATGAAAAGCTATTTAATAAAAGATTAGGTGCTTACGTGCATTACGATCTAAGAAACGAAAAACAAATAGAATTTTTATCTTCCTCTTCATTTGCTCCGATATTTGCTGGAATTCCAAGTAATGAAAGAGCAATAACTATTGTTAAAACCATGATGGATAAATTTGGAGGTGATGATAAATATCTTTGTGCATCTTTCGACCCGGAAAGTGATAGATTCAACCCTCGTAAATATTGGAGAGGACCAGTTTGGATAAATCTAAACTGGTTACTTTATAAAGGGCTAAAATTATATGATTTTAATGATGAAGCCAAACGCGTGAAAGAAGATTCTATAGCGTTAATTGAACGCTATGGGTTTTACGAATACTTTGATTCAAGAAAGGACTTAGATGAGAGTGTTGGTTACGGAGGAAATAATTTTTCTTGGAGTGCAGCTTTATTGTTAGATTTATTTAAAGACTAAAAAATATAGAGCATTATGAAACTCAATTTTTCTGAAGATTACGTCATAGAAAATAAAAGGGTTAAGTTAATGCCATTGCAAAAAAGTCATATTAAAGATTTAATTAAAATTTCTAAAGACGAAAGTATTTGGATTTACTTTTTTGAACACGGTAAAGATTTAGAATCTCTTACCAAATATGTGGAATCAGCTATTGCAAATAGGAAACTAAATAAAGAATATCCTTTTGTCATTTATGATAAAAAAAGTAATCAATTTGCAGGTAGCACAAGATTATATGAATACTCCGAAGATTTAGGAACTATAAAGTTAGGTCACACTTGGATTGGCAAAGACTTTCAAGGTACTGGCTTAAATAAAAATTCAAAGTATCTATTGTTTCAATTTGCTTTTGATAATTTACAAGTTGAAAGAATAGGTTTTGGAGCTTTCAGTGATAATTTTGTAAGTATAGCAGCAATGGAAAGTGTTGGCTGTAAGAAAGAAGGAGTTTTAAGAAGTCTATTTCCTAGTATTAATGGGGTTGGAAGAACTGATGCCATTCTAATGAGTATCCTAAAACACGAATGGGAAGATTCGGTTAGAAAACAATTAAAAAATAAATTGACATGAATTGGCTAGACTATACAATAATTGCATTTTACCTCGTTGGCTTTATGGCCATGGGTTACTTTTTTAAAGAGAATAAAAATTCAAATGATTATTTTTTAGGTGGTAAAAGCTTAGGTTGGTTTCCCTTGAGTTTGTCCACAATGGCAACCCAATTATCAGCAATTAGTTTTATTTCTGCACCAGCCTTTGTTGGTCTTAAAGCTAATGGAGGTATGAAATGGCTAACCTTTGAGCTTGGGGTGCCATTAGCTATGGTTGGTATCATGTTTTTTATTATTCCGCCATTATATAAATCTGGTATTGTAAGTATTTACGAATATTTAGAACGCCGTTTTTCAAAATCAACCAGAAAATTGATTAGCATTGTATTTCAAATCAGTCGTGCTTTGGGCACAGGAGTTATGGTATTTACCATGGCATTAATTATTCAATCTGTAGTTGGCATAAGTTTTCACTGGACGCTCCTTATTATAAGTGTTGTCACACTAGTATATTCTTATCAAGGTGGAATGAAAGCTGTAGTTTGGGGAGATGCTATTCAAATGATTATACTATTTGCAGGTTTAGTTATCTGTTTAATTGTAGGTTACTCTTTAATGAAAGACACAGGAACCTTTACAGGTTTTGATTCAGACAGATTGCAAGTCTTAGATTTTAATAATTTTGGAATTTTTGATGGCGAAGAATATGGCTTTTGGCCTATGCTTTTAGGTGGATTATTTCTCTATTTATCGTATTACGGAACAGATCAAACACAAGCACAGCGTTTATTATCTGCTAAAAACGAAGGCACGATTAGAAAATTATTAATGGCAAACGGATTATTAAGATTTCCAGTCGTTTTGGTATATTGTATTATGGGACTGGTCATTGGATATTTGGTGAGTAATATTCCGGAGTTTTACGAGGGCATAAAAGAAACAACACGCATTCACTATCCTGCAGAATATGCAAAATCAGGTATAAAGCCAGACTTAATGGTTCCTGTATTTATAACTAAATATTTACCAAATGGACTTATAGGAATTCTTATGGTCGGTATTATGTCTGCAGCAATGTCCTCATTAAGTTCTACAATTAATTCGTTGAGTGCAGTATCTATTGAAGACTTTTTTAACAGTGGTGAAAAGAAATTGTCTGAAAAGCGATATATGTATATATCCAAAGGTCTGGTTGTTTTTTGGGGAGCCGTATGTATTTTGGCAGCTTATCTTTTTGGTAATAGTGAAAGTACAGTTATTGAACTCATCAACGCTATTTCATCTTTATTTTATGGACCAATATTAGCAGCATTTGTCATCGCAATTTTCCTTAAAAAAGTCAATCATATTGGAATGAATGCAGCTATAATAATAGCTGTAGTTGTTAATCTTATATTCAAATATTTACCAGAACTTGTTTATTTCTTTAGCCAAGGGAGTTTCTATTCTGGTGACGTTTCAATTCATGTGGTATTAGCCGAACTTGGTATAAACAATGTTCCAGATTTATTTTGGATATGGTATAATTTGACTGGTTTTTTAATCGCAATTATTGTTGCCGTTATAGTAAGTAAATTAACTAGTAAGACACCTGCTAAAAAAATGGAAATATCATATACATTCGACCATAAAGAATTGCTCAAGAAGGAAAGCGTTATTCTAATTTCATTTTTTATTTTCATTCTAGCTATCAGTTATTTTCTTCCGAATATGCTCAGCTAAAATCGATAGGTCATGAAAATTGTTTTAGCACCAGATAAATACAAAGGTTCACTAACAGGTCTTGAGTTTTGTAGCATTATTGAACAAATTTTAAAATTATCATTAAGCGCAGAAGTGATTAAAGCACCTCTGGCAGATGGAGGAGATGGTACTATTGAAGTCGTTAATTATTATTTAAAAGGTAACATTATAAAGGTTGAAGTTAATAATCCTGTTTTTAAACCTGTATTAGCATCCTATCTATATTCTGAAAGTTCTAAAATAGCATTTATTGAAATGGCTGAAGCTTCTGGTATGAAACTTCTAAAGCCTGAAGACCAAAATTGTATGCACACGACTACTTTCGGCACAGGGCAATTAGTGATAAATGCAATTGACAAAGGTGCTAAGCATATTATTTTAGGTATTGGTGGAAGTGCCACAAACGACTGTGGCATTGGTATGGCAACTGCTTTAGGATATCGATTCTTAGACAAAAACAACAAGGAAGTTAAGCCCATCGGTAGCGAACTTTCTTCTATCATTAAAATAGACGATGCTTTAGTAGATAAACGTTTGAAAAACGTAAAATTTCAAATTGCTTGTGATGTTACAAATCCGTTATATGGTCCAAATGGTGCAGCGTTTGTATATGCCAAACAAAAAGGAGCAACTGAAGATGATATTAGTTATTTAGATCAAGGATTACAGAGCCTCTCAAAAGTTTTAGACAAACACTTCAATCTTCAAACACAACATATACAAGGTGCTGGTGCTGCTGGCGGAATGGGAGCAGGAACAGTTGCTTTTCTAACCGGAGAATTATTGCCAGGTATAGATGTGATAAAACAAATTGCAGATTTCGATACTAAAATAAAAAATGCCGATTGGATTATTACAGGTGAAGGGAATCTAGATGACCAAACACTATCCGGAAAAGCATTAAGTGGTGTATTGAATTCAGCAAAAAACAATCAAATAAAAGTTGCAGCTTTCTGTGGGAGTATTGATTTGGGAAAAAGGATAATTCAAGATTTAGGAATTACTTATTCAGACTCTATTATGAACCATGCACTTAGTTTAAATGATGCCTTAATGAATGCAAAACAATATTTAGAAATTATTACGAAGGAATTTATAAAACAAAAGTTGAGATAAATGACACTATATCCTTTAAAATTTAATCCAGTTTTCAGTTATCGCATTTGGGGAGGAAATAAACTAAAAAAAGTGTTGAACAAAGATTATAACCTAGATTCTATTGGAGAATCCTGGGAAATCTCGAATGTAGAAAATAATGAAACATTAGTTAGAGAAGGGAAACTTAAAGGAATGTCGTTAAAAGAACTAATTAAGGAATTTAAAGGTGAATTGGTTGGTAATAGTGTGTACGAAACCTTTGGTAATGAATTCCCATTATTAATTAAATTCATTGATGCCAAAACACCATTGTCAATTCAAGTCCATCCCAGTAATGAATTAGCAAAAGAGCGTCATAATTCGTTTGGCAAAAACGAAATGTGGTATGTTATGGAAGCAGAAAAGAATGCCGAATTGATCATAGGATTCAACCAAGAAACAGATAAAGCAAGCTATCAAGATCACCTAAAAAACTCAACCTTAACTGAAATTTTAAATATTGAAAAGGTTCGTCAAGGTGATACATTTTATATTCCCACAGGAAGAGTTCATGCTATTGGAGCTGGAGTTCTGTTGGCGGAAATTCAGCAAACGTCAGACATCACTTATCGAATTTACGATTACGACAGAGTAGACAAAACCACAGGTGAAAAGAGAGAATTGCATACAGATTTAGCCTTAAATGCAATTGATTATAATCTGTATGAAAATTATAAAACTGATTATAATAATACAATAAACACTACAAACAAGTTAGTGCATTCTACTTATTTTAAAACTAATTTTATTCATGTTAGTGAAAAACTATCCAGAGATCTAGCGAATATAGATTCATTTGTTATTTACATCTGTGTAGAAGGCAAGATGGAAATTAATTACAATAATCAAATCATTTCATTAACAAAAGGGGAAACCATTCTTGTTCCAGCAAATATTGCCTTTTTGAGTTTTAATTCAAAGGATGCAAAATTATTGGAAGTATTTCTATAACATTTAGAATGAATAGTGTTTCAAGTATTATGCAATCGTTTTCAGATTTTCTTCTGTATGTAATGTATATGCTTTTATTTGATATTGATTAATTATCGCTTCTAACAAAGACGTTCTAGCAACAATAATCAAGTGCTTACTATCATTATATACATAATCAGGAATCAATTTTATAGCTGCGCTATGCAATCCTTTATGCTGCAATTCTAATTTTCCTAATTCGTCAATAATGAGATATTGACTTTCCTTTTTAGCGCTTAATGCTATTAGAAATTTATTAGCATTTTCAAAAGCAGATTTCAAAAAATGAAAAGGTCCAATTGTTATTGTTTTTTCAGATTCGAGTTCGACTTCAAGTTCTAATTCTTCCTTCGACTTAATTTTCAAAAAATATCGTTTCCCTTTCTTACCATCTGGACACAATAAACCATCAACATCAGTTCTGCCACTCACCCAATCTGACAAAGCAGATGTTTTACCCGTTCTAATATCTCCTGTTAGAATATAAATCATTCTGAAGGCACTTTAAAGTGAATACAATTAGAAATGCTATTCGCTATAAAATACTTAAAGCGTGTTATCCCTTTTAGGTGTTTGGTTTCTTTCCAAGTGTAAGATAATATCTGTCTGAAATATGGGAATAAATCCATCGCATTGGTAATATCTTCTTTGTACTGCGATTCTTTTTTGTTCAGATATTTTCGAACTAATTTTAATAACAACGGACCTAAAACCAGATACCAAAGCATCAATATTAAAAAGCTTCGCAGCAAAATATAAACAGCTTTTTGCCATCCAAAAAGTGTGCCTCCAAAAAATGAAAATGCTAAAACAATAATTGCAACTGTTAGCAACCAAACCCAAATCACTTTGGCTCTAAACGACACTTTTCCAACTTTAGTTTCAGAATCATTTGTAACCAAATCCAAATGGAAATCAACTTCCTTTTTCTCTGATATAATTTTGATAATATTCTTAATAAAAACACCTACTAAAATGCCGCAAATACCATAAACTAAAAGATAGATTGCAATTAAAAAAGAGGTTGTTGACGTTTCTGAAATAAAGTTTAATTTCTTCTGAACCCAGATTCCATAGATGTTTACAGCTTCCCATAATTCAGTCCCATAGACAATGGTAAGTATTAGTAATTTTTGAAGCGCAGATTCTAAAAAGGTAACCAAACCTAAAATGATAATAGCAAAGCCTCTCCAAGAAAACTTTGAAAATAACAAGGCGCCAAAAACAGCCTGAAAACTAACCGCAACATAAGCTCCAAATGGAGAATAAGGGCTGACTGCCATTTTTATAATTAATACAATGACTAATGCTTTTAAAATGGCTTGCCATTTATTCTCAGCATAATAGGCAATTAAACTAATGAGCAAAATTGCAATTCCGCCAACAATTAACCCTGTAAATGGCGTATTAAAAACATGTAGAAATCCACCTAAACCAGATTCGTTTAGTGCCCAAAGCGCTGTTAATCTATCTATAGTGATTTTGTTGTTTTTCATAAAAAAGATTCTTCGCTTAGCTCTGAATGACAGTGTCTATTTTTCTACTGGTGAATAATGCACTTGAAGCAATTGAGCAACAACACTAATGGCAATTTCTTTTGGTGTATCACCCCCAATTGGCAAACCTATTGGACAAACGACATTCTTAATACCTTCTTTTATGTTCATTTCCTTAATGAGCATATTATTGAAACGTGCCTTTTTTGTTTTACTTCCTATTAAGCCTAAGTATTTAGTTTCATGCTCCAATGCCATTGCAACGACATCAAAATCAATAGCATGATTATGTGTTAACACCAAAACATAACAATGCTGCCCCCAAGTCACGGCATCTCTAAAGGTTTTAAAATCATTCTCTTTTACTTGGCATTGGTCTATGCTCTCATGAATATCAAACTCTGCAAACCAATGTGGCCTAGAATCTATAAGCTTTACTTTAAAAGGTGTGTCAACTAAAAGGTTAGCAATTTCGGTTCCGATATGTCCTGCTCCGAAGAGGAATAATTCTGGCGATTGATTCATAGGCTCAATAATAAATTCAACTTTTCCACCACAACATTGTGCAAAATCTGGTCCTAATGTATAAGATGATTCAATAATTCTGTTTTCTTTTAATGCAATAATTGCTTCGTCTATGGCTTTAAACTCTAACTTGCCTCCACCGATAGTCCCATAAATTGTTTTATCCTCCGTTACAAGCATTCTAGATGACACAACGCAAGGTGCTGAACCAGAACACTTGGTAACAGTTATCAAAGCCACAGGTTGTCGCTTAGATTCAAATTCTGATAAAAGTTCTATCCAATTTTTCATGTTGAGTCAAAAGAGAATTTAAAAGTAAGACTTTTTGTGTGAAAACATTTTCTGTTTTTTCTGTAATCTTTAAGAATTAACTTCGACAAAAAGTGCTATATTGATTTTTTATACAATTACTTAATTAATAATAAATGTCAAAGACGTATTACGATCCTGCAGATCTTAGAAAATTTGGAAAAATAACGGAATGGAGTGAAGAATTGGGAAATAAATTCTTTGATTATTATGGAAAAGTTTTCGAGGAAGGTGCTTTATCAGCGCGCGAAAAATCACTGATTGCTTTAGCCGTAGCTCATACAGAACAATGTCCATATTGTATTGATGCCTATACAAAAGACGGTTTGCAACGTGGAGTAACAAAAGAAGAAATGATGGAAGCTATACATGTTGGTGCTGCTATAAAAAGTGGAGCCACTTTAGTACATGGCGTTCAAATGATGAATAAGGTTAATAAATTGGATGGGTAAAAAAAGCCCCTTTTAATTTCCCCAGAGGGGAAAAACCGAAACGCAAAATAATCCCAAAACTAATTAATGGCAACGGCAACAAAGTCCCTAAAAAAACAAGGAAGCGATTTAGCGCAAAGTAATAGACAATTAGAAATACTCTCAAATGGTATTTTTAAAAATGGAGAACTACCCACGTTTAAGGCTAAGATTTCTGAAACGAGTCAATTTCCTCTAAAGGCAAAAAAACTTGAAATTCTACAAATCAATGTTGGTTACATGTGTAATCAGGTTTGTGATCATTGCCATGTAGATGCTGGTCCTGACCGAAAGGAAATAATGACTAGAGACACCATGCGACAATGTCTCGAAGTCATAAAAAATACAGGAGCACATACTTTGGATTTAACTGGTGGAGCGCCAGAAATGAATCCAGATTTTAGATGGTTTGTTGAAGAGGCTGCAAAAGCAGGCGTTAAAGATTTCATTGTACGTTCTAATTTGACGATTATTCGTGCTAACAAAAAGTATTACGATTTACCAGAATTCTTCAAAAAACACAATGTACATGTGGTAAGTTCTATGCCACATTGGACACGTGGAAAAACGGACAAGCAACGTGGAGATGGTGTTTTTGATAAGTCTATTAAAGCATTACAAGAATTAAATGCTGTTGGGTACGGAATGCCTGACAGCGATTTACGATTAGATTTGGTTTATAATCCATCTGGAGCATTTTTACCAGGCGATCAAGCATCAATGGAAAAGGATTTTAAGAAGGCCTTGATGGAAGATTTCGGTATTCAATTTCATAATTTATTTGCTATAACCAACCTTCCAATTAGTCGATTTTTGGATTATTTAATTGCTTCAGAAAACTATGAAGATTATATGTATTCCCTTGTTGAAGCTTATAATCCTGCTGCTGTTGAAAACGTAATGTGTACCAATACACTTTCAGTAAGTTGGGATGGTTATTTATTTGATTGCGATTTTAACCAGATGTTAGAATTGCCTGTTAATAGTAAAGTGAAACACATTTCAGAATATAACGAAGACCTTTTGGAAGGTCGAAATATCGTCATTTCCCAACATTGTTATGGCTGTACTGCTGGTGCAGGAAGTAGTTGCCAAGGAAGTGTTGCATAAAACCAAAAACATGAAAAAACAAATCTTTCTTATAGTCTTATTTATCTCGAGTATTGGTTTTGCTCAAAAAAAAATCTCGAAATTATTAAAGAAATATAATACTGAAAGTATTCCTTATATCTCAGTACAAGAATTAGCAATGCCAGAATCTGATATGATACTATTAGACTCTAGAGAGCTAAAAGAATTTGAAGTTAGTCATATTAAAAATGCCATTCAAGTAGGTTATGATCATTTTGATATAGAATCTGTTGAAGAACAGGTTACTGATAAATCTAAAATCATAGTTGTTTATTGTTCTGTCGGTATTCGTTCAGAAGATATAGGAGAGAAACTTAAAGAAGCTGGCTACACCAATGTTTACAATTTATTTGGTGGTATTTTTGAATGGAAGAATAATGACTTCATAGTTTATGATACTAATAATGAGCCAACCGAAAATGTGCATACGTTTTCTGAAGAATGGAGTAAATGGCTTTTAAAAGGAATTAAAATTTATGACTGATGCACTCGTCATTGTGTTTGTAAAAAACATAAAACTAGGAACCGTAAAAACAAGACTCGCTAAAACTATTGGCGATTTTGGTGCTTTTGAGGTCTACTCTGAATTGGTAAAAATTACTGAACAAGCTACTGAAGCGTTAAACGTGGATAAACGTATTTATTTTTCTAATGCTGTGGTTGACACCAAATGGCAGAATGACTTTAAGACTGTTCAAAATGGTGCTGACTTAGGTGAACGCATGCTCAATGCTTTCAAAGACGGATTTGAAGCTGGCTACAAAAAAATAGTATTGATAGGTTCAGATTTGCCAAATATTAATGCAACTCATATTACAAATGGCATTGAAGCATTAGACAAAAATGAAGTTGTTTTTGGTCCAGCAGAAGATGGAGGTTACTACTTGGTAGGTTTATCTAAAATGAATTCAGAGATATTCACCAACAAACCATGGAGTCAATCTAATCTATTAGAAGAAACGTTACAAGAGTTACATAAAAACAACATTACGGTCAGTATCTTAGACACATTAAACGACATCGATACTTATGAAGATTTAATAGCTTCAGAATTTTATAAATCGAATTTAAAATTACAAGAAAAAATACAACAACTTAATGATTAAACAGATTACTGAAAGTACGGAATATTTACAAAGTAAGGGCTTTGATAATCCAGAAGTTGGTATCATTTTAGGCACTGGACTAGGACAGCTTATTGATGAAATTGATATTATTGCAGAAGCAAGCTATAACCATATTCCAAATTTCCCAACAGCGACTGTAGAGTTTCATAAAGGCAAACTTATTTATGGAACCCTTGAAGGTAAAAAGGTAGTAGTGATGCAAGGGCGTTTTCATGTTTACGAGGGTTATTCGCTGCAAGATGTGACGTTTCCAGTTCGTATTATGGAAAAGTTAGGCGTTAAAACTTTACTAGTATCTAACGCAGCTGGAGCTATTAATTTAGACTTTAAAAAAGGGGAATTAATGCTTATTGACGATCACATTAACTTACAAGGCGGTTCTCCTTTAGCTTTTAAAGGGGTTTCAGAATTAGGTGAACGTTTTACAGATATGAGTGCTCCTTATGATGCGCAAATCAACTCGAAATTTAAAAGTATTGCGAAAGCAAATAACATCAAATTACATAAAGGAGTTTATGCCTTTGTCGTTGGACCTCAGCTAGAAACTAGAGCAGAATATAGAATGCTTAAAATTATTGGATCTGATGCTGTTGGTATGAGTACGGTTCCTGAAATTATAGTTGCTAATCATTTAGGATTAAAAGCTGCTGCGGTTTCTGTTTTAACAGATGAATGTAATCCTGATAATTTAAAACCGGTAGATATTGCTGAAATAATCGCCATGGCAGGCAAGGCAGAACCGAATATGATAACATTATTTAAAGAATTGATAAAAACACTTTAAAGTTGGCAGTCCTCAGTTTGCAGTCTTCAGTTACCCTGAATCTGCAAAATTTAGGACTGAAGACTGAAGACTAAAAAACTGAAGACTGAACTATGAGTTACTTAGAAGCAACAAACGATTTATATAAAGAAGCAGCCTTAACGCCAGATGTTGGTTTATGCTGTACTACTAATCCTATTTGGGAATTACCTGGTCTAAAAATTCCAAGAATAATGCAAGAGATGAACTACGGTTGTGGTTCTACTGTGCATGCTCGCGATTTAACTAATAACCCAAAAATGCTTTATGTTGGTGTTGGTGGAGGAATGGAATTGTTACAATTCTCTTACTTCAACAGACAAAAAGGTGGAGTTATTGGTGTTGATGTAGTAGACGAAATGTTAGAAGCTTCACGTAAAAACTTTAAAGAAGCTGAAGCTCAAAACGATTGGTTTAAATCTGAGTTTGTTGAGCTTAAAAAAGGAGATGCAATGCATCTTCCTGTTGAAGATAATAGTATTGATGTAGCTGCACAGAATTGCCTTTTCAATATTTTTAAAGCAGATGATTTAAAGAAAGCTATTGAAGAAATGTATCGTGTTTTAAAACCTCATGGCCGTTTGGTTATGAGCGATCCAACTTGCGAACAACCTATGAACGATGAATTACGAAATGATGATCGTCTTAGAGCATTGTGCTTAAGCGGAAGTTTACCAATTGCGGAATATGTAAAGGCCTTAACTGATGCTGGTTTTGGCACCATTGAAATTAGAGCCAGAAAGCCATATAGAATCCTCGATCCAAAAAATTATCCAACAGACGAATTAATTTATATTGAATCGATTGAAGTTGCTGCTATTAAAGATCCAATGCCAGCTGATGGCCCTTGTATCTTTACAGGTAAAGCCGCTATTTATTATGGTGATGAAGATTATTTTGATGATAAAGCAGGACATGTTTTACTAAAAAACCAACCTTTAGCTGTTTGTGATAAAACTGCTGGTGCTTTACAGGCTTTAGGTAGAGATGATATTTATTTTTCGGAATCTACATTTCACTATGATGGTGGAGGTTGTTGTTAAATTCCTGCGAAAGCAGGAATCTTTTTAAATGAAACTGAAATGTCATCTTGAGTACTTCGGCTGCGCTCAGCATAAACTCTGTCGAAAGGTCTCAAGAAGGTCTCGACTGCGCTCGACCAGACATTAAACATAAAATAACTAAATAAGATTCCCGTTTTCACGGGAACTAGAATGGATAAATACATAGAAATATTCAAAAAATCCTATTCAGATTACTGGAATTATCTGAAATACGAACTCATTGACCTCAATCATTGGGATAACTTTTTTTATGGTCTTATTGTAATTTCTATTGTAGTTTGGCTACTTGAAATTGCCTTTCCTTGGCGAAAAGGACAAGCTATTTTTAGGAAAGACTTTTGGTTAGACACATTTTATATGTTCTTCAATTTCTTTATTCTAAATCTTATTATTCTTATCGCTTTATCTAATACTATTTCTGAATTTTTTAATGATCTCTTATCTAAAATAGGATTATCAATATCTAGTTTACAGCTATTTGATGTCGACGATTTACCTCAGTGGTTGGGGCTTTTCATCTTTTTTATTGTTTCAGATTTTGTGCAATGGAACACACATCGTTTATTACATCGTTTTGAATGGCTTTGGAATTTCCATAAGGTACACCACTCTGTAAAAGAAATGGGCTTCGCTGCACATCTCCGTTACCATTGGATGGAGCCAATAGTTTATAAATCACTACTATATATTCCTATTGCAATCATTGGTGGTTTTGATGCACAAGATGTAGCCATAGTATACTTCTTTAGCATAGCAGTTGGTCACTTAAATCATGCCAATCTAGGTTGGGATTATGGGTTTTTAAAGTATCTTTTTAATAATCCGAAGATGCATATTTGGCATCACGCTAAAGCATTACCAGATCATGTAAGGTATGGAGTCAATTTTGGACTAACCTTAAGTCTTTGGGATTATCTTTTTAAAACTGATTTTGTGCCGTATGATGGTAGAGATATTGAATTGGGTTTTGAAGGTGATGAAAACTTTCCAAAGGGTTTTGTAAGTCAGGAATTATATCCTGTATTCTCGCGTAAGCGCGAATCTCATGAACAGAAGTATTAAACATGAAATATCTTTCGATTTTTTTATTATCAGCATTTATATCCTCATGTTGTGGAACAAAAAAGGCTATTGAAACTCAACCTGAAGAAACAAAAGAGGTTGTCGTTGTAACTGAAGTCCCTGATAATATTGAACCTCCTTTAGTCCAAGAAGCACCAGAGCCACCAAAAGTTGAAGAAGAAGAAAAACTATTACCTCCTCCGCCGAAACCTCCAAAAGAGCCCTTAAATTATAAAGAGATAATGCACAATCGATGGGATAAGATTCTACAAAAATATATTTCACAGAATGGAAATATAGACTACAAAGCGATAAGAAATGATAGATCGGAATTTGATGTTTATATAGATTACTTAAGCGATAACTTACCAAATGAAGAGTGGTCCAAGGAAGAAAAACTAGCCTATTGGATTAACGCCTACAATGCATTAACTGTAGACTTAATCATCAGAAATTACCCAACAAATAGTATCAAAGACGTTAAAGACCCTTGGGATCAGCGTCTATGGAAATTTGGTAATAAGTGGTTAAATCTGAATGATATTGAGCATAAAATATTACGTAAAATGGATGAACCTAGAATTCATTTTGCTATAGTTTGCGCGTCAGAATCTTGTCCTAAATTACAGAACGAAGCGTTTAATTCTAAAAATTTAGAAGCGCAATTAACCAATGCTACAAAAGAATTTCTATCGGATACGTCTAAAAATGAAATTTCAAAGGATAGAATTAAATTATCTAAAATCTTCAAGTGGTTTAAAAAAGATTTTGAGCAAGATGGAAGCTTAATTGATTTTTTAAATCAATATTCTGAAGTCACTATTTCGAGCAGTGCTAAAAAGAGTTACAAAGATTATAATTGGGAGTTGAATGACTAAAATTTCAATCATAATACCAGTTTTAAATGAAGGTAAAACTATAAGAGATTTACTTTTCCATTTAATTGATAATGCTTCGTTAAGTTCAATTTCTGAGATTATTGTTGTAGATGGCGGAAGTACGGATGGTACCCGAGACGAAGTAGAAAGATTTAAAATACAACGAGATGCTGAATCAAGTTCAGAATTAACAAATCAGCCAAAAGTAGTTTTGCTTGATTCGCCAAAAAGCAGAGCCAAGCAGATGAATCTTGGTGCAAAAAATGCCAAAGGTGATATTCTCTATTTTCTTCATGCAGATTCTTTCCCTCCAAACCGGTATGATAAGTTAATTCTAGATGAAGTTAAAAAAGGCAACAAGGCTGGTTGTTTTAGATTAAAATTTGATAGTAATCATTGGTGGCTTCGCTTAGCAAGTTGGTTAACACAATTCTCTTGGCGAGCTTGTAGAGGTGGTGATCAGAGTCAGTTTATTACCAAAGCATTATTTAATGACATTGGTGGCTATAATGAAAACTATAAAATATACGAGGATAATGTACTTATTAATGAGCTATATGCTCGGAAAGCATTTGTAGTAATTAATAAAAAACTCACCACCTCTGCACGTATGTATAAAAAACATGGAATTTGGAAACTGCAATACCATTATTGGACTATATATGTAAGAAAATGGTTTGGTGCTTCTGCAGACGATTTATGTGCTTATTATAAGAAGCACCTAATTAATTAAGTTTTATTTATTCCGTCCCTTCTCATTTGGATACAAATCTTTCAAAATATCACTTTGAAAGACTTCTTTAGTTTCAATATCAATGGCGGATAATTTTCCTGTGAATGCCGCCCCTGTATCAATATTCCATACATTTATAGCGTTCATAGGTTCTACTCTACCGAAATTAATTGTAGGTGTATGACCAATATAGATTTCATCATAATGCTTTAATCGGTTTGGGTATAGTTTAGAATTCTTTTCAATGCGTTTATCCATTGTCAATGCCATTTCCCAAAGGGTTCTATCAAAATAAAAACCTCTAATATCGAATTCGCGCTCTACACCATGCATTGATGTAAATCCTGCATGCACGAATAGTCTTTTGTTGTCGTCAATATGATATAAAGGCATAGCTTCAAAAAAATCGAGATGCACTCTCTTTTGCTCATTAGTGAAATCTTCATAACTTTCTATCGTCTCTTTTCCTCCATGAAGATACCACACATCATTTTCTAGACCTTCTGCCAGCCATTGCTCACACCAAATATCATGATTACCTTTTATAAAAATACATTCGTTAACTTTAGATAGTTCAATTAAGTACTCAATGACTTGCGCAGACTCACTCCAACCATCTACATAGTCTCCAACAAAAATCAGAGTATCATCTGCAGTTACATTCGCTCTTTTTAAAAGTTGAATAAGGCCTTTTAGTCCTCCGTGAATATCACCTATTGCAAGTGTTCGCATAAAATTTATTTTTCACAAAATTAAGGATAAGATGATGATATACCGAAACTAGTTTGGCTTTAATTCGAACAGCAAAATAATCTGCTAACTTAACTCTTGTTTATTTTGCTCTCATTAAAAATACTGCCCAATACCAAAAACCAAACCTTGGGTCGCATCTGGAGTCACACCAATGCCATAATCGATTCTAAAAATAGCATTGAATATTTTTTTATGAATAAAACGTAATCCAACACCTGGATAAACTCGTAAATTTTGAGAATCTGCAAAATCACCAAAGTCGCCTCCTGGATTTCTCCAGCTTCCAGCATCTATAAAAGCATTTCCCTGTAAAGAAAACCAACCCTTTTCGTATATTGTGTGTCGATATTCTGTATTTAAAACAATTGCGGCTGTACCTCTATCAATAATATTACCAACACCTCTAATATTTAAATTATTATCTACAGCGAATGGTGCAAATGGTGTTTCATTATTTGTTGCTACACCCAAACGCAAACGATTAGCCCAGTTTCCTCTTTTTCCAAAACGTTTAAAATATTGAAAATCATTCCAACCAATTAAAAAGTCAGGTAATTGGCCATCGTCTCTAGAATGTACATATTGAAAATTGAAAATGCTACGAAAACCCTCAACATACTGATAATCGTAATTAAGGTTATTATATTCGTAAATCAATTTATACAACATCTTTTTTACTAAAAGTGCTTGAGGTACATTAGGGTTCGTAGCACCCGACTTATATTCATAATCTTCTGTGAAAAAATTAACGCCTGCCTCTATTCTGTTGGTGAAATTAATTTGATAGAGTCCTAAGGCTTCAATCGACTCGTTATTGTAACGATAATCCGCTGTTGTATTATCAAAAAATACAGGTTCTTGTGTCGTTAAATTTTGAAAGTTAACTGCTAATCCTAATTGTCTCGAAAACAGATATGGTGCCCTTAAATTTATAGCATAAGAATCATATATATCCTTTTGATAAAAACCACCAAATGTAATGTTCTGACCAAATAAATTAAACTCATACAAACCTAAACGATATGCAAATTCATCATCATTAGTTGTATATACATTAGCCGAAGGAATAATTGTAAAATTCTCTTCGATATTATAAAAGACATTAAACTCATTAGGTTCTTCCGCAGGAAATACCTGGTAGTATGCATGTGCTATAGAAGGTAAGCGTTTAAGTAGCCTGATATCCTCTTCTATCACTGCAGAATCTAAAACAACTCCGGGTTTTATATTAGATATCTTTTGAACAAATGTACTTTTTAGTTTTTTATTGCCTTGTACCTTTAGGTCAGCTACTTTATTTTGCGAAAAACCAACCACACAAAAACCAAAGAAAAGTAGAATTAAAATTCGTGTCATTGCAAGGTAAATTGTGAAATAAATACTTCATTCACCCAATTATCTTCACTCACATCCATGATTGTGAATTTGTAATCTTGTCCGAGCATCAGATCAGGAGGCGTGCCATTCGTAATATTTAAAACCACATTAGATGTATTATAATATTGAAACTGTGTTTCAAAAGTATAAGTTCCTGAGATTAAATCATCATTAACAGTGGACAAAACTTGAAAAAATATAGCATTATCAGCTTCAGAATTAACGTCCCAACTAAAAAGTGGCATCAATGGCTCTTCTTGGTTGATGTCAATTTGATTTGAAAAAAGTGTTGGTTGCGAATTATTTTTAGCTCTTATTGGATTAGAAATCTTAATTTCGTTGTTAACCTCAAACGTTACAATAAACCATCGCTCAGAAGCAAATGAACCGACAAATTTTCGAAGATATCCATTAAAAAAAGGAACATCGCTCAAAGTAATAAGAGTATAATTTGAAAAGTCATTAGGATCTACTTCACTTGAATTAGTCTCGAATAATTTATAATTTGAAGTATCGCTTTCAGGATAAAAGTAAATTTCTAGAGTATCTGGGTTTAAAATATCATTTCCAGCACAAGCTATAACAGCTCCGGTTTCAAAAATTTCACCTTCAATATAGGCAGATAATACACTATCATTCTTTTGTAAAGTACTTGCATCTTCTGTTGAGCAAGATATCAATAGAAACGTAACCAGTATACACTTTAAAATTTTCATTCTTTTATTTTATAATAGTCTGTTATAACCGCTTCCACAGGTTTATTCTGAGGAGTAAACATTGGGTTATCTTTACCTCCAACTTTATCATAATCATGAAACCACTTCCATATAAAACCACCTGCAAACCAGTTCTCTTTCCAGAAGGTTTCGTATAGTGCTTTTGTTGTATTAACCTGGGCTTCTAGGTTAACTTCTTTCATACTCCGATCTGAAACCCAAGGTTTACGACCCGAAAAATCTACACTTCTGTAACCATACTCTGTAAATAGAACAGGTTTCTCATAATCTTTTGCCATTTTAGCAATGATAGGTTTATGCACTTTCCAACCTTCAATGCAGTCTTCAAAAGATGGTGTTTTTTCATCACTTACAGGAAAATAAGCATCAACTCCGATATAGTCTAATTGATCCCAAAATGGTGTTCTTCTAAATTCATCCCAATTGGCTGCATATGTTAGTTTACCGGAATAAATTGTTCTTATTTTTTCAATTAAACTAGACCAATACTCAGGTCTGTATTTTACAAATAATTCTAGTTCTGTACCAATACAAAAGATTTCAGCATTCATCTCTTCTGCAAGAGTTACATATTCTAATATAAAACTTGAATATGACACTTCTAATTCCTTCCAGGTGGTTTCCGACGTCATCATAATCTCACCTGTAAATTCACCTCTCCAAACCCAAATTTGAGGCTTTATCATTATTTTGATATTTTTCTTCCGAAGCTCTTCTATGTACTGTTGTGCACCTGCTCTTGTTTCACCAAACCATTGCCGATCTGTATTATGAATAATCTCTGGATGCTCTAAATTTTTAATAAAGCCAAAAGGCATTATCGCTGCATAATTAGCGTTGACGTTGACCACCGGATTTACATGAGATTCATCAATTACATCTCGAGATGCTACAAAACTGACACCATTAATTTTTTCTTGTTGTCCATTACAGGCTGACAAAGTCACTAATAGAAAACAAAAAATTAGGTATTCAAAAATCTTCATAAGATTATATTAAACACCTAATTTATATAAAATAGAGCTAACTCGGATGAGATTTGTTAAAACAATGCTCTTAATCCTATATTAAAAGTTTGACCTAGACCAGTATTATTTCCTCTTACAAAGTTTGAGTATAAGAATTCTATGTTAAGCTCATCTGTAAGTTGGTACTTTGCACCTCCACCAAGTATAGTAGCATCTTGACTAAAGTCATTGGAACCAGCATCGTTGGCACCAAAAGAAATTAATTGCAATTGTTGTGCAAATGCAAGAACTGTAAACTTAGAACTAGGAAAATAACTTAAAAAGGCTCCTGGTATTAAACGCAGACTATTGTATGCAAAGCTATCCTGATCTCCGAAATTATACTCAGTATTCAATTCGGTAAAAATTTGCCAATCACCACTCGGAAAGGTGTAGTCATAGAAAAATCTATTTTGAAAAATATAACCAGACTGGTCTAAAAACACACTATTTTCAGTCTCGTTATCAATCAACGGAATATGAAAGGCGGTTTGAATCGTAAAATTAGAAACACTTTTTATAGGGTTAAATTTTACAGCGGGTGCAAAAGAGGTTAAACCAGATCTTGCCGTATTGGCCTCACCATCAAAAGAAAACACATCAAAAGCTCCTCTATCGCCAATGACATTAGATCTAATTTCAAACAATAGACCAATATTAAAATTAGAATTTTCAGAAATCCCTGTAAAAATGTCTACAGAGGATGTAAAAAATGTCTCTCTAGGTTCTGTACCATTTGTAAATGTACTCTCAGTTTGCGTGTACAAGTTATTAAACCACTTAATATCCCATTGCCCTTTATTTAATAGTTTTGAAGGCGTGTATTCTTGGATGACACTTTTCTGGGAATCTTCATCTTCTTGTGTAAGACCTGTAAAAGAGATCATCAGGATTACTAATAATATACTTAATTTTTTCATTATTGCTTTTTTTGATATTCCCACTAAAGTAGAAATCTAATTATTTGATTGTTTTTTATTGTTTGTTTAAGCTCCAGTTATAAGTAAAATAACTTAGTTTAAAATTATCTGGTATTTTTTCTGTTCTGTACTTATTTATAAAGTCTATTTCCGTAATTCCATTCATTGTGAAATCTTCCTTATACCATTTCATAATTTCAGAAGCTTGTACTCTTTTCTTCTTAGTATTTACTTTTAGGAAATCACCATTCAATGCCGTTTTCGTTTGGGTTTCTAACTGAGTATCTAATGTTTCTGGCATATATGCTTCACTAATTAATGGAGGACAGCCTATAGCACCACATACCAACACAAAATGAAAGCGTGCATCTTTAAACTTAGCTCTAAGTAGCTTGTGTTCAATATCATTTAGCGTAATGTTTTTTCCACCTAGATTATACGTTGTCTTATCAAAAAATCCTTTATTATCTAGGGGAGACTTTGTAGGGTAGTTGTCAATAATACCTTTGATTACTGAAATATTATAAGCGTTAATCCAAAAGGCTTGGTAATTCTTTGCGTCTGAAGCGTCAACTGAAACACCTTGTGCTATCTCTAAAAGTTCATCTAATGCAGATTGGTCTCTATTAATATCTGAATATGACACTTTTCCATTATTAACATGTGTTTCTAAAAACGTATTTGTCTTAGAAAGAAACGTCTCTAAATCTTGAGCATTTAAACCAAATGTTATTAGAAACATTATAAAAAAACTATATATTTTCATAATTCTAAAATTAATTTTTATTCATTTATTGGCTCTTCTGTCGAACTTAAAATCATGGACTTACAAGAATTTTAAAAGAATTTCAACGTCTAACTTAACTCTAAAACCTTACAAACACATTTTAATTTAAATCCTTTCTAAATTGAATACTTCAATTAAGTTATTACCTTTAAGAACGACAGAACACTAACTGACAACCAAATTTTTATGGAGAATATAGTTATAATCGGAAATGGAATTTCTGGTGTTACGCTAGCAAGACATATCCGAAAACTTTCTGATAAGAAAATCACCATTGTTTCGGCCGAAACGGATTATTTCTTTTCACGTACCGCATTAATGTATGTATACATGGGACATATGAAGTTTGAACATACGCAGCCTTATGAAAATTGGTTCTGGAAAAAGAATAGAATCGAACTCAAAAAAGGTTACGTTAAAACTGTTGAAACAAAATCTAAAACGCTTCATTTTGCTGAAGGTGATACACTACAATACGATAAATTAGTTATTGCAACAGGCAGCAAACCAAACAAATTTGGTTGGCCAGGACAAGATTTAGAAGGTGTTATGGGCATGTATCACAAACAAGATTTAGACAATCTTGAAAAACATGCACCTAATAAAGAGCTCTGTAAACGTGCAGTAATAGTTGGTGGAGGACTTATCGGAATAGAGCTAGCAGAGATGCTAAATTCTAGAAGCATTCCAGTTACCTTTTTAGTACGCGAATCTAGTTTTTGGAATGGTGTTCTACCTTCTGGTGAAAGTGAAATGATTAATAGACATATAAAAAATCATCATATTGATTTGCGTTTATCAACAAACTTAAAGGAGATAAAAGCAGATGAAAATGGTAAAGTGAAATCTGTAATTATTGAAGAAACAGGAGAAGAATTACCATGTAACGTGGTAGGTTTAACCGCAGGTGTATCTCCTAATATAGATTTTATAAAAGGCTCTAATATTGAAGTAGGTCGTGGTGTAAAAGTCAATCGTTTTTTAGAAACCAATATTAAAGATGTATATGCCATTGGAGATTGTGCTGAACAGCATGAAGCCATAGGCAACCGACGACCAATAGAAGCTGTTTGGTACACAGGTCGTATGATGGGAGAAACTTTAGCACAAACTATTTGTGGTAACCGCATTGAATACAAGCCAGGTCATTGGTTTAATTCTGCAAAGTTTATGGATATCGAATATCAGACTTATGGTTGGGTATTTGGAGATAAAGGACGACCAGAATATGAACAACATTTCCATTGGAAACACAAAGATGACACTAAATGTATCACTGTAGCTTTCCATAAAGACACTAATGAATTTTTAGGAATTAATACCTTCGGAATTAGAATGCGACATGAAACCTTTGATAAATGGCTTACTGAAAAACGCAATGTCGACTACGTTATGAATCACCTTTCCGAAGCCAATTTTGATCCTGAGTTTTATTCAAAATTTGAAAATGAAATTCTTTCCGCGTACAATAACCAACTACAAACCGTATAAAAATGAGCAATAAATTAAATCATAGTATGTCTTTGGCGAAACCAGACGCTTTAGATATCACGACAAAACAGAAAGTCGCATTGGCAATCGGTGTTGTAGGATTATTTATTTTAACCTTAGCGCTTTTCAACACTAACTTCCCTAACAAAGGCTTGTTCTTAACATTATCTCTTGGGTTAATTGTTACAGGAACAGTAATATATTCTAGAGAAGCATATATAAATAAATTAGAAGGCATAAAAAACGATGGTCAGTGGTTTAAATCTATTTCGTCACGTGGTGTTTGGGGCTGGATTGTTGGTGTTATTCTTACTGGATTTTATATTGTACTTTACTTCTATCCACAATATTTAGGGCTTGGTGCAGATGGAGCTGCAAACACTGGTTTAATTAGTTTATTTGACCCTTTAAGTCAGCTATTAAGTGGAAGAAATGCAAGTCAATGGTTTGTATATGGTACACTTTACACTGTTGCTATTTTAGCCTTCGGTTATAAGTTCATTCTAAAATACAGACACAATCGATATCAACAGATTCGTACCGTTTCTGTCATGTTTTTTCAATTAGGTTTTGCCTTTTTGATTCCTGAGTTTATGTACGTAATGAATAATGATTTACCATATTACGATCTTAAATCTATGTGGCCACTCAACTATTATATTTTTGATGAATGGTCTGTAAATGGATTTCTTTCAAACGGTAATATTGGATTGGCTTTAATTCTTTTTGGCATCATAACCATATTTGTTATTTCACCAATCTTAACTTATAAATTCGGAAAGCGTTGGTATTGTTCTTGGGTTTGTGGCTGTGGTGGATTAGCAGAAACTGCTGGAGATTCATTTAGACATTTATCTTCTAAAAAAATGTCTGTCTGGAAAATAGAACGTTGGTTAATTCATTTAGTATTGGTCTTCTCTGTCGTTATGACAACAGCAATGGTATATACCTATTTGGGTTACGATAAAAATGATTTCTGGCTAACCAGAGGAGTATTCATTTCATTAGTAATAGGTTTTTTAACCTTGGTTTTTGCCGCAGTTCTATTTTTTAAAGGAAAAGAACTAGGAAAAGACGCTAAATATGGAGCCATTGGATTTTTTGCTGTGATAGCATTATTATTAATTATGCATTTTACAGGCACAACAGATAATGTATTCTATATCAAAGGTGGTGCATTACGATCTGCATATGGCATTTACATAGGCTCCATATTTTCAGGTGTTATTGGCACAGGCTTCTACCCTATTTTAGGAAGTCGCTCTTGGTGTCGTTTTGGTTGTCCTATGGCAGCCATATTAGGATTTCAACAACGTTTATTTTCTAAATTTAGAATTACAACTAATGGCGGTCAATGTATTTCTTGCGGTAATTGTTCTAACAGTTGTGAAATGGGCATTGATGTAAGGCATTATGCTCAAAAAGGGGAAAACATTGTACGTTCAAGCTGTGTGGGTTGTGGTATTTGTTCTGCAGTTTGCCCAAGAGGAGTGTTAAAATTGGAGAATGATAGTATGAAAGGAAGAATTAATCCGACTGAGGTTTTATTAGGTAACGATGTTGACTTAATGGATCTTGTAAATCAAAAGTAATGCGATTAGTATTTATTTTCTGTCTTATTTGTAGTTTTGTAACTGCGCAAAAACACTATCAAAAAAATTATTTTGATAATGGTAATTTAGAATCTGCTGGTTGGATAGAAAATGGAAAAAAAACTAAATACTGGAGAACCTATTACGAAAATGGTACTCTAAAATCTGAAGGGCACTACAAAAATAATCTGAGGACTAAATTTTGGAAATTATACAGATCAAGTGGGTTAAAAGAAAGTGAAGGTCATTTTAAAAATGATAAGAAAACAAAATGGTGGATTTTTTATGACAAAAATGGTATAATAAACCATAAGTGCCAAGTCGCAAACAATCAAAAAAATGGGTATTGCTTAATGTATAAAAATGAAAAGCTAACTTCGGCAGTAAAGTATTCTAAAGGAGAACGAATTAAAGAATGGACAGATTTAAAGTCATTTAAGAAAGAAAACAAACTCTCAGATTTATATTAATGACCAAAATTGTTGTCATAATTCCTGCTTTTAACGAAGAGGATTCTATTCCGAAAGTTATAAAAGATATTCCTAATAGTGTTGAAGAAGTTATTGTGGTAAGCAATAATTCTACTGATAGCACAGAAACCAATGCTAAAAATGCTGGTGCTACAGTGTTAGTTGAAAACCAAAAAGGTTACGGTTATGCCTGTTTAAAGGGTATGAATTACATAGCAGAGCAAAAAGAGAAGCCAGATATCGTTGTTTTTTTAGATGGCGATTATAGTGATTATCCCGAAGAATTGACTAAAATCGTACAACCCATAATTACCGAAAATATTGATTTTGTTGTTGGTGCTCGTGTTAAGGAATTGCGAGAAGCAGGAGCAATGACAAAACCGCAAATATTTGGTAACTGGCTAGCAACTAGTTTAATGAAGTTATTTTTTGGTTCAACATTTACAGATCTAGGACCTTTTAGAGCTATTAAGTATAAAAAGCTTTTAGACTTAAAGATGGAAGACAAAACTTATGGTTGGACCGTTGAGATGCAGCTCAAAGCTTTAAAGCAAAAACTAAGTTATATAGAAATACCCGTTAATTATAGAAATAGAATAGGCGTCTCAAAAGTTTCAGGTACGATAAAAGGTGCTATCTTTGCAGGCGTAAAAATCTTGACATGGATTTTTAAATATAGTTTTAAGTGATATATCTTCAGTATACTATAATTGTAATTTACACTATTGCCATAGTGCTTATTTTTATGTACTCTTTAGCGCAATTAAATCTGTTATACAATTATTTATCTTCAAAGAAGAAAAGAGAAAAGTGTGATACTTTTGATTTAACAAATCCTGAAGAAGTGCCTTACGTTACCATTCAGCTTCCTGTTTTTAATGAGATGTATGTAATGGAGCGTTTATTAGACAATATTGCTCTAATAGAATATCCAAAAGACAAGTTAGAAATCCAGGTTTTAGATGACTCTACTGACGAAACAGTTGCTACTACTAAAGCTCAGATTGATAAGCTTGCAGCGACTGGATTAGACATTACTCATATTACCAGAACCGATAGAACTGGTTTTAAAGCTGGTGCATTAAAAGAAGGTTTAGAAATTGCAAAAGGTGAATTCATAGCCATTTTTGATGCCGATTTTTTACCACAACCTAATTGGCTAAAACGTACCATCCCTTATTTTAAAAATGAAAAGATTGGTGTGGTACAAACGCGTTGGGGACACATTAATAGAAATTACTCAATACTAACTAAAATACAAGCATTTGCCTTAGATGCACATTTTACTTTAGAACAAGTTGGCAGGAATAGTAAAGGGCATTTCATCAACTTTAATGGTACAGCTGGAATTTGGAGAAAAGAATGTATTATCGATGCTGGTAATTGGGAAGGAGATACACTTACGGAAGATTTAGATTTAAGCTACAGAGCGCAACTAAAAAATTGGGAATTTAAGTATTTAGAAGATGTTGAAACTCCTGCGGAATTACCAATAGTTATTAGCGCTGCACGTTCTCAGCAATTTCGATGGAATAAGGGCGGAGCAGAGAATTTTAGAAAAATGCTGAAACGCGTTGTTACCTCTAACAATATTTCTACAAAAACAAAAATACATGGTTTACTTCATTTATTGAATAGCACTATGTTTTTAAGCATTTTTACCGTTGCAATATTGAGTATTCCTATGCTTTACATAAAGAATGAATATGCACATCTTAGAAATTACTTTTATGTAATGAGTTTCTTCGTAATGAGCACCATCATATTCTTTGTATGCTATTGGTTTATGTATAAGAATATTTATGGAAGTGGATTTAAAAAATTCTTTGGTTATATAGGCATGTTCTTTACATTTTTCTCAATAGCTATGGGCTTTTCACTACACAACTCTATTGCAGTTCTAGAAGGACATGTAGGTAAACGCAGTGACTTTGTGCGTACACCAAAATTCAATCTGAGTAAGTATAAAGATAATTGGAAAAACAATAAATACCTACGAAAAAACTTATCGCCTAACGTCATTATTGAAGGCCTTTTAATGCTCTACTTTGGTTTTGGTATGTATAGTGCTTTTATTGTTGGAGACCAAGGTGGTGATTTTGGTTTATTCCCATTTCATTTGATGCTATTTATAGGCTTTGGCTATGTATTTTTCAAGTCTTTAAGTGCTAAAGTCTAGTTTCTTTCCTCAAACGGAATACTAATTCCTTTCTCCAAATAATCTTTCAATCCTTTCAATAACATGGCCCAACAAAAGGAAGAATGTTTAAAATGGTTGTTACATTCTGGCCAATCCTTATGGAAAAAATTGAGACAGATGCCTTTGTCTTTCTGTTTTAAATTAAAACCAAATGTTGTTGGGTTCCAATCGTCATCAGATTTAGTCATTTTATAGTGAATATGATCCCATTGTTTACAACTTTTTACTTCTGCAAACCAATCGTATTCATCTGTAAAATTGAAGTTATACTCCTCACCTACCACCGGAGTTCCAGAGCATTTTAGTGGCCACCAATTTATTAAATATTCTGGTTCTGAAATTGCTTTGTAGACACTTTCTTTATCGCTCTTAATTATAAAATTGAAGTATATAGAATGGCTCATAATTTAGCTTTCTTTTAATTAAAGTTATTAATCTTTTTTTAAAATTGTTGAAATTGTCCCCTTGAGTGGACTTTAAGGGTCTTAAATAATTATATCTTTGATTTTTATGCTCGGATTAAACAACTTATTCAAATATCATAAAACACCGCTTCTCTTTATTGCATTGAGTAGTATTTTTTATCTCTCATTCGCATATGATCTAGTAAGAACAGATATTACAAAGTTGTTGCTGCTTTATGTGGCATTGTTTGTATTTGCTTATCAAATAATTAAGACAACGGGCTTTTATACTTCGACTAAGCTCAGCACAGGTTTTAGGCTACTTGTAGTATCTGCTATATTATTCCGGCTCTTGTTTTTATTTGCAATGCCTAATTTATCACAGGATTTCTATCGCTTTATTTGGGATGGACGTATGATACTCGAGGGTTTAAACCCTTATCTCTATACTCCAGATTCGTTTATTCAAAAGGGAAATATTCCAATCTCTCAAGCCCAAGAATTATATAATGGAATGGGAGAACTCAGCTCATCTCACTTCACCAATTATCCACCGATAAATCAACTCTGCTTTGCAATCGCAGCATTATTTTCTGGAAAAAGTATTTTAGGCTCTGTTATGGTAATGCGGATTTTAATTATTGGTGCTGACATAGGAACCCTTTATTTCGGAAAAAAGCTTTTAGAGCGTCTTAAATTACCTTCAAATAGAATCTTTTGGTACATATTAAATCCATTTATAATTATAGAGTTAACAGGCAATCTTCATTTTGAAGGAGTCATGATTTTCTTTTTAGTTTGGAGTTTGTATTTACTTCATTCTGGTAAATGGAAATGGGCTGCTGCTATTTTAGCTTGCTCAATTTCCGTAAAGCTTATTCCTCTTATGTTTTTGCCTTTGTTTTTTTGGTGGTTTAGGAAAAACATAAAAGAGAACGTCATTGCGAATGAAATGATGCAATCTGTCCCCAACGACCGGATTGCTTCGTCAAAAATTCCTCGCAATAACGTATTCAAATTAATTTCATTTTATGCCATAGTTGGCATTACCACAGTATTGCTTTTTCTTCCTTTTTTCTCAATGGAATTCGTTTACAACTACTCCAAAACAGTTGGGCTTTGGTTTGGGAATTTTGAATTTAATGCCAGTATTTACTATCTCGCAAGAGAAATTGGGTATGCCATAACTGGATATAATGAAATTGCCATTATCGGAAAAATGCTTCCGGTAATATCATTGGTTGTAATTTTAGGATTTTCTTTTTTCAGAAAGAACAATACCATCCCGAAATTAACCACTTCAATCCTATTAGCTTTTACTTTCTATTTATTTCTAAGTACTACTGTTCATCCCTGGTATATTGCAACTTTAGTTATTCTTTGTGTATTTACTAAATATAGATATCCTTTAGTTTGGTCCTTAGTTATTATCTTAAGCTATTTAGCTTATTCTAATACTGAAAATTCGGAGAATTTATGGATTATTGGTTTGGAATATACTATTGTATATGTTGCTTTTGTTTGGGAAGTTCTATTAAAAAAAAGACTACCTACTATTAGTAGTCTTTAGTTTTATTCATAATATTATAACAGCACTAAGTTTAGGGTATTTTGTTTTCTCGCACTCATTCTTTAGTTATTTTTCTTCCAACTCTTAATTCAATTATTGCGAGTACTAATATTATAGCTATTTCGATTAAAATATATACCCACCCTAAACTCGTAACGGTTTCGAAATGATAAAATACTAATCCTATTGATATACAACAATATATTAAATTCAGTACCGCTATTATTTTCAAAAATAGTCCAATATTTAGATGTCTTTTTTGATAACAGTAGAAGTCATAGATTGCAAAAAATATTGGTATTGATGCAAGGTAATATAGCACTGAAGAAGGAATACCAAAGATTGTTTCAAATTTAACTAGTACGATTCCTAAAAAAAAAGCAGATAGTATTGCGCCAAGTCCATCAATCAAAAAAAGTTTTTTTGCATTCAATTCAGCTTTAATTGTTAAATGTTCAATTAGCATACTTTATTCTTTTTTTAATCTTTATGAGCTTAATGAAAATATAGATCTAACTAAAATCTTCATCTTCAGCACCAGGCTCTAAATCCGGGTCTACTACTGCATCCGGATCGTCATCATCAAAGTCTTCATAATCATCTACATCATAATTTTCCATCGTCAATTCTAGTTTTGTACTTACTTTAACTAAATATTTGGTGTCCTCAGTGGTTACCTCAACAGCTTCTATCAATTCATTTTTTGCATTTTTAAATGAAATGATTTGATCATCGTCATAGCCATATGGGTATTTTTCAACTAATAGGGCTAAAATTTCTGGAGTCAATTTTTTAAAGTCGACTATTACTCGTCTTAGATGTGCGTCTTTCGGTTTCATTAGGTAATTTCTATTTATTCTATTTGTCAAATATAATATCCCTTTCGAACACCTCTTCGTGACAAAATTCTCGCAATGGATATTTTATAATTATTTAGAGCTAATTTTTACTAAAAATACTATTTATTTGTAATCTAATTTAGTGATTTGTAAACTTAAGTCGTATATAATTTATTGCTAGTATGCGCAACTAACCATATACAGACATGATGAAACTCATTTATAAACCCAATAAAAAAAGAAAACCCAAAACATTAATTATGAATTATAAAAAAATCATTACCAGCTTATTGATAATTGCAACAATCTCTTTTGCTTCTTGTACGGAAGACGATGAGCCTTGTACCGAAACAGTTTGTCCTGATGGATTTAATAGTTGTTTTGAAAAACCTTGTGAGTAAAGGAATAGAAACTAAAAACATTTTGTAATACAGTATATAATTCTTTGCTGTTTATGGTAGTTTTTGAAACATTATTCAACCTTCCCTAAACTAAAGTACCACTTTACTCACTAAACTATTGCTATAACTCAAAACTATTTTTAACTTGTACTCGTTGCTTATAAATTTGAGGTAAACAAAACAATTAGAATTATGAAAACGCAATTAACATTAACTCAGAAATCAGGCTTTAAAACTTTGAGTTTTACAACTATTATGATGCTTATGCTCCTTGTTTTTAATCCTGTCAATGGGCAAACAAAAACAACTACCTCAACAGAAGCAGTAACAAATGAAAGAACGATTAAAGGTTTAGTTAGTGATGAAACGCAACCGCTTGAGGGTGTAAACGTCATTAAAAAAGGTACCAAAATCGGTACAGTTACTAATGAAAAAGGTGAATTTACTTTTCCAAGCAAGCTAAATACTGGTGATATTTTACTCTTTAGTTATTTAGGTTACGAAACTCAAGAAATAGAAATTAAAGACAATACCACATTTATTACTTTAAAACTAACAGCAGATTTAGTAGAAATGATAGGCACATTAGATACTGCAAAGCCTTATAAGTCTAAGCGTAAAAATTAAATTATATTGATAAAATCTAGTCTCTTCGAGCGCTACCAAAAGTAAAATATTTTTTACTTGTAAGTATCTTGCAAAACAAGTCGAGAGTCTTTTATTGGTCTCGACTGCGCTCGATTAGATAATAATCAAATTTTATTGAAATCACTCATATTCATATTACTATTAACCGTATTCCAGTCTCATGCTCAAATCGCTGACTTTGACCATATCAGTTTTAAAAAGGCAGATAGTATCGCATTGGGATGCAAGGATGAAGGTTTAGATAATTTACCTCAACTCGCTTATCAACTTACATCTAAATTAGACACAGAAGTTGAACGATTTAGGGCCATTTATCGATGGGTTTGTAACAATGTTGCAAATGACTACAATTTGTACTTAAAGAATAAACGTAAACGCCAACGTTATAAAGGTGATAGCATTAAATTTGAAACTTGGAATAACAACTTCAGAAAAACACTTTTTAAAAGGCTTCTAAAAGACCAGAGAACCATTTGTACTGGTTATGCTTATTTGGTAAAAGAATTAGCGCAACTCACCAATCTAGATTGTGAGATTGTGCAAGGCTATGGTAGAGTAAGTACAACAGATATTGAGAACCTCAATTTACCCAATCATTCTTGGAATGCCGTAAAACTTGATAATAAATGGTATTTATGCGATCCTACTTGGGCAAGTGGCATTCCGAATCCCGAAACCAATAGATTTAAGTTTCAGTATAATGATGGCTTCTTTTTAGCGAATCCCGAGCTTTTTGCGGTTAATCATTTTCCGGTGGAAGCTAAATGGTGGCTTTTAGATGAGGACATTCCAACATTTGAAACGTTTTTGGCATCACCAGTTATTTATGGCAAAGCTTATAAAAATCTCAGTCTTCATATTGCACCAAAGCAAATGCACCATACCATTAAAAAACACGAAAAAATAGCCTTTGAGTACCAACTGAATAAAACCATTGAACCAAAAGACATTAGTTTCATGATTGATAATGGTTTTAATAATTCGAAAACTAAACCTCTGTCTGTATCAGTAAAAGACAAATTGTTAAGTCTAGAGCATCAATTTAAAACATCTGGTTTTTATGATGTTCATTTCTATATTGGTGATGACTTAATTTCTACTTACACTGTTAGTGTTAAAAACTGATAGCTCTAGTTTAATTTAATACTAATTGTGTTCTTCTATAATTCAACAAATCACGCACTACGTGTTACTTGTTAGATGAACAGTAAGATTAAAAAAATGGTGCTGATTCTAGTAACTACAGCATTTTCAAGGTGTTTATTTCTTGTTCTGTTAAATGCTTCCAGTGACCTCTAGGAATGTCTTTTTTTGTTAAATGACCAATAGCAACACAATCAATTTTAACAATATCATAGTTAAAATGATCAAAAATAGTGCGTAAAATAGTGTTTCCTGTATTCTTGATTTTAATCCCTATTTGATTTTTAGATTCTCCTTGTATATAACTCACCTCTTCAACAGCGACTAGTTTACCTTCAACCTTAAAGCCTTCTTGAATCTTTTTTAGATCTTCGAACTTTAAATTTTTATCCAATTCTACCTGAAATAGTCTTGCTACGCCATTTTTAGAGTTTGTGAATTTTTGAACCACTTTATCATCGTTAGTAAACAATAATAAGCCCAAAGAATTTCTTCCTAAACGACCAATGGGCTTTATATTAGCATTGGTAGCATTAGCTACCAAATCCATGACGGTTCTCCCTTTACCTTCTGCTGTAGTTGTGGCAAAACCTTTGGGTTTATTCAGTAAAACGTACACTTTAGCTTCTGGAGTTATTCGTTGACCATCAAAACGAACATCATCGTCGCGTCTTACTTTATAACCCATTTCAGTTACTACTTTACCGTTGACTGAAACTAGACCAATAGCAATATTTTCATCTGCTTCGCGACGAGAACATACACCAGAATTAGCTATATATTTATTTAAACGAATCTCATCTGGGTTAGATGGTTTAACAAGTTTTACTTTCTTCTTAAACGGAGCATTTCCTCTAGCAAAGTTTTTAGTTCTGCCAGTAGCATTTTGGCTTCTTGAAGTCTTTCCTTTTCCTTTGCTATCTTGGTGTCTGCTCATAGTTGTAAATTTTTGCAAAGGTATAACAATAGTTTACATTAACTATTTAATTTCCACAGTAGTTTGCCTGTCTGTATTCACAATTAATTTTGTGACATCTGGACGTGAATAATGACCTACAGGATCAAAATTCTGACGTTCTTCTAATACGCGATTAAAATCTATAGTTTGAATAATTAAGCCTTCTTTATGAAGTACAGGTTCAACTATCCATTCACCATCTGGTCCTGCAATACAACTACCTCCATTAGCTAAACTGTCTGGAGCATTTTTTAAAATGGCATCTATATGTGGCGTATCTTTCGGAAAATCTGTTTTAGACATTAAACTCGATACAGAAACGACATAAGAACGTGACTCTCTAGCAATAAATCGCGTAATATCTTTAGTGTTATGATCACTACCAGGCCAAACAGCTATATGTAAATTTTCACCTTGACCATATAAAGCTGTACGTGGCAATGGCATCCAATTTTCCCAACAATTAAGTCCACCAACTGTAAACGCTTTTAAAGGGTGTACTTGTAAACCATTGCCATCGCCAGGTGCCCATGTTAAACGTTCGTCGTAAGTAGGTTGTAATTTTCTATGAACTGATTTAATCTTACCTTTTTCATTTATATAAACCAATGATGCGTAGATGCTATGACCACCTCTATCTAATGGTCGTTCCATAATGCCAAGGTAAATAGCCATTTTATGAGCTTTTGCTAGTTTACAAACTGATTTTAACTCATCCTTTTCAATACAAATAGAATTACTAACGTAATGCGCATGCAACTCTTTATTTACTTTTTTATTCCATTCTGCACCTCCAGTTAAGGCCAACCAGAATGGATATCCTGGTAATAAGGCTTCGCCAAAAACTATAAGCTCACAACTGTTGTTTGCAGCTTCATTAATAGAATTTTCAATCTTTTGCAGTGTGGCTTTCTTATCTAACCAAACTGGTGCAATTTGCGCCATGGCTATTTTTAATTTTGAACTCATTTATATTCGGTTTAAAACGACAGATACGTCAATTAATAATATTGAAAATACTCCAGCAACGATGATAAACTTAAGTATATTGTGAAGTAAAAGATAATGGTTTTTATTATTTGATTTCCAAAGTATAAGTAGATAAATAACTAATAACATTACACTGAGATAAAAGAAATAATACATATGACCGATTTTAAAAAACAAAATCAATATAACAGCTGAAATGATGGTTAGTACAGCAACGACCGTAAGCATTAGTTTGGATGCTTTTTCTCCATAAACGACAGGTACGGTTCTGTAATCTAAAGCTAAATCCCCTTTGAGATTTTCCAGATCTTTTGTCAATTCGCGCATAGATACCAATAAAAATAGAAAAATAGCATGTGCAAATACAACCAGTTCAAAATTCTTATAATAAATGAAAATGGCAAAAAATGGAGTTACTGTTAATATAGCAGAAACCACATTACCAGTCATTGGCTGCTTTTTTAAACGATGCGAATAAAACCAAATGGCAAAGATGTACAGCGCAAAAAATACAACTGCTTTAAAAGATACATAACTGGCAAAAACAACAGCTAAAAAATTTAATACAAAGTAAAACGAAAGCTTTGTGTTTTGGCTTACCAATCGATCTAGCATGGTCTTTCTAGGTCTATTGATTAAATCCTTTTCAGAATCGTAAAAGTTATTTATAATGTAACCAGCTGCTATAGTTGCAGAGGACGCTAAAACTAGCATGAGCAAATTAATATCAAAAAGGACAGACTTAATCGTCTTATCTGGCGCAAAAATATAAATTGAAGCTAAATATTGAGCGATAACAATAACAAGAATATTATAACCACGAACTACCGAAAACAGACTAAAAAATTTGAGTAGAATATGTTTCTGCCGTCTTGATAACATGATTATAGAATGAGATTCTGAAACTTCCGAAGCTTATGAACAGAATGACAAAGTATTAAAAGCTGTATACTACTTCTAACTTATGTGCTTTTAAAGCTTTCTTGGCTTTGTCTATATTCTCCGTAAAACCTAAAATATAGCCACCACCACCAGAGCCACAAAGCTTCAAGTAATAATCGTTAGTTTCAATCCCTTTTTTCCATAGTTCGTGAAACTGCACTGGTATCATCGGTTTAAAGTTATTTAAAACCACTTTAGATAATTGCTTTGTGTTTTTAAATAACGATTTTATATCACCTTTTAAAAAATCATCAACACAAGCATCGGTATGCTTTATAAATTGATCTTTAAGCATGCTACGGAAACCTTCATTTTTCATGTTTTCCATAAAAATACTAACCATTGGCGCCGTTTCACCGACAATGCCACTGTCTAATAAAAATACAGCTCCGTTACCCTCGGTTTGTTGAGATGGGATTCCAGTTGCCTCTATATTGTCTTTAGAGTTAATTAATATTGGAAGGCTTAAATAACTATTTAAGGGATCTAATCCTGAAGATTTTCCGTGAAAAAACGATTCCATTTCGGAGAAGATCGTTTTCAGTTTTAAAAGTTTCTCTCTTGTTAAATTTTCTAAAACTGTAATTTTATTGGAAGTATACTTATCGTAAATCGCAGCAACTAATGCTCCGCTACTACCTACTCCATAACCTTGAGGAATTGAAGAATCAAAGTACATACCAGCATCAACATCCTTTTGTAAAGTATCAATATCAAAAGTCACTAAATCCTTATCTAACTTACTCAAATACGCCACATAACGTTTTAGACTTGCATTAGATTCTATAGCTTCTTCCGTAGGATTTTCATCTACTTTTAAAGCACCATTGTAAAAATTATAAGGAATTGATAAGCCTTTAGAATCTTTAATGATTCCGTATTCTCCGAATAAAAGAATCTTAGAATAAAATAGTGGTCCCTTCATTAATTAAGCAATTTGGTTTAACAAATATACGTATTATAATCTTATTAGGTTTGCACCAAGTCCTATTTGGTCGCAGATATAATGCTCGTTCTGACAGTATTTAGTTAATTCTTTCTTAATAAAATTGAGAACAGTTTCCTTTTCGCTTTCTGGATATAAAACATGAACATTGGCTCCTGCATCTAAAGTAAAACACACATTAGAATTGTTTTCTTCCCTGAACTTCCAGATTTTATTGATGATTTCTAGTGTATTGGGCTTCATCAATATAAAGTATGGCATACTTGTCATCATCATAGCATGGAGCGTTAATGCTTCACTCTCTACAATTTTAACAAACGCATTTAAATCACCTGAAGCCAAAATTGTTTTTAACTTAGCTAGGTTTTCATGGGCCTGTGCAAAACGTTCTTTCGCAAATGGGTGACCATACATTAATTTATGGCCAACTGTGCTACTCACTTGTTTTTCTCCTTTATCTACTAGTAAAATGGTATCTTGATAATTTTTAAAGTTTGAATGAACTTCTCCTTCAAACTTAACACCATATAAATCTGAGCTTTCTGTACTCTCGTTTTGTCCCCAAACTACAAGTTCTCCCTCGATACTTCTGCATGCGCTTCCTGAGCCAAGTCTTGCTATGAATGATGCTTTTTGATTGAAATCAGACTTCTCAACTGCGCTCGAAGTGACAGTATTGGTTAATTCTTGCTCAATACTCATTAAACATAATGCTATGGCACTCATTCCTGATGCTGAAGATGCAATACCCGAACTATGCGGAAAGGTGTTAGAGGTATCAATTTTAAAATGATAATCTCTTAAGAAAGGCATATAGGTTTCAATACGCTCAAAAAAAGTTTGAATCTTAGGTTTAAAGGCCTCGTTTTTTTCTCCTTCAAAATACACATCGAAACTAAAATCTTTACTCTCTTTTTTAGTGTAAGTAACCTCAGTTATGGTTTTACAATCTGAAAGCGTGAAACTTATAGAAGGATTTTCTGGGATTTGATGCTCTTTTTTTCCCCAATATTTAACCAATGCTATATTACTTGGTGACGACCATTTTACTGAGCCATTTTCAATATTGGTATTATATGATTTAAGAATAAAATCTTGTTCTGTCATTGAAATTAAATATCTGACAAAGATAAGAGTTTTACCATTGTTTTATAATTTCTTGATGTGGCATTGACTTTTAATTTTTTTTCGAAAAAATTGAGGTTAAACTTTGCATTTCCATAACCATTAGCACAATAAAAATACAGACAGTCATTTAGAATTTCATATTCCTCATTATCATATGTTTTCTCGTAAGCTTCCTTAACTAAATCTTTATGCGGAATCTCGGTCAGTACCGCGAAGTAACTACTCAGTTTTTTCTCTTCTGGAAATGGGCAATTATCAAATATTGCATTAAGTTGTTCTCTAGTTCTTATCAAAACTGATACGTCGAAACCAAAATACTCTAGAATCGATATTTTGATTTTAGATTCTAAAGTTTTAAAGTCATTATCTGAAGACTGAAAAATAACATTACCACTTTGTATATAGGTTTTTACGTTTTCTAACCCAGATTTAGCGAGTAACTCCCTAAGTTCTGCCATTGGTACTTTTTTATGGCCTCCAACATTAATTCCTCTGAGAAGTGCGATGTATGTTATCATGATTTAGTAATTGATTGTGATACAATATAGGCTCCCGTCCATGCATTCTGAAAGTTAAAACCTCCTGTTACAGCATCTACATTAATAACTTCTCCGGCAAAATATAGATTTGGAATACGTTTGCTTTCAAAAGTTTTAAAGTTGACTTCTTTTAAATCCACACCACCTGCTGTCACAAACTCTTCTTTAAAAGTACTTTTACCAGTTACTTGAAATACAGCTTTTGTTAATTGCTCAGTTAAACTTTCTAATTGTTCCTTATTAATATCCGCCCAACGCTCTGTTTCATTAATATTAGATGCTGAAACCAACTGTTTCCATAGACGTTTTGGTAAATCAAATTGAGTAGAATTAGAAATAGCTTTTTTTGCAAAACTTAGTTTAAAATCTTTAAGTTGATCTAAACACGATTTAAAATCTAAGCGAATAAAATTTACTTCAATTTTAAAATTATAATTCAACTTTGCTAATTCGATTGCTCCAAAAGCCGAGAGTTTTAAAATGGCTGGTGCACTCATACCGACATGTGTAATTAGTAAAGGCCCTTCTGAATTTAAATCTGTTCCTAAAACTTTAATTTCAACATCTTTTGCTACAACTCCTGGAATGTCTTTGATGCGTTTATCTTTAATATCGAAAGTAAATAGTGATGGTACTGGTTGAACAATCGTATGTCCCAAATCTTCCAGTAATTTCCATATCTTAGTATTGCTTCCTGTAGCTATCACAACATCATTACATTCTAAGATCCCTTGAGAAGTTATAATTTGAAAGTTATAATCAGTCGTATTTCTACTATCTGATCTTCTAACGAAACTATATAAAGCGAGGTGATCATCGCGACAATCAATAATAGATTTTACTGAATGATTGTAAAGTACTTCAACATTATGTTTCTTGGTCTCATTCAAAAAACAGTTAATGATAGTCTGGGAGGAATTAGACAACGGAAACATTCTGCCATCATCTTCAATTTTCAACTCAACGCCTCGCTCTTCAAACCAAGCAATTGTATCACCTGTCATAAATCTATGAAATGGCCCAAGCAATTCCTTTTCTCCTCTTGGATAATTTTGTGCCAACTCTGAAGGTATAAATTCGGCATGGGTGACGTTACAACGTCCTCCACCAGAAATTTTTACTTTTTGTAAGCCAGCTTTTCCACGTTCTAAAATCGTAACTGATAACTCAGGGTTTTGCTCAGCAATGTTTATAGCAGCAAAAAAACCTGCTGCTCCACCTCCAATAATTATGATATCTTTATGCCTGATCAATATTAAATTTTTGAAAATTTAAAATTACAATGATAAAGCCCAAAAGTCTAATATTTATATTACTAATTATTTTAAGTTGCGATACAGGTAACCTAAAAACAATGATGGATTTACCCCTAGATTTAAATGAAGTTTCTGGTATTGCCGCAGATACAGTAAATGATGTCATTTGGATGGTCAATGACAGTGGCAACAAACCGATTCTTTATGGTCTTAATAGTAAAGGTGAAATTGTGAAATCTATCGTAATAAAAGCAAAAAATAGAGATTGGGAAGATTTAACTATGGACACCGAAGGTAATGTATATATTGGTGATTTTGGGAACAATAGTAATGACAGAAAGAATCTTTCTATTTTAAAAATTTCCAGTGATTCTTTAAAAACAAATTCTAAATACATTACACCAGAGCGTATTCGTTTTACTTATCCCGAACAAAAAAAATTTCCACCTAAAAAAAGTAAACGTCATTTTGATTGTGAAGCCTTCTTTTTCTTTAAAGACAGTTTGTATTTATTTACAAAAAGTCGTTCACCCAAAGAGAAAAGTAAAACCAATCTTTATCAATTACCATCAAAAAAAGGAAAATACAAAGCCAAATTTTTAAGTAGTTTTGACACTTGTGAAGATTCTGAATGTTGGGTAACCTCAGCAGACATTAATGAAAAAGGGAATAAGATGGCACTTTTAACTGAAAACTCTGTGTTTATGTTCTCAGACTTAAATACTAAAGATTTTTTCAATTCTAAAGTAGAGCGATATACTTTTAGCTACAAATCCCAAAAAGAGAGTGTAGAATTTAAAAATGATAGTACCTTATATATTGCTGATGAATACTTAGGTGTTGACGGCGGAAATCTTTACAGTTTTAGTGTCAATTAAAACCCAAATCCTAGCCTAAAAGCTAAACGCAAACCATCCTCACTATTAAAAGCTGAAATATTTCCAGTAAGCATATTTGCCATATTTACAAATACACCTCCACCAAAAGAATTGTTCCATTTTTCAGAATTATCATTATCTATCCATACACGACCGTAGTCTAAGCCTCCATAGACACCAACATGAATAGGCAACAATCCTGTTTTAAGATTTCCAAAATTCCAACGTATATCAGTAGATTGCGAGAAAGCCGATTTCCCTGTAAATCTTTGAAAACGATAACCACGTAAACCATTGTCAGCACCCAAAGTAGCACCTTGATAAAACTCAAAATCATCACCTAGATTAATATGCGCTCTAAAGTCCGTTGCCAAAACTAATTGACCGTCTGGAATTAACTTATAATCAAAACCTAACTCTGGAACAATGTAACCAAACCCCTTTTCTGTACTTACATTATTCTTGTATCCAACCTGTAACGATGTTTGGAAACCAAGTGTAGGAAAAGCTTCATTATCCTTGTTGGCAAAATGATATTTAGCATCTACTCCATAGAAATCTTGCTTATCAAAAACGGGATTATCTACTGGTATATTTTCTACAAAACGGCCTTCTGTACGTTCTACCTCATTACTTTCGTATAACACACCAACTTTAAGACTTCCTCCTAATTGACCTCTCCATATTAACGATGGCATCACTTTTACTGTTCTAATTTTAACTCGATTATAGTCTAAATCAAAATTATCTTCATCTTCTACATTTGGGTTAAGGGTTTCATTACCAAAACCAAAGAAATTCACTGCAAAATTTGGACTATTAAAATGAGCGTCAAAACCAAAGTTTATATTAGGAAAAATATTGGCAAACTCACCACTATAATTTAAATCATAACCACTCGTAGCAAAATAATAGGCAGCAGAAATATTATGTTGCGCAGTAAATGGATTGCGCTCAAAGCCATAATTAGCAATAGTTGCCGCTGCACCAATTCTAAACCCATCATCAGGATTTGCTCCGAGGCTTGGTAATATTTGAAAGGTATTGTTCTTTAGCTTTCTGTAATCATAAACATTGGTACTATAATTATCGCTGAATTTTTTATGCCCTTTGTTGGTAAGTACAGTATTTTTTTTGGATTTGTAATCGTAATAAACTATTCGCTTCCCATTTTCAATGTTGTACGTGTCATTGTTTTGCCCACCAACCAATCGCACTTTTATGTCATGATCACCTGTTCCATTAACATGAAACGTATCGTCATCATCTAAAGCATAAATCCAGATTTCCTTGGTTTCATCATGATTGTATATACGCTCGTGAAATTTATCTTTCTTCTCTCCTCCTTTAATACGATAAGCTGTAACTTTGGTTTGTCCATTGGGCATGCGCTCAACATCAAACCAATCATCTTTGTTAGTACCCTTTATGACCGCAAACTGGTTTACTAATACGTAATAACGGTCAGAAATCTTTTGAAGATTAATTAGTCTTGCTTTTAACTTGCGCTTTATTTGCTCTAAAATTTCATCGCGTACTTCTTCAGGCATATTCATAAATGCCTTTTCTATTATATCATCTGTAATATTCTGTTGAATATGCTTTACTTCTGCATCCCAAACGGCTTTTTTAGATTGTGTAATTAATTCCATATCTAAAGGATAAGGCTCGACATTTACACCTTTTACATCTTCTAAATCATCAGAATATTCTCGTAATAAGCGAGCCGTAGGTATTAATTTTACAGCTGCTCCTAACAAAAACCCATCAGCCATAATGGAAAAAGCTTGGTCTCTATCGCGAGGCATAGGTCTATAGATTTTTTTGCCATCTTCCTTAAACTCTATCCAACGCCATTGGTCTTGGTGTCTATCCCAATCGCCAATAAGCATATCAAATAATCTCGCCTTGATATAAGCAGCTTCATCAATGACAATATCTTCATCTTTATGGATTTTTTTCATCATATCATCTGTACTGATAAGCTTATCTTGAAACCCAAAACTGGCTTGGTTGCTATGACCTTCCGAAGTATGTTCTTCAATCATATATAATTCATCACCAAACTCATCATTGTACCTACCTAGTCGTTCTTGTTTTGGAATATAGTATAGCACCGGATTGGTATGATAAACACCAATAGCATCAGCCAAATCACCAATAACAAAAGGTGCATAAGGATGAGAGCCAGTAAAGACGTCTAAGATTAAATCTTCAGTAGCAGTATCATCAAATTGCCCTTCTATGTATTGGTCTTTAAATAATACGGCTTGTAAATATTGTAAAGCTTGTTTTCTCAAGGCACGCATAACGTATTGTGTTCCGTTTTCATCTTCTAATCGCAATGATTTTGATTGATTTCCACCACCTTTTCTGATGGGTTTGAGTCCTCCAAAAAGCGTGTCTAAACTTACATTGGGAGCTTTTATTTTAGTACTGAAATATTTTCTATAGCGGTCTCCCCAAAGAAATTTGTAAAAACCTCCAACTTCTGTTTCAGCTTCAGAATAAATAGAAGCAGAAGTATGCGAAGCCTTATTTTCGTTGTAATTGATATTGGTTTCTAATGCATTAGCTGGTAATACTTCAGACTGAAAAACAACTTTATCATCATCTGCCGAATAAAACTTCACATGAGACGAACCATCTTTATAAATATTAAGCTTGGCAAAACCTTGAGTACCGTATGAAAATATACTACCACCAACATTTCTAGTCCCTGAAACCTTAGAGCCAGAACCACTTACAATTTGATGCAGATTGTCTTCAATTATATACTGAAGATTATGATCATGACCAGAAGCGAAAATCACCTTCTTATTTGCTTGGGCCAAAGTCACCAAACGTCGTTTTAATTCATTGTAACGTGAGTTTTGTATATCGACATTAGCTACACCACTTGTTTTTCTAATTACATTTTTTAATGTCCCTAAAATAGGGATTGGTTTCATGTGGCTTCCAAAAGTAAATTGGCCTCCATGAGAACCATTAGTATACATTGGATGATGCAAAGCCACGATAGTAGTTTTACCTCGGGCTTTTTTAATTAAACTATTGAATTCATCCAAAAACATTTGCCGTGTCTTAATATCACAGTCATCGTTAATTGTTGGATGATTATTCCAGTTGGTGATGTACCAATGCGAATCTATTATAATAAGTTCTATCTCTTCGGAAATATGAATTTTATCAATTGGGCAACCATTTTCTGGCAAAAAGGTATTTTTGCCCAGTGCGTCTTCCACGAATTTTTCTTGATCTTTTAAGCCTCTAACGCCAGAATACCAATCGTGATTACCAGGAATAAAAATAGTTTCACCTTTAAAATTTTTTGTAGCTTCTGTTTGTACTTTTATACGATGCTTGGTCAACTCATAGTCTGAATCTGATTTTTGAAGCAGACCTTTAGGGTAAATATTATCTCCAAGAAAAAGAGCAGTACTATTTTCGGGTGCCTTCTCTAGCTCTGATTTAAAAGCTTTTAAAGCCTTAGAACTTTCACCAATATTAGAATTACCTGCATCACCAATTAGATAGAAACTGTGCTCTATCTCCTTATTTGCTGATATTTCCTTTTCTGCACCTGCAATCACCTGATTTTTATACGTTGCACATGAATTTAATATAAAAATCAAGGTTAAATAGATGCCGAATTTATAATATACTTTCATCAAATATTCTAGTTGGTTATAAAAAAATACGAATTACTTCTCCCAAAGACTATCAGTGAAATAATGCTTACAATCCATAAAATTGGTAGTTACTTGAAAATCTGAGGCTTCTGCTAAGTTACGAATTTCACCTAGACTATATTTTTTTGAAAGCTCGGTCCAAATGAGTTCATTATAATCTAAATCAATTTTAGTATGTAACTTTTTTAGGTAAACAGATTGCTTTCTTAAGCTAATGATATAACTTTTAACATCACCAGTAATAGGGTTATAGTGACAGTAAAAATCAAAATCATCAATTTTAAAATCGGCTTCTAATTCTCTGTTAATCCTTAAAAGTAAATTAAGATTAAAGCGTTTTGTTATACCATGTTTATCATAATATGCATTATGAATTAGTATTGGATTTTTCTTTAAATCAAAACCAATGAGAAGCTTATCTCCTAACTTCATGACGTCATTAAATAAGTCTAACAGATTCTTGGCTTTATTTTCATCATAGTTTCCGATATTTCCACCCAAAAACAACAACAAACTTGGATAATCACTCTGTTTGTTAACTTTTAGGATTTCAAAATAATCTCCAACCTTAGGTTTAATATTCAAATTAGGTAGTCGTTCTTTTAATCTTTTGGTAAGAGCACCTATAGCTTCTTGCGAAATGTCAATAGGTACGTAATTAAATTCGATATTCTTATTCACCAAATATTCTAAAAGTTTAAAGGTTTTTAATCCATCACCAGCTCCTAATTCTACAATATTAAAAGGTTTAGAAAATTGTAAAGCGTCAATAATCTGTTTGGATTGCATGGACAATATCTCAAACTCGGCATTAGTGAGATAATACTCTGGCATATTCATTATTTCCTGAAATATGCGACTGCCATTGTCATCATAAAAGTACTTGGAAGATAAATATTTATTTTCTGCTGTTAAGCCAGCTAGCACATCTTGTGCAAAGTTGTTTGTCATATTATTTTGCTAATCGAATTCCGGAAAATAGCCAACGCATTTCAGGCTGAAAAAAATTTCTATACGTTGGTCTGCTATGATTTGTTGAAGTGGCTACAGAAGCACCTCTAAGTACCATTTGATTAACCATAAATTTACCATTGTATTCACCAAGAGCACCTTCTACTTTAGTGTAGTTTGGATAGGGTAAATATGCGCTATTGGTCCATTCCCATAGCTGACCATATTTAAGTTGATTCGAAGCAACTTCCCATTCAAATTCTGTTGGTAAGCGCATTCCTTTCCACTGCGCAAAGGCGAATGCTTCGTAAAATGTAATGTGACTTACGGGTAAATCAGTCTCTACTGCTTTAAAACCTTGAAGCGTATAATGCGTCCATTTTCCATTGACCTTGTGCCAATATAAAGGTGCTTTTAAATTGTTATTTTGAACAAACTCCCAACCATCGGCATGCCATAGATTGAAATCTTGGTAACCACCAGCTTCAATAAATTCTATATATTCTGAATTGGTTACGAGTCGATTTGAAATCTCATAGGCTTGGAGATAAACCTTATGCCTTCCTAACTCATTATCCCAACAAAAGTTATCACTCTTATGACCTATTTCATAAATCCCTTCCAAAATCTGAATGAATTCTTGATGATTTTCTTCTTCCTGTAACTGAATTTTATAATCTAATTTCGGAAACGAGGGCTGGTTCCCAAAAATGTATTTAATATCATAAATTAGTAACTCTTGGTGTTGTTGCTCATGCTGCAAGCCTATTTCAATAATAGCTCTAATGTCTTCTGAGATACCTTTAGAAATAAAATCTGCAAGTTGCTCATTTACATAAGTTCTAAATGCAAGAACCTCATCTAAAGTCGGTCGTGTCATTAAACCACGATTTGAGCGAATAATTCGTTCACCAACATTGTTGTAGTAACTATTAAAATAGAATGCAAAATCTTCATTAAATACTTTATAATCTGACTTAAATTCTGTTAATACAAACTGTTCAAAAAACCAAGTGGTATGTGCTAAGTGCCATTTTGGTGGTGAGACAAATTCTGCTGGTTGAATGGAAACATCTTCTGCTTTTAAAGATTTACAAATAAGTTCTGTTAGATATCTTACTTCTAAAAAATGTTCTTTTGTAATTGTATTGGCTGTTATTGTTTGCAATGGTTAATCTTGAATTATTTGAGTTTCAAAAATCACCTCACTTGCAATGGTTTTATGCACTGGACAACGTGATGCAATTTCTTTTAATCGTTCCTTTTGAGCGTTATCTAAGTTACCAACAAATTTTAATTTTTTACTTACATGATCTAAGTATTTTGGTTTCTCTATTTCAACTTGTAAATCGTCACTATGTTTTCTAGAATGAGAGATATAAACAAATACCTCTTGCAAATCCCATTGCTTGCGTTCTGCATACATTTTTAATGTCATAACTGTACACGCAGCTAATGCTGCATTTAAGTATTCGTATGGTGATGGTCCAAAATCACTACCTCCTATACTCGCAGGCTCATCTGCAATAAACGTATGGTTTTTCGTTTGAATGGATGTTGTAAAATTATCTTCTATAATATTTAAATGACCTACCAGTTGCTCACCTTCTGTACTCAACATTACATTTTCTACCTTCGGAAAATAACGTCTTGCCCATGTCCCAATAATTTCACCAACATATTTACTATCTTTTTCTTGAGATAATAAATGGTCGGCATCATCTAATGTGACAAAACTTTTTGGATGAAGTGCTTTATGATATAATTGCTGTGCATTTTCAATACCAACTATTTTATCGAATGGCGAATGCATTATCAGTAGAGGTTTTCTTAAATTCTTTACAGTTTCTGGCAAATCTGTTTTATCAAATTCTGAAACAAAATCCTGATTAATCACAAAAGGTCTTCCTCCAATATTAACTTCAACATTACCTTTATCTTTAATATCTTCAACTTGATGTGAAAACAAATGCGTCACATGATTTACTGTTGCAGGTGCTCCTACTGTTGCCACCGCTTTTACAGCTTCAATTTTTGAGGCTGCAACCAATACTGCAGCTCCTCCTAAGGAGTGACCAACTAATAGACTTGGCGCTTTGTAATGCTCAGTCATATAGGCATGAACGTCTAATAAATCTTCAACATTTGCCGAGAAATGGCTATCCGCAAATTCGCCTTCACTTCTACCTAATCCTGTGAAATCAAAACGTAATACAGCAAATCCATCTTGAGTTAATGCTCTACTTAAATGCTTTACGGCATTAAGATTACTGCTACATGTAAAACAGTGTGCAAAGATGGCGTAGTAATTTGGTTTTTGATTTGCAGGCAGTTCTAAACTTGCATTTAGTGTTAATCCTTTCCTATTTTGAATTTTTAGTCTAGTACTCTTCATTAATCTTCAATTTTTACACCTCTCCAAAATGCTACTCGATTTTTAATTCCTTTTGCCAATTCTGATACTTCTGGATAGAACCAAGCTGCATCAGGATTCTCTTTTCCATCAACTTCAATCGTATAATACGATGCGGTGCCTTTCCATGGACAAACCGAATGTAGTTCACTTGGTTTAAAGAATTCACTTTTAATACTATCGTGAGGAAAATAATGATTGTTTTCTATAACAACGGTATCGTTACTTTCGGCTATCACTTTGTTATTCCAAATTGCTTTCATATTAGTTTTGTTTTAAGAACTACAAGACAACATTGAACAACCTACTTTATGTCTTGCCCAATCTGGTCGTTTAGCAAACCATTTTTCGTTTTCTGGTTGTTCTGAATAAGGTTGCTTTAATAGTTCAAATAATTCATTAATTAAATTGTAGTCTCCTTTGTCTGCATCATCTATAGCTAACTGCGCCATATAATTTCTGAGCACATATTTTGGATTGACCAAATTCATTTTGACCTGTCGTTGTTGGTCTGTTAGTTCTTCTAATTGTAATCTTTGGTCGTAGGTTTTAAACCAACCTTTCCATTGCTCCAAAACTTCATTTTTAATATCGTCTAGTTTATAAAATGCATCATTAACAATTTCAACTCCTAATTCAGAATTACCTTTTTTATAGTCAGATAATAACCTAAAGAAGATTGTCATATCGGTTTCAGAAAGTAATAGACAATCTTCCAAATCTGTCATTAATTTTGAATCGTTTTCATCTTGAAGCTTCAATCCTAATTTGGCACACATCATATTTAATGACTTAACTTCAAAATCTTTCTGATAATCATTTAAAATAGTTTCAAAAGGTTCTGGATCTTCAACCAATGGATATAAAGCATTGGCTAGTTGTAATAAATTCCAAAGTCCAATATTAGGTTGATTGCCATAACGGTAACGCTTATTTTGTCTATCCGTCGTATTTGGTGTCCAACCAAAGTCAAAATCCTCTAACCAACCATATGGTCCGTAATCAATAGTTAGGCCGAGAATTGACATGTTATCTGTATTCATAACACCATGTACAAAACCTACACGTTGCCAATGGATTATCATATCTAGAGTTCTATTTGCAACCTCTTTGAAAAACTTGATATAAGTGTCTTTTAAAGGTTTGCCTAATTCAGGATAGAAATATTTGATGGTATAGTCGGTTAATTGTTTGAGATTTTTGACATCCTTCCGAGCCGCGAACAATTCAAAATTTCCAAAACGAATAAATGTTGCTGCTACTCGACAAACAATAGCACCTTTTTCGTAGTCTGCATTACCATCGTACAGCATATCTCTAAGTACATCATCGCCAGACAACATTAAACTTAAAGCTCTTGTTGTTGGTACGCCTAAATGATGCATGGCTTCACTACACAGATACTCTCTGATTGAAGACCTCAACACAGCCAAACCATCACCTTGTCTAGAATATGGTGTTTCACCCGCTCCTTTAAGCTGTAATGCCCAACGTTTTTTATTATGCTCAATTTCGAAAAGATTAATGGCTCTTCCATCACCGAGCTGACCAGCCCAATTACCAAATTGATGACCTGCATATGCCATTGCATATGGTTTTGTTTTAGGCTGAATCTTTGCACCCGAAAACACATTTAAAAAATCCGTTGACTTTAAATCCTTTTCATTTAGCCCAATAGATTTGGCCATTTCTTTTGAAACATGAATTAGTTTTGAACCTGAGGGCACCTTAGGCATCACATAAGAATGTGTGGCTTTAAACACCTGTCGCCTTGTATTATCTAGATTAGTATCTGAGGGTAATTCTTTATTAAAAGTATCTTTTATGTTCAACTTCATAGATAGAAGCTTTGAGGTTTTGATTAGCAGAAAATGTATTTACTACTCTCTATTCGTAATTATCTTAAGTAAATTTCGTCTATGTAATAGTCGTTATAGTATCGATTACTTTGCAACATTAATGGACTTTAGCTAAGTTACTACATTAGTAGTGTATTAGGTTATAAATAATTCTTAAATTAGACTACATTTATCTTTATGGAAACCATTTTATTAGAAGTCGAAAAGTATGTGATTTCATTTTTAAATGAAAATCTCAACAAATCCTATATATATCATAACCTTGCCCATACGCAGCGTGTCGTTGAAAAAATAAAAGAAATAGCTGAAGCTGAAGCAATAGCAACTAAAGAAAGTCAGATTTTATCAATTGCTGCTTGGTTTCATGATACTGGATTTACTAAAACTTGTGATGGGCATGAGGAAGAAAGTACAATCATTGCTGAATCATTTTTAATTAAGCATGATGTAACCAAAGAAGATATTGAATCTGTTAAGCAATTAATATTGGCAACTAAAATGGTTTATGAACCTAAAAATAAACTCGAAAAAATCATTAGAGATGCTGATTGTTCTCATATCGCCAGTAAAAATTATGATGGTTTAAAAGCCTTATTACGGAAAGAATGGGAATTAACCATGGACAAATTTTTGAGCGATACTGATTGGTTACAAGAAAATATTGAATTTCTAACCAACCACCATAGATTTTATACAGATTATGCTTCTGCTAATTGGGAAAAAGCAAAAGGGAAAAATTTAGCTCAATTATTAAAAACTCAAAAGAAATTAAAGCAAGATAACGCAAAACTTAAGCAAAAGAAAGACGAATTGAGTTTCAAAAAAAACAAAATTGAACTGCCTGAACGCGGCATAGAAACCATGTTTAGAGTTGCGCTTCGTAATCATATTACATTGAGTGATATTGCAGATACAAAAGCCAATATTTTATTGTCTGTAAACGCCATTATTATATCCTTAGTACTTTCGAATTTAGTGTCTAAACTAGATAATCCGTCCAATGATTATTTAATATGGCCAACTGTTATTTTCGCATTGTTTACAGTTGCTTCCATTGTTTTGTCTGTTTTGGCAACACGCCCAAATGTCACTAAAGGCAAGTTTAGCAAACAAGACGTTGCGGACAAAAAGGTAAACTTATTATTCTTTGGGAATTTCCATAAAATGAAACTCGATGAGTTTGAGTGGGCTATGCATGAAATGATGAAAGACAGAGATTATCTATATGGTTCTTTAACAAAAGATCTTTATTTCTTAGGATTGGTTTTAAATAGGAAATACAATTTACTTAGAACAACTTATACCGTGTTTATGATTGGTATTGTTGTAAGTGTTATTGCTTTTGGTATTGCTTTTCAGTTCTCTGGTGCACCAGCAACTATGTAATTTAAGACTTAATCTCTTTCATTAAATCATCATAAGTATAAAATTCCTTGTCGTCTTTGTCCTTGTGATAAAGTACGCTAACTCTTATAGCTTTTAATCCGGTTACGGCTTGTAAGTCTTGTAACTCAACAATCTCTACATCGTTATCTAAATACTTTTTAGATTGTAAGAACTTAATATATTGTAAATACTCTTTTTCGTCTTCTTTTTGGGAATAGACAATACTAATTTTGCCTTTTTGCGTAACACGCTGAGTAGTTCCTTTTATGTAAGCTTTATCTACACGCTTCTTAACAATTTCGTATCTGGCATTATATGTACCATCTACATCAAATTGCTTTTCATCCATTCTAAAACTTATAGACAACGGCTGATTAAATACCAAAATCATAGAAGCCACATCTAAAGCTACCGGAAATTGAGATTGCATCTGGTAATATGAGTTTTCCATTTCTACCATCACCTGCAACTGCCATAATCTTAGATTATAAAGATATATTGGATTAAAGCTATCTTCCTTGGTAAGCGACTCTCCAATATACATATTGTGCTCAACACCATCTGTTTTGAAACGCTCAAAATAGTGAGGATACATAAGTTGTGCTTCTACTTGCTTTTGGTCCAATAACGAAGCCATTTCCTTATTGATTAAAGCAATAGTATCATCATAATGTTTTCTATGGTGATACAATACTTCTACAGTATCATCTATGCGATTAAAGTACTCATCGATGTCAGATTTCAATTCATCTGTTGTGTATAGATGTTTTAGTACTGGCTCAATTTCGTCTTTAATGAATCCTGATATTTGCTGCTCACTATCAACTTGAAAGTTAGTTTCGAGTCCTTTTAAAAAGTTCTCCGCCTGATAAATATATTGCTCATAAATTGGCAATTCTTCTAAACCAGAAGCGTTTTTTAGAATATTTTGAACAGTTTTTAACTGTAAAGTCAAATCTTGCTGTGTTGCCCAGTTTCTAGCCTCTGAAGATCCTTTAATATCTATTTGACCGTAGAGAGGGTAAATATTTTCGAATGCTATTTTATTAAAGTTGGGTTCTTTACCATTCATTTGGGCTTTAATAAAGTTTTTAGCCTCTTTTTCGAACCTCCAATGTACACTTGGATGGATAGATGTACACTCTTTCTGAATAATTGCTTCTATAAGGTTCTCTTCTTCATTTTTGGAGCGCTCTACAGCAGAAATAATAAAAGGCATTATATCTATCAACTTATTGGCATTGATACTATTTAATACCTGAGGTTTCTTTGAAACAATTTCAAGAATTCCCATTAAGCCTTCATCATTTGCTATAGGCGCAAAAATGGCACTTTTAAAACCTTGTTCATGCAAAACTTTAACGTGTGGTGCTTGACCTTTTGAAAGCTTATAAAGTTTATCTACATCAGAAATTGAAAAATACGAGTTTTCTTTTAAAAGCCGATTGTATGTCCAATCACATAAGGCATCTGAACATTTTACACTATCAAAATTATTAATTAAGAAACTATTCATCCCTACGCCATAAACACGCTCAAACGTTTGTTCTTCTTCATTGTAAATTGAAAAGCCAACCTCTAAACTCTTAAACCCGAATAATGAGCGGAAGATTTCATAAAAACCTTGCATAAAGCTTTCATCTTTACGCTTATCTTCGCCAATAAGAGATGATTTAATATTAGAAATGGATTGGTCATCGGTAACATCAAAAATATTTGAAATTACAAAGCCTTTGAAATCGTAACTGTTTGGTGGAAATTTTTCTTTCCAGAGCTCTATGTTTTCAAAATTATCCAATAACTCTTCGTAATCCTCTTTGGTAATCTTAGGTGCATTATCTCTTGGAATAATTTCTGTAAAGTCGGCATTATACAAAATTTTATAATAACGCGTGATGCCATTGGCATCTGGTATTTCGTAGAAAAATGGTCGTTTAAAATTTAAATTATAGCCATAACAGAAGTTGAGAATAATAGTACATGCGATAATATACCTTTGATCCGTAGGCATATTTTTTATTTGCAACTCAAAATCATCACCTGCAGTTTTCAACAAGGACTTAAAGCGCTCTGATTTATTAAAAATAACATCTTGAAAAGGCACAGATGCTGTTTTAATTTCGTTTTTAGTTAAAATAGGACTAAATGAATCTTGTAGAATTCCTGCAATCTCTTTTTCGTAGGTATCAAGTAATTTTAAATCGCTAAACCCATCTCTCAATACTGGATTATCTTCTGCAATTTTTAAAACACGACGTGCGTTGGCAGCAATAAAATCATTATCGGCCTTAATTAAACTTTCGTATTGGCTTAATAATTTATTAAAACTTACTTTGATTACCAGAGGTGAATCTATGTTGTCATTGATATCCAAACTGTTAGGTTTTTGTATATAAAGTTACGAATAATTAAAATAGTCGTTAAAAGTAAGACTATCTTACATGCAGTTTGTTACATACAATAACGTTTTATTTCTCTCTTAAACTAATTGCAAAACCACCACCTTGAGCAAGTGTAACGTTCAATTTCGAATCTTTATTTATTTCTAATTTTTCTATTGCTATATCCAAGGGATTATCATTCCAATGCGCATTTTCGCCATCCTTGTAAATTATAGCTTCGTAATCTTGATTATCATTTAAAAAACTAAACTCTATTTCTAATTCTCTTGAGTTTTCATCTGTTATACCACCAACAAACCAATCGCCAGTTTCTCTCTCTTTTCTTGCTATAGTTACATAATCGCCTACTTCACCATTCAAAACTTTGGTTAGTTCCCAATCCACTCCAACATCTTTAATGAATTGTAGAGGTTCTGGATTTGCTTCATAATGCTCAACTAAATCTGCAGCCATTTGCACAGGGCTGTAGATCACCACATATAATGCCAATTGCTGAGCTAATGTTGTATTTACTTGATTGTCTTTTTTATACTCATCAAATTTTATGTTGAAAATACCTGGTGTAAAATCTATCGGTCCAGACAACATCCTAGTAAATGCTACAATAGGTAAATGCTCAGGTGGATTACCACCATCACTTGCCCATGCATTAAATTCTTGACCTCGCAAACCTTCTCGAGAAATTATATTTGGATAAGTTCTTCGTAAACCTGTTGCTTTTATTGGCTCGTGAGCATTAACAGCTACTTGATACTTTGCAGCTTTTATGGCTGCATCGTTATATTGATTCACCATATATTGACCATGATGATATTCACCTTTTGGTAAAATTTTACCGACATAACCAGATTTTACTGTATGCATCCCATATTTTTGCATCAAAGCATAAGCTGTGTCTTGTTGTTTTTCATAAGTTTCAGTCGCTGCAGACGTTTCGTGATGCATAATTATTTGCACACCTTTTTCTTTGGCATATCGTGTCACTTCATCAATATCGTAATCTGGATAAGGAGTTACAAAATCAAAAACACCTTCTCTATCTTCAAAACCAATCCAATGTTCCCAACCCGTATTCCAACCTTCAACTAAAACGCCTCCAATATTGTTCTTAGCAGAAAAGTCTATGAATTCTTTTACATTTTCGGTTGTTGCACCATGTTTGCCATGTGCTTTTCCGGTATCCACCCATTTACCATCAACCATTTCCATTCCATAGTCCCAAGACGATTTTCCTAAATGCATTTCCCACCAAACACCTGCATATTTCATGGGTGTGAACCATGATACATCTTCTAATTTATTTGGCTCGTTTAAATTAACGATTAAGTTAGATTCAATTAAATCTGGTGCGTTATCTGTAATTTGAATGGTTCGCCAAGGCGTATTGAACGGAACTGTGCGTTTTACTTTATAATCGACGTTTTCTGAACCAACAAGATTGCTCTTTAAGTTTAAATTTTTAGTGTCAACCTTTAAGGTCATACCCGAATAATCAATTAAAGACGCTTCATGAAAACTGAGATGAATACCATCTTTACCAACCATAGTCACTGGTGTATTTACCGCATTTTCTGGAATGTATGTTTGTGCTAAATTCTTATGATTTGCAAATTGTAAAGCATCTATTTCCGAAAGGTTTGTGGTGTTGTATAAATGTTCATAGATATCCCAATCCCCTGGAATCCAAAAGGTTTTATAATCTTCAGTTAGGTTAAATTCTGTATGTTCTTCCGTAATGAAAACGTCTCCTTTTAAATTCTCTTGCTCAGGAAATTCGTATCTGAATCCGATACCATCATCGTAGACTTTAAAAACGATGTTTAACAAACGTTCTGGTGATGTTTTTTCTTGAAGCTCAATTCTCAATTCGTTATAATTATTTTCAACATCTAACTGTTCTCCCCATGGCATTTGCCAAGTTTCGCTGAACGAAGATGTACTAGCATTTTTAATGATGAAGTTTTTATGAAACGCTGGTACATCTTTAAACTCGAAACCCAAATATGAGGTATCAACAACCGTTTTATTGTTGAATTTTACCATGTAGAATGGTTCACCTTCATTGCCAATATTGAAATGAATCACTACTTTTTCATTTGGTGATTTAACGTCCAAAATGTTTTCCTCTTTATTAGAACAAGAATAAAGCCCTATGGCAACCAAAAGGACTAACCAACACTGATTTTTCATAATTGCCTTTTTTCGATTAATACAATATCAAAATCTGAGCTTATGGTAATTTTTCCATTTTCAACAGTTGCCTGTTCGCCAGAATAAGCATCACATAACATTACTCTTTCTTCAAAAACTTTAGACACATCAATGATTTTCTCACCTTTTTCGAGATCTAATCCAATAACGACTTTGTCTTTAAAATCACCTTTCTGATAGCTTCTGTAAAAATAATAAGGCTGCGCTGATATTATATAATGCTTACCTGCACCAACTGCTGGATGCTTAGCTCTAAATTTGCCTAATTTTTGCCAATGTGTTAAAACTTCTTTTGTTCTTGGTCTTCTAGCAATAGAATCCCAATTCATAAACGACCTTAAAGTAGCATCACCTTCTGTACCTGGAACAACTAAAGAGCGTGAAGATTCATCGCCATAGTAAACTTGCGAAGTTCCTGGTGATAACAATAATTTATTTGCGGTTTCAAAGGGTTTTTTCCTCAATGGATCAAAAGGGCTTCCATCATCATGCGAGCTTAAATAATTTAATACACCGAAGCCTTCTAATTCACCATTTAAAACATCAGAATATCTTTTAAAAAGATCTTGATAGTTAGATTCTTTTGAGTTCCATTTGAACTCAAAATTAATTTGACTCGAGAACATATTATCATAATAATTCACTTTTTTATCTCCATAATCAAAGTATTTTCCACCACTAATACCGTAATTATAAACTTCACCTACCAAATAAAAATCTGTATCGTCCAATACCTTATCTGGATTTGCTTTTTTATATTCTGCAAAAGCAAAATCGCATTCGGTTTTGAATTCTTCCCAAACAAAGGCTTCAGTGTGTTTTACTGTATCAGCTCTGTAGCCATCCACACCAAATTCGGTAATATAATCGGTTAACCATTTAATGATGTAAAAACGTGGTGCTCTCGGATATCCTGTTCTCTCAAAAAACGCATCGAGTTCTTTTACTTCCTGCTCGTAACGCCCTTCCGTTTTCCATTTCGCTACCAATTGCGGCGGTAACTCCACATTGTCGTTGCTTTCAGTTTTAATGTCTGGGAGATTAGCCACTAAGGTACAAGTCACTGTATTCTCATAATTATCATACTTACATTGTGGATCTGTTCTCACCCAATCATTTGGCCAAACAGGGTCTTTCTCCGTGACTGGTCCTGTATGATTAATTACTGCATCTAAAACTATACGAATACCTCGAGCATGTGCTTCTTTCACCAATTCGTGTAGATCGTCTTTTGTTCCAAAATTTGGATCAATTTTCGTCCAATCTTTAGCCCAATATCCATGAAACCCATAAGAAACACCTGTACCTTCATCAGTTGCATCATGTATTTGCTCTACAATTGGTGTCATCCAAATAGCATTTATTCCTAAATCCGTAAAATAGCCTTCCTTTACTTTTTGGGTAATTCCTTTTATATCTCCACCTTTGAAGCCTCTTAATTTCCCAGGCTCTCTTGTTCTTTCAAAGTTAACATCATTGGCTGTATCACCATTATTGAAACGATCTGTTAGCAAAAAATAAAGGTTTGCACCTTCCCAGACAAAAGGTGTTTCAATATTTGTTGATTGCTCAATTTTAGTTTCTTTTGAATTCTTGTTTTCACAATTGATCAGCATAATGCTCAATATAAATAATGGAATAACTCGTCTCATTGTTTTATTTAATTTTTAATATAAATGATTCTAAGGGCTTAATGTCTATTCTAACTTGTGCCTTACCGTTTTCAACTTTCAAAGTTGAAGCATACGTATTATATAATTGATCTTTAAGGTCATATTCGCCATCTTGAAGTTTTAATTTATTAACTAAATCTTCTGGTAATTGCAATTCAAATCCATAGGTGTTTTCTGCATTAAAATTTGAGATAATTATCAACTGTTCACTGTCTGACCAACGTACAAACGATAATACTTTATCATTATACCATTCTGTATGTTGATGATTAAAATGATGAATATCTTGATAGTCTCCCATTAAGGCAGAACTATTTATAGTAAAATTTAACAAGCGCTTATAAAAATCTCGAAGCTCTAATTCTTCTTTGGTGGATTGACCTCCATCAAAGTTTTTATCGTTTACCCAACGTACTTGACTTGGTACTGAACCATAATCGAAAATAGAGGTTCTAGTAGGATCACCAAAACCTAAATCTTCTGCTCCAGGCTCGCCAAATTCTTGTCCGAAATAAATCATTGTCGGAGCTGTCGTCGATGTAGCAGACACAACCATTGCTGGTTTTCCTTTTTCTGCACTACCAGCAAAATCTGGACTTGCAATACGTTGCTCATCATGATTTTCAAGGAAATGAAGCATGTGGTGTTCTATATCGCTTAAATCATCTAAAATTGGTGGAATATTATCCGTTTTTCCGTGACCTTGGATAACGTGTTTTAGCGTATCATACAACTGCACTTTGTCGTAGAGATAGTCCATTTTTCCTTTTTTAATGTAATCTCTGTATAAACTCGGATTGTAAACCTCAGCTAATAAAAAAGCACTAGGATTTTCCATTTTGATATGCGAATTCATATAGCTCCAAAATTCTACAGGAACCATTTCTGCCATATCAAAACGGAAGCCATCTATTCCTTTTGCTGTCCAGTATAAGGCGATGTCTTTAAATTTTTTCCAAGAACTTGGCACCGCTTTATCCTTCCAAAAGTCAAAATGTTTTTTGTAGTCTTCATTATCAAAGCCATCTGGTAATTCGTCAAAGTCTTTCTTGCCATCAGGATTTACGCCATAATTTACTTTTACAGTTTCATACCAATCATTTACATCTGGCTGCGAAGCTCTTGAGCCATTACCTGTCCATTTTGCTGGAATTTCTTCAAACTTATTATCTGCTAAAGTATGCTTATCTCCACCTAAAGGTTGATATCCATTTTTCCATTCTGGAACTTTAAAAGCTTCACCTGGATTATAATAGAAGTTGTTATTAACGTCGTAAGTTTTTGTTTTGTCATCTTCTGCACCAAAATCTGTTGTACCTTCTGGATTGGTTAAACTTTGATAATTTCTCGCTACGTGATTAGGAACGATATCGATGATGACTTTTAATCCTGCTTTGTGAGAACGTTCGATTAAGGCTTCAAATTCTTGCAATCTGTTCTCCACATTTTCGGCCAAATCTGGATTGACATTATAATAATCCTTAACCGCATAAGGTGAACCTGCTCGACCTTTAACAATATCTGGATCGTCATTAGAAATACCATATTTAGTGTAATCTGTAATAACATTGTGATGAGGCACTCCTGTATACCAAATGTGAGTTACGCCTAAATCTTTAATTTCATTTAGAGCTTTATCTGTAAAATCGTTGAACTTCCCTACTCCATTTTCTTCGAGTGTTCCCCAAGATTTATTAGTAGTATTAGTGTTACCAAATAAACGTGTAAAAACTTGATAGACGACTTCTTTTTTCTTCATTTGAGTTTTATTTTCTTTGGGTATAAATTCTTCTTTCACTTCGTTTTTACATCCCATAAACAAGGCTAAAACAAGCGCTAAAAAAATATGACTTTTTGCGTTCATTGGGCTATTTTTTGAGTTTGATATTAATTGTTTTGGATTTAGAAGTATCCCATTTTAATGGAATTATTAGAGTTTTATTTTCTGAATTCCATTGCGAATATCTTTTCGCTTTGAGATTAAGGCTATTTGGTAATAAATCTAACTCATCCTTCATCTTTTTACCATCAATTTTAATCCGTTTCGGTTCTTTTTGAATATTATGAATAATCAATTCTATACTTTTTTCTTGTAATATAAGATTAGAACTTACCTCTAAATCAAAATTGAATTTTAAATTTCTTCCTTTGTAATAAAATTTATATGTTGTTATTTCATGTTTAGGTTGTGTGCTAATTCCATTATCTGTGTAAATAGAATATTTTGTTTCTGGAGATGCTTTATCAAAATAATAGTGAAGTTCTATACTGTTACTATCATATTCTGATGTCGATTGAATAGGTTTACTTAACGGAATAAAAGCACCAGCCCTAGCATAGGTTGGGATAAAACCTTCGTTTAATTTAACTATTTTTGTTTGCCCTCCCTTTATTAATTCATCATTTTCAATATCAAACCAATTACTTGTTTTTGGGAAGTAAACTTCTTGTTCTGTTTTACCAGCTTCTAGAACAGGTGACACCAAAATATCATTTCCCCATAAATACGCTTTTGAATAATCGAATAATTGCGGATTATCCGCTTCTTCAAAAAATAATGGTCGCATTAAAGGTTTACCTTGCGAATGATTTTCAAACATTAAATTATAATTATAAGGCAGCATTCTGTAACGCATTTGTATGGCGAATTTTGCCAATCGCTTTGCTTTTTCACTTCTAAAAACAGGTTCACTTGCCACATCTTCGTGTGCATGAGGTCTAAATATGGGATTAAAGACCCCGTATTGTAACCAACGTACATAGAGCTCATCATCTAAGTTAGCCCCTGCAAATCCCCCTAAATCTGAATGCATATATGCTAAGCCTTGCATACCCATTTGTAATGCAATCGCAGGTTGTGGTTGCAAACCTTCCCAACTTCTACTTACATCTCCAGACCAAGGTACTAATCCATAACGTTGAGAGCCTGAGTAACCTGCTCTCATCAAAATGAAAGGTCTTCTATTTGGATTCGCCTCTAAACTAGCTTCGTAAACTAACTTAGCCCAATCATGCCCGTAAATATTATGAACTTCGTCTGCTTTTGCATTTTCAAAATTAACCCAAGATGGCAGTGCTTCTGGTTCTCCTAAATCTCCCCAGAATCCATTAACACCATAATCTGATAAGCCTTTATAAATATCTTTGAACCACTTTTCGCCATTCGGATTATAGATATCTATGATGCCACCATTACCAAAATAAAACTCAAATTCAGCCGGATTTCCTAAGCTGTCTTTTGCTAAAATTCCCTTTTCTACAGCTTCCTCCCATCGGTTAGATGTTTTTAAAACATAAGGTTCGGTAATAAGAATTGTTTCAACATTTTGAGACTTTAAGGTTTTAATCATTTGCTTAGGCTCAGGAAAGGAATCTTTATAAAACTCAAAATTTCCTAACGTTCCTTGAATTTCTTTACCAAACCAATATAAATCTAAAATTATGGCGTCAACAGGGATTTGATCTGTTTTAAATTTATCTACTGTTTCTAAAGTTTCTTTTTGGGTGTGGTAACCAAATCTACTAGAAAAATTACCCAATGCCCAACGTGGCAGCATAGGTTGTCTTCCTGTTAAATCGGTATAATTATTCATTATATCATACCACGATTCTCCTACTATAATTTGATAAGTCTTTCTTCCAGAAATAGTTTCATAGGTTAGTGTATTATCAGCTTTACTGTCTAAATCTAAATATCCTACGGGCGCATTATCAAAATGTATCATGTATTTATTAGACGACAATACTATTGGTATTGTATAATTCATTAACGCACTTCTAGTTCCATAACCATAATGCGCTCGATTATATAGAGGTAAGCGATTGCCACGACGATTCATTCCAAGAGCTCTTGAGCCTGCTCCATAAAGCACCTCGTCTTTAGACAGGTTGAATTCTATTTTTTCTGTAGAATCTGCTACAATGTTATCTTTTACCAAATCCATGGGTTCGTGAGTACTTTTGTAATAGCCACGTTTTTCTGAAATAACAGGTTTGCCTTTGTAATTGTAACTAATTTTAAACGGCTCAGTAGAAATAGTAACCGATAGACTGTTGCTTCCAAAAGTAATATCGTTACCTACGTATTCATAAGTTGTTTGAACTTCATTGGGCTCCATAATCACAGCATGCGATTCATTACTAATAATTTCCCCTACTGGAATAAAACTTGCTTGAAGAATATCCTCTGTATAAAATTGAAAGATATATTTACCATCGTTGGTAGAAACTGAAAATAGCCCATCCTTTTCATTGTGAGATTTATAAATTCGATTAGAATTCTGCGCAGCTATTGAAACTGTAAAAAATATAATGGCCAGATGCTGTATTATTTGTTTCATGTTATTGCTTTATGTGATTCTAAAACGAGTTCAGAATGACGAACTATTTACCTAATAAAAACGTTAAGGGTTGATCTAATCTTTTGTTCCAAGAATTTTCAGAATGATCTGTGCCTTCAAAAAATAAATTCTTAGAATCTAATTTTGTATAACCTTTTGCTTTTAAAATCTCATCTACTCTTGGAGCATATTGTGGATAATGTTCATCTAAAGTTTTGTTACCATAATCGAAATACAATTTATGACTACCAGCTTTTGGTAAATTGGCTTCCATGTATTTAAAAATAGCATCAGGATAAGGGTTGTTTGGCATTGGCATAGCACCTACCCAATGCGTAGATATACAACCTGCACCACCAAAAACTTTAGGATACTCACACAAAGCATACATAGACATTAAGCCTCCCATACTAGAACCCATAACAAATGTGTTGTCTTTGTGTGAATTAACCGAATAAGAACTTTCAATGACAGGTTTTAGTTCTTCAACTAAAAACTTTAGGTATTCGTCACCTTTAAAATCCATATTAAAGTTATTCTTTTTTGCCATTTCCACCAGGCTACTTCTTTCATATTCATCCATGTAGTCCATAGCTTTTTCTGGAAACAAGTCTTGCCAACGTATATCAGGAATATTGTGAGTAGCAACAACAATAAAATCTTTAACCTTTTCTTCATCCATTAACTTAGTTGCCCATTCATCAACTTTCCATTCTTGTTTATTCCATGTTGTCGTTGAATCAAAAAGGTTTTGTCCGTCATGCATGTACAAAACACTATATTTTTTATCTCTAGAATAATTTTTAGGTAACCAAATATCTACTGTTCTAGGTACAATGTTTCTTGAAGGGAAACTATCAACTCTGATTAACTTACCAGCATATAACTTAGCATCATCAACACTTTCGAATTTGTAGGTTGTGCTAGGAACATTAGTTTCAAAACTATCTTCCTTAGCCTCTTTTTCACTTTTGCACGAAAAACATAAACAAATAATTAAAATAGAAACTAGCTTTTTCATAATTACAATTTTGTAGTAAGTATAGTTACCCCTTTAAATTTCAACTCTATAACATCTCCCCAAAGTTTGGTTTCATCTGTGATGATATTCTTCAGTGTTTTTCCCTTAAGTCCCATTTCATCTTGATAATTGAGGTCTATAGTTATGATATCTTCGTTCTTATTTAAAATTAAAACAACGGTTTCATCGCCTAAAGTTCTATACATAAAATACGTACCAACAAATGGTGCAAAATGAGTCGTTTTACCTTCGTGAATAGCTTTACTATCTTTCCTGTAGTTGAAGAGTTTTTTAATAAAAGACTGCATGTCTTTTTGATCCTCAGTTAAACCATTACCTGTAAACGCATTAACCGTATCACCTTCCCAACCTCCAGGAAAATCTGTACGAATCAGTCCGTGGTCACCTGGTTTTGCAAAGTCATTCATCAAAATTTCGGTTCCGTAATACATTTGCATAATCCTAGGCATAATAGCATAGGTAGCCATTGCCATTTTTGTATTAGTAATATCGCCTTCCATCTGAGTGAAAATTCGACTCATATCGTGATTTCCTTCAAAAACCATAATATCCTTTGGACTCGCATAATGAAAATCGTTAGCCAGACCTTCATATATTTTTACTAGTCCTTTATCCCAAGATTCCTTTTCCTTTATTCCATCCACTACTTTTTGCTGCATGGCAAAATCCATAGAAGATTTTAAATTAGAATCATAGCCGTCTTTATTATTTGCTCCTTCTTGCCAATACCCAATAAGCAATGGGTTGTAACTCCATTCCTCACCGACAATACTAAAATTTGGATATTCATTCATTATTGCACCAGCCCAATCACTCATAAAATCTTTATCTGGATATGGATATGTATCTTGTCTTATGCCTCCTAGTTGAGCCGTTTCTATCCACCATATACTATTTTGAATAATATATTTTGCCATAAACGGGTTACGTTGATTTAAGTCTGGCATTGCTGCTACAAACCAACCTTCACTATTTCCTTTTCTATCAGCCTCAGAAGCATAGATATCTTGATTGGTTGTACGTCTATGATTAGAGTTTATGGTATATGAGTTATTCCAATTGTCTTTATTCTTTTCGAAATTCTCTTGAAGATTTACCCAGTCTTTAAACGGTAAATCTTTCATCCACCAATGCTCCAAACCACAATGGTTAGCTACTTGGTCCATAACTAACTTCATGTCTTTTTCCTTAAGTTTAGCTGAAAATGTTTTATACTCTTCTAAGGTTCCGAAACGAGGATCAATCTCATACAAATCCGTAATTGCATAACCATGATACGATCCTTGAGGCATGTCATTTGTCAACAATGGTTGAGGCCAAACTGCTGTAAATCCTAAATCATGGATATAATCTATATGATTTGTTACGCCTATTATATCTCCACCATGTCTTGCATAATTATCATTTCGGTCTGTTGTTTGCTCTAGCATTTTAGGTTGACCTTCAATACCTAATGGTGTGTCGTTAGTTGTAACTCCGTTTACAAAACGATCTGGTGTGATTAAGTAAATAGCATCAGAACTATCAAAACCAACATAATCTTCAGAAGATTTTAAACGCTCTTTTAATTCATAAGTCTGAATTAATTCTGAATCATCTTCAAGCTTAAAATTAATATTGAATTTACCTGCTTTTGCATTTTCAGAAACTTCTAAATCTAGGAATAAATAATTAGGACTATCCGCTTTGTTAGTCTTCACCAAAGACACACCAAAATGTGAAATTTCAACTTCTGCAGAACCAATATTTGGATGTTTCACTAAAAGTTGAAGGTTAGGATTTTTAAACCCTATCCACCAATTTGGTGGCTCTACTTTATCAATATCATTAGACTCTAGAATGGGTTCTCTAGAAACTGAATCCATTTCACTACTTGCCGTATCCTTACAAGATGACACTAAAATTAATAGGCATATTGAAAGACTTCTTAATTTGTTTCTCATACTTCTAATTTTTTATGTTCTTGACTTAGGGCTGTAATTTTTATTATACGCTCACCAAACCATCTGGTGTGATTGTTACGGATTCTCCATTTACTAAAATCTGTAATTCAGTATCACCTTCTAATTCAAACTGTGTTTCATTTTGATTTACACTTACTTTTAAAATCTGATGTCTAAAATTGACTTTAAAAGAATAACCTTTCCATTGCTTAGGTATTTTTGGTTCAAAAGTTAAAGTATCATTTTTAACTCGCATACCACCAAAGCCTTCAACAATACTCATCCATGTGCCAGCCATAGACGTAATGTGCAAACCTTCGTGTACTTCGTGATTATAATCATCTAAATCTAATCGAGATGTTCTTAAATAGAAGGTGTAAGCTTGCTCCATTCTATCTAATTTTGCTGCTTGGATACTGTGCACGCATGGTGATAATGAGCTTTCATGAACTGTATATGGTTCATAAAAATCGAAATGACGCTCTAATTCTTCTGTTGTGAATTGGTCTTCGAAGAAATACATCCCTTGAAGGGTATCAGCTTGCTTAATATATGGCGAACGTAATATTCTGTCCCAACTCCATTTTTGGTTGATTGGTCTTTGCGATTTATCTAAATCTGCAACCGTTATTAATTCTTTATCTAAGAATCCATCTTGTTGTAAATAGACATTATACTTTTCCGAATATGGAAAATACATGTTGTCTGCCACTTTTTTCCAAAGTGCTAATTCTTCGTGAGTTATTTTTGTTTTGCCAGAAACACGTCGGTAATCATCTTCGTAACCTTCTCTAACTTTTTCAATACTTTCTAGGGCATAATTAATACACCACTGAGCGATATAATTAGTATACCAATTATTATTGATGTTATTTTCGTATTCGTTAGGTCCTGTAACACCAAGAATTACGTATTTGTTTTTATCTGTTGAAAATGTTGCTCTTTGGTGCCAAAAACGTGCAATACCTATTAAAACTTCGAGTCCCATTTCTGGTATATAACTATAATCACCAGTATATCTGTAATAATTATAAATGGCAAAAGCGATGGCTCCGTTTCTATGGATTTCTTCAAAGGTTATTTCCCATTCGTTATGACATTCTTCACCATTCATGGTTACCATAGGATATAATGCGGCACCATTCTTAAACCCAAGTTTTTGAGCATTTTCAATTGCTTTTTCTAAATGCTTATATCTGTAAGTTAAAAGCATTCTTGCTACACTTTGATCTTTTGTAGCCATATAAAATGGAATACAGTACGCTTCAGTGTCCCAGTAGGTACTTCCTCCATATTTCTCACCTGTAAATCCTTTCGGTCCAATATTTAAAGTAGCATCTGTACCTAAATACGTTTGATTTAAATGAAAAATATTAAAACGAATACCTTGCTGTGCTTTTACATCTCCTTCTATGGTGATGTCAGACATATCCCAAATTTTCGACCAAGCATTCTTCTGATTATTTAGCAACTCAGAAAAACCTAATCTTGTCGCTTTTGCTAATACTGACTTTGCTTCATTAACAAAATTATTTTTATCGTGATTTCTATCTACCAAATAACCTCCAAATTTATGTATTGCATAAATTTCGTTTTGTTTGACTTTATGACGATAACTAAATGATGCATAATTGGCATCTGCTTTTATATTTGGCTCAATGATAACCGATTTTCCATCTATAAATACTTGAGATTCCATGAAGGTACATGTATAGAAATCTGTCTTCATTGTTTTAGCCTGAATGAAGGCTTGATTATTTTCATGACTCACACTTAATGTATCCCAAAACTTATCATCCCAATTGGTATCTTCATTAGTGATACCTGAATCTAAATAAGGTTGAAACGTAATCTCAGCATCAGTATTTAATGGTTTAACATTAAAATCAATGGCTCCAACTTCATCAATATCTAAACTTAAGAATCGCTTAGTGCTTACCTCAACTTCAACATCATTTTGAAGCGTTGCTACAAAACTGCGAGATAACCAACCTTCTTTCATGTTTAGTTCTCTACGAAAGTTTTTTATGCTCTTAGAGTTGAACAAATCAAGTTGCTCGTTATTAACTAGTACGTTGATTCCAATCCAATTTGGTGCGTTTAAAACTTTCGCAAAATATTCTGGATAGCCATTTTTCCACCAACCCACTCTGGTTTTATCTGGATAATAAACACCTGCTATATAGCTTCCTTGAAATGTTGGTCCGGAATAAGCTTCTTCAAAATTAGCACGTTGTCCCATGGCACCATTACCAATACTAAATAAACTCTCAGACGCTTTGACTTGATCTGGATTAAATCCTTCCTCTATAATTGACCAAGCATTTGGTATGATATAATCTAGGTTCATATTTTATATTTAATTAATGCCTCTTCAGTAATTGGCATCATATTTTTAATTCTTAATTAACTCGTTTATAAATTCTTCTGAGATTTCTGTAAAATCTTTGAATACATACTTTGCATGTCCTAAAACGGATTCGCTACCAATACCAATAGATATCATGTTAGCAACATTTGCAGCTTCAACTCCTGCTACAGAATCCTCAAAAACTATACAATCTTCTGGTTTTCTATTTAATAATTTTGCTGCTATTAAAAATACTTCAGGATCGGGTTTCGCTTTACTTACATCATTGCCATCTACAATAGCATCAAAATGTTTTTTTAAATCTACACGCTCTAGAATTACCCTTGCATTTTTACTTGCAGATCCCAATGATATAGGTTGCTCTTTTTCAATTAAAGAATCTAATACCCTTGGAACATCTGGCAATATTTCGGTTTCGTCCATTTCAGCGATATAGCTCAAATATTCTTCATTCTTTTTACCCATAAGCTCATTAAACAATTCTTGTGAAATGGTTTTATTTCCCCAAGACAGTATTTTCTCTAGCGACTTTACTCGGCTTACACCTTTAAGTTGTTCGTTTTCTTCTTCTGTAAAATCTATATCTAAACTTTTAGCTAGTCTTTGCCATGCTAAAAAATGATATTTAGCTGTGTCAACAATGACACCATCTAGATCGAATATGAATCCTTTTTTGTTCATTTATTTTATTTTGAAATTTTATCGTTGACTCTCAAAGTCAATAATCCTGCAAAAATCATTGAAACTCCACCTACGAATAATGCATAAACTGGTTCATTATTAAAAAACTTAGACACCATAAATCCTAATATTGAAGCTGCAACAAGTTGCGGTATTACAATGAAGAAATTAAAAACTCCCATATAATATCCCATTTTACTAGCTGGTAATGCTCCAGATAACATCGCATAAGGAATTGAAAGAATTGAGGCCCATGCAATACCGACACCAATCATTGGTAACCATTCTAAATTAATTGCTGTAGGATTACTAATAAAGTAAATAGACATTAAACCAAGTCCACCTGCTACTAATGCCAAAAAATGAGTGAATTTTCTACTTGTTCGTTTGGCTAATAATGGTAAAAGAAATGCTACAGCAGCCGCTATAATATTATAATTTGCAAACATATTATTGACTCTATTTGCCCCATTATTATACGCTTCGGAAGTAGCATCAACAGTATTATAAATATGCTCAGTCACTGCTGGAGTCATATAAATCCACATTGAAAACAATGCAAACCATGAAAAGAATTGTACCCAAGCCAATTGCTTCATAACGGTTGGCATATTTTGAAAATCGTTCATGATAGCGACAAAACCATTTTTATGGTTTCCGCTTTTTTGCATAAGTCCGGAAACAATTAACGATAAACCACCAAAACTCAATAAGCCCAACGTTAATACATATAAGTCTTTTTTAAGATCATATTTATAAATTAAATAGGTAGAAAGTAAACCAATTAGTAGAACTATTATACCGTTTCTAACGTGGGTCTTACCATTAGAGCTAAACCAACTTTGTGGTTTCTCTTCTACTACAAAGTCCTTAGATTCCATTTTTTCAAAGGCCTCCATTTCCTCTGGACTATATTCTTTGGATTTTATTACAGTCCATAAAACCGCCAATAAAAAAACCGCACCACCAATATAAAATGAATACTTAACTGAATCTGGAATAACTCCTTCAGGAGCCGTATTTGCGACACCGTAATAGGTTAAAATATTTGGAAGTTTGGAGGCAACATAAGCACCAATTCCGATAAAAAAACTTTGCATGGCAAAGCCTTTTGTGGTTTGATGATCTGGTAAATTGTCTCCAACGAAAGCCCTAAAAGGTTCCATAGAGACATTTATAGATGCATCCATAATCCACAGCATACCTGCTGCAAACCATAAAACTGGTGAATTTGGCATTATAAATAAAGCCAAAGATGCAAGGATTGCTCCTACGAGAAAGTAAGGCCGTCGTCTACCAAGCTTTGGATGCCATGTTCTATCACTAAAATATCCAATTATTGGTTGTATAATTAAACCAGTTAGTGGAGCAGCTACCCATAAAATTGGGATATCCTCAATTTCGGCTCCTAAAGTTTGAAAAATTCTACTAACGTTAGCATTCTGAAGGGCAAAACCCATTTGAATTCCTAAGAAACCGAAACTCATGTTCCAGATTTCCCAAAATCCTAGTGTACGCTTTTCCATGAAATAGTATGTTAAAATTAATACTATTCTAATAAGCAATGCTTATCAAAACTTATTTGTAGAAGTGAAAATATAAGTTTCGAATAAGTGTCAAAGATATATAAAGATTTTAATGTGGCAATGATAAATTTCTATTTAGTAGATTCTCGTTCAACTAAATCAGTTGGAATAACAAGGGTCTGAAACTGTTCATCTTCTGTATCAAATTCAGTTTCAATTTTATCAATTAAGAGGTCTGCTGCCTTTTCTCCCATTTGCTGAGCATGTTGACTCACAGTAGTTAGACTAGGTGTTGCGTGTTTAGAAAGTACGCCATCTGTAAATCCAATTACTTGTATATCATTTGGGACACTTAATCCTAATTTTCTTGCTACTTTCATTGCCGATAGTCCATATAATTCATTAACTGCAAATACACCATCTATTTTTTTATTAGACTTAAAAAGTTGTTCAATTTCAGCCTCAAGAGTTTCTAAATGGACTTCGTAATCTAACGTATCGTCCATCTTCAGTATGAGCTCCGCTTCAGGTGTAATTTTATTTTCCTGTAATGCGTCTAAATAGCCTTGAGTTCTCAACTTACCAACACTAACATAATCCTTAGTGGTAATTAATGCAATAGATTTACACTTGTTAGCAATCAATTTCTCTACTGCATTTTTGGCTCCTTTAAAGTCATCAACAATAACTTTATCACACTTTATATCAGACACTACTCTATCAAACATTACAATAGGCATACCTTGGCTCATGGTTTCATTAAAATGATGGTAGTCTTGTTGCTGTAATGTTTCTTTAGACATAGAAAGAATGAAACCATCAATACTCCCATTAGCAAGCATTTCCATATTTATAACCTCCTTAGAAAAGGACTCGTTAGACAAACCAATAATAACATTATAACCTCTTTTATTAGCCACTAATTCTACACCTCTAATTACCTTAGAAAAGAAGTGGTGTACTATTTCAGGAATAATAATACCAATGGTATTTGTCTTTCGATTTTTTAAACTGAGAGCAATATTATTTGGACGATAGTTATAAAGCTTAGCAAAAGCCTGAACTTTCTGAATAGTATCTGCACTTATTTCTTTGCTGTTTTTTAGCGCTTTTGATACTGTAGAGATAGAAACATCTAATTCTCTAGCTATTTGCTTTAAGGTTATTTTCCGTTTCATTTTTATTCTAATTTTAGGCGAATATAATTCAAAAAAAAGTTTATCTAAATTATTGAATTCTTAAATTTAACACCACATCTATAACAAACTCTTATTTTTTTATTATTTTACTAATAAAACTCTTTTTTCAAGAAAGTTTTTAACACGAAAACGTTTTCGTGACTTCCGTCATATTTTTTAACACTCATATAACGTTAATTTTACATAGATTTATCCCAAGAAGTGAAAATATAAACTAATAAACTAAGTAATTAACTTAAAAACATTGTATGAAAACATTCTTAAATGCTTTACTATTCTGTCTAATTATAGTACCCTCAAGCTTGATGGCTCAATCAACAATTAATGGTACAGTTACAGATAAAGCGGATGCCATGCCTTTACCAGGCGTAAATGTCTTAATTAAAGGTACTGCCAGAGGAACTGCTACAGATTTTGATGGTAAATATTCACTAGAAGTGAATGAGGGTGAAACTATTGTGATTTCTTACGTAGGTTACACCACACAAGAAATTGTCTTTACTGGGCAATCAACTATTGACGTACAACTAGCAGAAGATTCAGCTCAATTAGACGAGGTGGTTCTTATTGGTTATGGTACCACAACTAAAAAAGATGCAACGGGTTCCATCGAATCTGTTACAGCAAAGGATTTTACTAAGGGTAATATTGTAACGCCGGAGAACTTACTACAAGGTAGAGTGGCTGGTGTAACAATAACCACAAGTGGTGCTCCAGGATCTGGTTCTGAAATTAAAATTAGAGGTGGATCTTCAATTAATGCATCTAATAATCCTCTAATTGTTATTGACGGATTACCAATTTCTAATGATGGTGTATCTGGTTCTAGAGGAGTTTTAGCGAACATTAACCCAAATGATATCGAATCATTTACGGTTTTAAAAGATGCATCGGCAACTGCTATATATGGTTCTCGTGCCTCTAACGGTGTTATTATAATCGTTACTAAAAAAGGTAGATCTTCATTAAGTGTTGACTATGATGTACAATACACCTTAGGTAAAAACGCCGATGAAATCGATGTGTTTTCTGCTGATGAGTTTAGAACGCTTGTGAATTCGCAACCAATAAATGGCACTACCTTAGACACTAGTTTATTGGGTAACTCAAACACAAATTGGCAAGAGGAAATATTTAGAGAAACCGTTTCTGCTCAGCACAATGTAACAGTTAGAGGTTCTCTATTTGATGCTTTACCAACCCGCTTATCTTTTGGTGTTAGTAGAATAGAAGGTACACTTTTAACGTCTCTTTTTGATAGACGTAATTTATCTGTAGCCTTAAACCCTACATTATTTGATAATCACTTAAAAATAAGTGTGAATGCTAATCTAGCTTTTGAAGATAGTAGATTTGCTAATAATGTAGTTGGATCAGCTCTACGATATGACCCAACACAACCTGTTTACGACACTAGTTCGCCTTTTGGAGGGTTTTATCAGCATAGAAATGGAAATGTTCTTTCTCAAGGAACAACAAATCCTGTAGCCTCTTTATTGCAAGCAAATAATCGTGGTGACGCCAATAGATTTTTCGGTAATGTGAATTTTGACTATAAATTCCATTTCTTACCAGAACTAAAAGCAGTACTTAATTTAGGTTATGATAAAACTGAAGGTAAGCCAAGGAGTCAATCTGTATTTGCTACAAACGATGATGTGACTAGCAATCTTTCTTTCACTAATCAAACAAGAACAAATGAATCTCTTGATGGCTTTTTAAACTATAAAAAAGAATTTGGCAATGTGGGCACTGACCTTACAGCAGGTTATTCTTACCAAAGATTCACAAATGAAGGTTCTTTTTCAGGGAACCTTAACGACCCATTGAGTATTGGCGATACATTTGCTGATCCAGATGTTGTCTTAATTGGTTTCTTTGGAAGAGCTAATTTGAGCTTTTTCGATAAGTACTTAGCAACATTTACATATAGACGTGATGGTACATCTCGTTTTGGTCCAGATAACCAATGGGGTGATTTTTATGCTGGTGCATTAGCTTGGCAAATTAGTGACGAAGATTTCCTAAAAGATTCAAATACTATCTCTAATTTAAAATTAAGAGGGAGTTACGGTATAACAGGGCAACAAGAAATTGGAGCTGCCGATATATTTTTAAGCCGGTACAGAGCGGGTAATGAAAACTCTCAATTTCAGTTTGGTAATGAGGTAATCAGATCCTTAATCCCATCTGTGATCAACCCAGATATAAAATGGGAGGAAACAAGAACTATAGAAGTTGGTTTGGACTACGGATTATTTGATAATAGAATAAGCGGTAGTATTAACGTTTTCCAAAAAGATTCTGAGGATTTATTATTTCAGGCACCAGTGTCAGACGGAAGTAATTTCTCTAACAGTGTGATACAGAATATTGGTAACTTAAGAATTCAAGGTCTAGAATTTGCAATTAATGCGGATGTCATTAGAAAAGAAGATTTAAATTTAAGTTTCAACTTTAATGCTTCGTTATTTGATAGAGAAATAACAGAATTAGCTTTTGGACAAGACGTAACTGCAGGAGGTATTTCTGGTGGTACAGGAAACTTTATTCAATTACAAAGAGAAGGAGAAGCACCAACATCTTTTTATGTCTTTAAACAGCTACAAGATGCACAAGGTGATTTCATAGAAGGAGCGTATGCAGACCTAAATGGTGATAATATTATTAATGATGATGATCGCTACATTAAACAAAATCCAGATCCGGATGCTGTTTTAGGTTTTCAAACTAATTTAGAGTATAAAAACTTTGACTTTGCATTCAACCTAAGAGCAAACCTTGGTAACTATGTTTATAATAATGTAAATTCATCAAGAGCGCAATATGAACTATTACAGGATAATTCGGTTTTAGGAAATATTCCATCGTCTGTACTTCAAACGAATTTCCAAAGAACATCAGACGTCATTATCTCTGATGCTTACATTGAGAATGCTTCATTTTTAAGAATGGACAACATTACTCTAGGTTATACATTTAGCGATATTTCTAAGTCTCTAAAATCTGTTAGAGTTTGGGCAGGCATGCAAAATGTATTTGTAATAACAGAATATAGCGGTTTAGATCCAGAAGTATTTAATGGAATTGATAATACAATCTATCCTAGACCTCGTAATATATTAATTGGTGCTAATATCAAATTTTAAAGACTATGAAAAAAAGAATTAAAAACATTAGTGTCCTTTCATTACTATTCATATTTACGTTCATCACATCGTGTACAGATGATCTAAATATTGTTCCTAATGACGATGACACTCTATTAGGCGAAGAACTTTTTGAAGATGAAGGGGCTTACAGACAAGTAATTGCAGGTGTATATGCAAATCTTGCATTAACTGGTACAGAAGGTGCTGGTAATTCAAATATTGATGGAATCGATGCAGGTACCAGCCAGTTTGGTCGTGTCTTATTATACATGCAGACACTTTCTGCAGACCAAATGATTTGGTCTTATGAGAATGATCCAGGAACACGAGAACTTCAAAGAAATATCTGGACTGCCCAAAATCCTTTAATATTAGGAATGTACAGTAGAACACATCTCACTATTTCCCTCGCCAACAATTTCTTACGAGAAACTACTGATGAGAAATTAAATGAAAGAGGTGTTTCAGATGCTATCCGCACTGACATTGCAGAATATCGTGCTGAAGCAAGATTATTGAGAGCACTATCTTACTATTATATGATGGATCTTTTTGGTAAGGCTAATTTTGGAACGGATAACGATGTAGTAAATAAAGTTTTGCCTGTATACGATAGAGCGCAACTTTTCGATTTTGTTGAAAGTGAATTATTAGCTGTCGAATCTGATTTAGTTCCAGCAGGACAAAATGAATATGGTAGAGCAGATAGAGGTGTTGCTCATATGATTCTTGCTAAAATGTATCTCAACGCAGAAGTTTATATCGGAACGGACAGGTATGCAGATTGTATGAACTACTGTCAACAATTATTAAATTCAGGTTATAGTCTTGCAACAGATTATAGACATAATTTCTTAGCAGATAACAACTTAAATTCAGCGACTAACGAAATTATCTTTCCGATAGTATCAGATGGCTTTACGACTCAAAACTTCGGACCAACCACTGTAATGGTTAATGGTTCTGTTGGTAGTATTGAAGTTAACGGTGCAGAAGTTGGTGTTGCAGAAGGAGGCTGGGGAGGCGCTCTTAGAGTAAGAAAAGAATTTGCAGAATTATGGCAAGGCGGTGATTTTATAGATGATGATAGAAATACCATTATCTCTGCTGACAGACCAATTGGAATTATAGATATCTCTGATAGAGATACAGGTTTCATTATTCAGAAATACGCCAACGTCACATCTAACGGAACACCTGGTATTGATCAAACGTTTGTTGATACTGATTTTCCATTATTTAGATTAGCAGATGTACATTTAATGTATGCCGAAGCTTATCTGAGAGGAGGAGGAGGTTCTGCAACTGAAGCTGTGAATTTAGTAAATGCATTAAGAATGCGAGCTAACAATCCGAATATGATTTCTAATAGTGATCTTACACTTCCGTTTATTTTAGACGAAAGATCTAGAGAATTACACTGGGAAGCACACAGAAGACAAGATTTAATCCGTTTTGGATTATACACTGGTGGAAATTATAACTGGGCTTGGAAAGGCAATGGAAGTAATGGCATTGCTATACCTGCACACTTAGATTTATATCCTATTCCTAATTTCAGTTTATCATCTAATCCAAACCTTAGTCAAAATCCTGGATACTAAAAAAAAACAAAATGAAAAAAATATTAAAATTTAAAGTTTTATTGTTGACAGTTTTGTCACTCGGTTTTTTAATGAACTCTTGTGAGGATGATGCGGAAGAATTTATCGCCACAGAAACACAACCTATAAACCTTTCTGAGCTACCTATCACAATGATAGAGTTAGATGCTTCTAATCCTGGTAATCCTGCGGTTACGTTTAATTGGAACGAAGCAGATTACGGACAACCAGCATCAGAAAGCTACTCAGTAGTTTTATCTTCTGATAATGCATTTACAAACCCAATTGTTGCAACAACAATTACTGGTACCACATCTGCTACCTTGTCAGTTAACGAATTAAATTCTTCAGCTGGATTAGCTGGAATACCACCTTTTATGTTTAGCACTTTATATGCTAAAGTAGAGAGTTCTATTGGAACTCAGAATGGTCTTCCAGTAAGTTCTAATGCGATTAGCTTTCAGGTTCAACCTTACTTCAATTATTTATTTGATGATTATTATTTAGTTGGAAATGGAACTTCTGCAGATTGGAATAATAACAATAACAATCCTCCTTTATTTAGAGATGCCGAAAATGGTAATTTATATCGTTTTACTGGCTTCTTCACTAAAGGTGGTGGTGGATTTGATGATGGGAGATTTAAAATATTAGAAGTTAGAGGACAATGGCAACCACAATGGGGAACAGAAACTGATGAAGGAAGTGATGATATAGTTACTTCTGGTGGTATTGCTGGTAACCCTGGAACACAAGACAGTGATCCTGGTCGTTTTGGTGTACCAACTGATGGTTACTATACGTTTACGATTAACTTTTCATCTAACACCTATACAACTGATGCATTTGATGCATCTGGTGCGGTAGATTTTACAAGTATGACACTTCAAGGAAGTGCTGTAGGAGCAGATGCTGCATTTACACAATCTGGGTTCGATAGTCATTTATGGTATATCAATAGTGTAAACCTTCAACCTGGTGACGCCCAATTTGCTACCAATACAGGTTCAACTTGGGGAGGAAGTACTTCGTTTTCTGGTGTAGCTACTGAAGGTGGAGGACCAATTCCTGTAGTTGTTCAAGATGATTATGAAGTTTGGTTCAACGACTTAACCGGAGATTATATTTTGATTCCTCTTAACTTATAAAAAATAACACTATGAAAATAAACAAAATTAGCGCATTTATACTGAGTCTATTCTTAGTTCTAGTTGCGTGTGAAACAGAAGAAAGTATTGATATTACGATGCCTGATGCTTCATTTAAATTGTTGGAGCCTGCGATATCTAATATCAACTTAAACTACAATTTGCCGAATAATGAAGCATTCACAATAGTATGGAATGATCAATTATCTTCTAGCGGTAGTTATATGGTTGAATTATCACCAGACGCTTTGTTTGAAAGCCCAACAACAATTGGATCTTCTACATCAGATAGATTTACAATGACTGTTGCCGACTTTAATAATGTTTTATTGGGAGCTGGTGCTGATGCTTTTGAACCTTTTACTGTATTTATGAGAGTGAACTCAGGAACTAATGTTACTAACAGTGTAAGCTTTAGTGTATCATCGTATTCTGAATCTCCGCCAGTAATTACAAGTCCAGATAACACATTTGAACTTGTTTTACTTGAAACAACTCCAAATGATGAAGCGATCGCGATAGCTTGGGAAGATCCAGATTTTGGAGATAATACTACCGTTACTGTAAACTATGAAGTTCAATTTGCTGAAGCTGGAACTGATTTTGCCGGTGCTGTTTCGGAAAGTGTCGATGGCATGTCTTATTCAAACACCCACGAAGCATTTAACGAACTCGTATTAAATGCTGGTCTTACCGCAGAAGAAGCAGGAAGTCTTGATTTTAGAATTAAGGCTACAATAGAAATGGAAGCAGGTAATTTAGAGCGTTTTTCTGATGCCGTAACCATTACTGTTACTCCTTACAGTATAGAATTAGCACCAATATTATATGTTGTTGGTGCAGGTGCAGCTGACGCAGGTTGGTCTTGGGATAATCCAGTTGAATTGGTTCTTCAAGGCAATACGTATTCAGGAAATATTAATTTAATTAATGATGCATTTAGGTTCTTTACTGTAAACACGGATTGGGGAAGTGGACTTAACTATCCTTACTACGAAGCCGTTGGTTATACAATTGACTCAAACTTAGCAAATGCTTTAGATGGTGATAGTAACTTCCAGTTTGTTGGTACACCAGGAGAGTATTTTATTCAAATAAATACGGCTGATAAAACAATTACATTAGGTCCTCCAGTTGTAGGCCCAAACTGTAACTTCGACCAATTATGGTTGGTAGGAGCTGGTATTGTAGATGCGGGATGGTCTTGGGATACTCCTGTAGCTTTACCATGTACTGGTAATGGAACTTATTCAGGGAACGTTGCTTTAACAAATGATGCGTTCAGATTCTTCTCAGTAAATAATGATTGGGGAACTGGAACTAACTATCCAACCTATGAAGGAAATGGATACACTATAGATTCAAATCTCATCAATGCAATGGATGGAGATAGTAATTTCTTCTTTGATGGAACACCTGGCACTTATTTCCTAACGGTTGATGATATTAATAAGACTATTACTTTAGGACCTGAGCAATTACTTTGTGACTATGAACAATTGTGGATGGTAGGAGCTGGTGTCGTTGATGCTGGTTGGTCTTGGGATACTCCTGTAGCCTTACCTTGTACTGGAGCAGGAATTTATTCTGGACAAGTCGCCTTAACAAATGATGCGTTTAGGTTCTTTACTGTTAATAGTGATTGGGGAACTGGAATCAACTATCCAACTTATGAAGCTGATGGATATACTATAGATTCTGATTTAATTAATGCCATGGATGGAGATAGTAATTTCTTCTTTGATGGTACACCTGGAACTTATACAGTAACAATAGACACAGGTAACTTAACGATTACTGTTGAGTAAATTCATATAATCTTAAAAAAGCTATGCGTAAGGCATAGCTTTTTTTTTAAATAATAATATATAGCTATGAAAAAAATATTATTCTTTCTAATAACCTTTGTTTCATTAAGTAGTTTTTCTCAAGTTACTTTGAGTGTTGGAGCTATTGAAGTTGATGAACCCGTAACAATTACCGTAGATACCAATAGTACAGACTCAGATTGTAATGGACTTAATAATGTAACTAATGTCTATATGCATTCTGGTATTGGAGATAACTCCAATGCTTTTGGATTTAGCGTTATAGGAAATTGGGGACAAGACGATGGTGTTGGTCAAATGACCTCTAATGGCGACGGAACATTTAGTATTACCATAACACCACAATCTTATTATGGGCTTACGCAAATGCAAGCAGATAATGCTACTCAAATCGGAATGGTTTTTAGAAATGCTGACGGAACGCAAGAACTAAAAGATAATGGGTGTAATGATTTTATTTTTCCAATAGGAAGTGTAATTATAGATATTCTTCAACCTTCTAGTGACACAATTGTTGTAAATTCTGGAAGTGATATACAAGTAAGTGCAACAATTACTTTTCAAGGCTCAACTACAGTACAAGGCAGTTATGAGATTTTATATAACGATGTGTCTATAGCTACAGGAACATGTGGATTCCCTGCATGTGATTATACAATTACAAATGTTACCGAAAGCGGAACTGTAAAAGTTATTGGTACGCCTCCCAGCTCTACTGAAACTGGAGAAGCTAGTTTTGAAGTTATTGTTGTGCCAACAGTAGTGGAAGAAGCACTACCTGCTGGTATGGAAGATGGTATCAATTATGTTGCTGATGCTACAAAAGCAACATTAGTGTTAAATGCACCTGGTAAAGAGTTTATTCAAATTGCTGGAAGTTGGAACAATTATTCACCGACTAACAGCGATGTTATGAAACGTGATCCTGATACTGGAAAATACTGGTTGGAAGTCTCTGGGCTAACATCTGGACAAATAGAAACCTATCAATATTGGGTATTTGATACCAATCCTATTGCAAACTCACCTTCATTGGTTAAAACAGCAGATCCTTTTTCGACCTTAGTTTTATCTCCTTTTGATGACCCTTTTATTCCAGCTTCAACATATCCAAATTTGCCAGCATATCCTGCTGGTCAAGAACGTGAAGTTACAGTTTTACAAACAGGTCAAACACCTTACAACTGGCAAGTGCCTAATTTTGCTCCACCAAAAGAGGAGGATTTGATAGTATATGAGGTATTAATTAGAGATTTTGATGCCGACAGAAATTATCAAGATTTAATTGACAGAATAGATTACTTTAAAAATCTAAATATTAATGCTATTCAATTAATGCCGGTTATGGAATATGAGGGCAACGAAAGTTGGGGATACAATACTTCATTTCATATGGCATTAGACAAATTTTATGGAACTGAAGCTAAATTTAAAGAATTTATTGATATATGTCATCAAAATGGAATCGCCGTAATTCTTGATATCGCTTTAAATCATGCCTTCGGCAGAAATCCAATGGTACGTATGTGGATGGATGATGCTGATGGTGATGGTTGGGGAGGTCCAAGCAGTGACAATCCATATTTTAACCAAGTCCCTTTACATAGTTATAATGTAGGATCTGATTTTAATCATCAAAGTACGTTCACCCAAGACTATTCAAAACGCGTTGTTAAGCATTGGGTTGAAGATTTTAAGATTGATGGTTTTCGATGGGATCTAACAAAAGGTTTTACTCAAAATTGTACGGCAAGTGATGAAGGATGTACCAATTCATATCAGCAAGATCGTGTAGATGTATTAAAAGCTTATGCTGATTACTCATGGTCTTTAGACTCAGATCATTATGTAATCTTTGAGCATTTAGGCACTCAAAGCGAAGAAAAAGAATGGGCAAATTACCGCTTAGGAGAAGGTAAAGGTATAATGATGTGGGGAAAAATGACTGATCCATATAGCCAGCTATTAATGGGCTATAGCTCAAATAGTAATATTGATGGTATTGGACATAATTCCCGTTCACAATTCAATGGTCCGAGAGTTTTGGGTTATCCTGAGAGTCATGATGAAGAACGTTTAATGTATAGAGCAGTCACTTTTGGAAATGAATCGAATGGCGCACATAACGTTAAAAATTTAAATATAGCCTTATCGAGAATGTCCGCAATAGGAGCTGTCTCGGCAATGATTCCTGGACCTAAAATGATTTGGCATTTTGCAGATCTTGGTATGGAAAACTCAATTTTTACATGTTCCGATGGATCATTTAATGATGATGGCTGTAAATTAGATACGAAACCTCAACCACAATGGGTAAACAATTGGTTAACCAATGCGCTTAGAAGCCAGATATATGAAGATTGGTCTAAACTTCATAAACTTAAAATTGAAGAACCTGTTTTTGAAGGAGATTATACTATGACTTCTGGGAGTTTAACTCCAAGAATTGATGTATTCGATACTTCAATTCCAACTTCTGCTTTAAGGAATGTTATCATATTGGCAAATTTTGATGTTGTAACACAAGACGTAAATACTAATTTCCCTGGCGGTGTAACTTCTACTTGGTATGATCTTATGGATGCAACAGGAACAACTACTGTGGCAAATTCAGCATCTTCAATTTCAATTCCTGCTGGTCAGTTTAGAATCTTAGGAAATCAACCCTCTAATGCTTTAAGTGTTGATAATAATGAATTATATGGATTTAGCATTTATCCTAATCCAACTCGAACAGCATTTAGCGTTAGTTTGAATGTTTCATCTATTGAAATCTATGATATTACGGGTAAGCTTGTAAAATCTTTTAATGGTGATTTTACCAGAACTGATACTTTTGATATTACCAGCTTAAAAACTGGAATGTATGTTGTTAAAATAGAAAATAGCAACAATCAAATTAAAACGTCTAAGTTGGTTAAGCTATAACATTTTGACACAAATAAAAAAGCTAACTCGTTAAAGTTAGCTTTTTTTGTTGTGTACAGGCGGCGAGACTCGAACTCGCACACCTCGCGGCACTAGATCCTAAGTCTAGCGTGTCTACCAATTCCACCACGCCTGCTTTTAGCAGGTAAACCTGCAATTCCCATTGGCAAATGGGATGCAAATATAAACAATAGTTTCAATATTCAAATAGGAATTATTTAAGAAATAATTGATTCTGAATTCTTACTTTTGTTAGAAACCGAATTCACAAATGCAATCTATAAAATCTTACGTTACAACCAACAAAGATCGTTTTCTTAACGAGCTAATAGAATTATTAAAAATACCCTCAATTAGTGCTGATTCAGCATATAAAAAAGACGTTATAAAAACAGCTGACATCATCAAAATAAGTCTAGAAAAAGCGGGCTGTGATCATGTTGAAATATGCGAAACAGAAGGGCTACCCAATAGTTTATGGTGAAAAAATAATTGACAAAAATCTACCAACAGTTTTAGTTTATGGTCATTACGATGTACAACCACCAGATCCATTAGATTTATGGAATTCACCACCTTTTGAACCTGTTATTCAAAAAACAGATTTACATCCTGAAGGTGCTATTTTTGCTCGAGGTGCATGTGATGATAAAGGGCAAATGTATATGCATGTTAAGGCGTTAGAATACATGACATCTAACAATGAGCTGCCATGTAATGTGAAATTTATGATTGAAGGTGAAGAAGAAGTTGGTAGCGTTAATCTATCAACTTTTGTAAAAAACAATCACGAAAAGCTAAAAAATGATGTTATTCTGATTTCTGATACTGGCATGATTGCTAAAGATGTACCTTCTATTACAACTGGACTGAGAGGTCTAAGCTATGTTGAAGTCGAAGTTACTGGACCAAATCGAGATTTACATTCTGGTTTATATGGAGGAGCTGTTGCAAATCCGATTAATGTCTTGACTAAAATGATTGCATCACTTCATGATGAAAACAATCATATTACCATTCCTGGATTTTACGATAAGGTTGAAGACTTATCTGATGCAGAACGTGCAGAAATGGCAAAAGCGCCATTTTCGCTAGACGCTTATAAAACGTCTTTGGATATTGATGCCGTCTATGGAGAAGAAGGTTATACAACTAATGAACGAAATTCAATTCGCCCTACTTTAGATGTTAACGGTATTTGGGGAGGCTATATTGGAGAAGGTGCGAAAACAGTAATTGCAAGTCAGGCATTTGCAAAAATATCGATGCGTTTAGTACCAAATCAAGATTGGGAAGAGATTACAGATTTATTCAAAAACCATTTTGAAAGTATAGCACCAAAAGGTGTTACGGTAAAAGTAACACCTCATCATGGTGGACAAGGTTATGTCACTCCTATTGATAATATTGGTTATAAGGCGGCTTCAAAAGCTTATGAGGAAACTTTTGGAAAAACACCAATTCCACAACGCAGTGGCGGAAGTATTCCTATTGTGTCTCTTTTTGAAAAAGAGCTACAAAGCAAAACCATTTTAATGGGCTTTGGTCTAGATAGTGATGCCATTCACTCACCAAACGAACATTTTGGGATTTGGAATTACCTAAAAGGTATTGAAACTATTCCTTGGTTTTATAAATATTTTACGGAGTTGAAAAAGTAAAATACATATAGAAATGTCAAAAAAGGAATCAGTCTTTTTTGGAATTTAATATTTTTATCTTTTCCACAGCCTCTGTTGCAGATAAACCATAAAAACGTTCACTACGCTCCCCATTAGTAACTTTAATGACATCAAACTTTTCTTTGTTAGGCATAAAGAAGATGCCATTATAAGGTTTTCCATCTTTCATATAAACCTTGGAAAGCAACTCACCGTTTTCGCCATTTAAGTATAAATCAATATAAGTTTCATCAGTCCCTTTAAAATCCGTTAACTTTAAGATAGAATTATACATTGGAAGTTTTAATTGAGGGGAGTCTAATTCAAAATGAGCTCTAAAAGGATCTATTGAAAAATCGAATATTAATTTTTTATCTTTTAAAGCTATGCGTTCTAGCCCTTTGTCTTTATGATAATATTTGTAATCAAATGCAGTTAGTGTTTTATTCTTGAATGCGCCTGAACCCATCAAAGCATCTAGCTTATACATCTCAAAACTTCCTTTACTTTTTGATTTGTTTTGATATTTAATAACACATCTACCGGGTTTAAAACTACTTGTCATTACAATACTATCCATTTTTGGAAAATGATAAACCTTATATTGCGCATCAGGTTCTCCTCCATCTCTAAATCGATAAGCGCCTATTAACGTCTTAATAAGTTTCCCAGATTCGTATGTTTTTACGATCCTCTTTTTATCTACATACTCTAATTCCATACCATTGTATGGCTTTTCGTTTTTGTAATCTATTTTAGTCATAAATTTTGGTGAGTAAGACGATATTGTGTAGTAGCTATTTGATAAAAGTTGAGCATCCTGGTACTCACTTTTGGTAATAAAATCTTTACCATCTTTTATAACAATACCGTTTATAGGTTTATCGTCTTTATATATTGCTATGAATGTCGTATCCGAGAATTTGGTGTTGAATTTGGCTTCACCTTCTTTTTTATCTGCCTTAAAATTATACTGAGTTATAAACTTTTCAGATAAACGTTTATAAGTGGTTTGCAAACCTTGTTTTTTGCCGAGGCTATAAGCGGTTTCGATATACTTAGTATTTATCGAATCGTAATAAATTTGTTTACCATTATAGGGTTTTTGATCTTTATAGATGATTTCATATTTTAAAGTATCTGTATTATAATCCCTAACCACTTCTTTATTAAGAAGGTTATTACTGAAGAATTGATACTTTTTATAATGTCTGTAATTTGCATACTTAGCTTCTATTAAGTCGCCATCCTTATATATTTTGTGATTCTCACCTTTATAAACTATACCATTATATGGTTTGCCATCTCGATACTCAGTTTCTGCGATAATTTTATCTTTTAAGTAATAAGTAGCTGTATCAATCGGCTTATCTTCTTTGTATTTAATGGTTAAGGAATCATAAGCGAAACGGCGATCGGAATAATTCATATAAGACCAGCCTTCTTTTTTCCCGTTTTTATAATTTTCGAAATTGTACCATTCATATTGTGTGCCAGTATAAGGCTTACCATCTTTAAAAATACAACGCACGGTATCTTTAGTCTTCCGAAAAATATAGAGCACCTCACCTTCCATTTTCATAAAATCTTTATAATGCCCTTTTATAGATACTTTATAATCTTCAATTAAAAATGGCCCACTAGTCTTACCATTAACATAGGTCATATAGCCAGAGTTGGTGATAGCCTTGCCAGAATAAGGCAAACCATTTTTGTACGTTACGATACTCTCTGTACCATCAGTGTTGAAATAAATAACTTGGTCCGTATTGTAGCTATCTGGCACATAATGTGTAATTGATTTTACACGGCCTGTATCATAATCATAACTTATCATCTTCGTTTTATAGCCATTGCTATAAGATTCTAAACCATTAAAGTTAAAATACTCACCGTCAATAGGATTGTAATCCTTAAATGTACATTCGTACAATTCTCCCGTATATTTATTTTTAGTGATCTTACCAATTATCTGACCAGCTTCATATTTCTGAATTTCTTCTGAGGACAATACCCTAAAACTTCCTGACCATTCTTTTCCACTTTTATAGACTCCACGTGCCACTTCATTAAAAGCATCATCATAAAAAATAGTTTCGCCATTCAACATACTACCTTCATAACGTTCTAAACGGTTGTCTTTAAAAAACTGACCTTTGTAAGGGTAATCACCTTTATAAATACCCTTTGCAATTAATTTCCCAGCTTTATCTTTTAAATAAGTGACTAGAGTATCATTTTCATAGGCTTGTGATTTTATAAATACAATAGTTTCAATATTAGCATTTTCATTTGTGCTCACATACACTCGCGTTATACCAGTTTTTAAGCCATCTCTATTAAATTCTTTATAAGACACTAGAGCATCACCTTTGGGATTAAAATAGACCGTTTTCTCATAAGCGTAGGTATAATGATTGTAATACGTCTTCCTAGCAAGTCTTTTAGAAGCTTCGTAATACGCATTCCTAGAAATGAGTTTCCCATCATTGTAATCTGCAGTTTTATCGACTGCGGTATCAGATAAGTAGAATGAGCCCGAAAATTGTCGACCATTTTTATAAAGTCCCGAAGACATTAACGTACCATCTCTAAAATAACTTTTTTCTCTGCCTTCAATTTTATGATCTTTAAACGTTTGCTGAAGCCTTTTTTTACCATTAGCATAATACCAAATCACGTCTCCTTGAAAAACATCTTTCTGCTCACTAGATGAAAATGCTTCCATTTGAAGAGTACCATCGATATAATAGTCTTTTACGACATATAAACTACCTTTTTTCTGAAGCGGTAAAAGTCTATAGAATAATGCTTTGTCCTTGGTTGTTTTAGACCAATAAGCATTATAATAGAGCGTATCACTGGCTTGTGAAAACCCTAAATACATAAATACTAAAAAGATACCTGTTATAAAATTTCGCATAGCTCAACAATTATTGACAGGGTAAAATTAACCAATTACTTCTTATCATAAATCACTGTAAACAGGGATTAATACGTCTAAAAACGACACTGATTTTGATATTTAATATTTTTATTCTACATTTGTAGAGTTAATTCTAAAAACGTAGAGCATGCAACTTTCAAAAACAGAAGAACAACTAATGCAATATCTCTGGAAGCTCGAAAAAGCTTTTATGAAAGATTTACTAGACATCTATCCAGAACCTAAACCAGCGACGACTACAGTCGCAACATTATTAAAACGTATGATTGGCAAAGGTTTTGTAGACTATAAAACCTACGGTAAATCTAGAGAGTATTATCCTTTGGTAAAAAAAGAGGATTACTTTTCAAAGCACGTTAACGGACTCATTAAAACCTTTTTTAATGATAGTGCATCGCAATTTGCATCCTTCTTTACACGCAAAACTGATTTAACTAAAGAAGAATTAGAAGCTCTGAAAAAAATCATTGATACAGAAATTAAAAACAAATAATTATGGAAACGTACTTATTCAAATTTTCGGGTTGTTTATTAGTATTTTGGTTAGTTTATGTTTTGTTTTTAGAACGCCAAACTATGCACCGATTTAAACGTTTTTATTTATTGGGAGCTGTTGTTTTAGCACTAATAATTCCGGTTTTAACAATAACACATTACATAGAACCAATCGTAACCGATTTTGAAGTTGCTCCTCTATTTATTCCTATAGAACCTGTCTTTACTGAAATACCTTTAGAGCAAGCTCCATTTTGGAATTTAGAAAATATACTTTGGATACTTTATGGCTTAGGTTTTTTATTATTCTCAATACGATTTACGGTTAATCTCTTTAAAATGTACAAACGCATTTCTAATAATGAGACTATAATTAAACGTTCATTTGTATACGTTTTATTAGAAGAGTATCGCATTCCACATTCATTCTTTAAATATATTTTTTTCAATAAATTAAAATATAAAGAGCATAACATCCCAAAAGAAGTGATGCTTCATGAAGAAACGCACGCAAAACAACTACATAGTTTAGATGTTTTAGTCATTGAATTACTTCAAATTATATTTTGGTTTAATCCTTTGATATACATACTAAAGTATCATATAAAATTAAATCACGAATTTTTAGCAGACCAAGCGGTTTTAAATCAAGGTTCTGATGCTAAAACGTATCAAAATATTTTATTACAATTTTCATCTCCCGATAGCTATCGGGACACTGACGAGTATCAACTCAGTAGTGCCATCAATTATTCATCCATCAAAAAACGATTTACAGTTATGAAAACACAAACATCAAAAACCAGAATTTGGGTTAGCGGCTTATTACTGCTACCAATTATTGCTATTCTTTTTTACAGTTTTGCTGAAAAGGAATATGTTGAAAAAGAAACAGTAGACATTTCACAGCTTCAAATTACCTCAACCAACGAAGGTGCGACTGAAGCTATGATGACAGAATACAATGATTGGATGAAGAAATTAAATACTAATTCTTCAAATCTCTTTATAGCTGTAGGTAAAATAGAGCGTATAGTTGCCATCTATGACCTAATGAGCGAAGAGCAACGTAACTCGGTTGACAAACATCCTTTTCTTCAAGAAATAACTCCTGATTTATATCATGTAAAACCGAGCATACCTTCAACTGCTCAATTTGAATCTTGGAAAAATGAAAAGGAATTCGCAATTTGGTTAGATGGAAAGCACATATCAAATACAGAATTAAACAACTTTAAGGCAAACGATATTGCACATTATATAGGTTCTAGTGTCCATAGTAATGCGAAAAGCAAAAAATTCCCGCAACCTTTTCAATTTAGTTTATATACCAAAGATGGTTTTAATAAGTTTTATAAAGAAGCCTATGTAAATGATTATAGAGCATTAACCAAAACGTATTCTAACGAAATTGACACCTATTTAAACGGTCCGCAAACAGATAATTCTGAACTTAGAATTTTAAAAGCACAAGCAGATAAATTATATAATCAATTTACAAAAGAGGAATTAGAAAAACATAATATTTTACCAGCTCCTCCAGTTCCCTCAAAAAAGGAACCTAGTTATTCCAAATCCAAAGGTGGACCAAACTTCGAAGACACAAAAGACATATACAATTCTGCCAGAAGTATTGAGTTAAAAATTTTAAATAATAATTCATATTTAATAGATGGAATTAAAGCAACGAAAAACACATTTGTAAATGTATTTAATCAATTACATCAAGACATTACGACTGAAGTTCGGAATAATATTATGAACATTCATGTGACTTCAGCAAAGGAGATATCTAATAAAGAGGTTTGGTTTATCTATAATTCACTACAAGATTATGGGTTTTATCGCATTGTGACACCTAATCAAGAAATAAATAGAGCAAAAGGTAATACACCCTTTGCAATTGAGAGTAGCTTTTTGGCACAAGAAAAACCAATCATGTTGATTCTAATTAACAGACATGATGAATTATTGGTTGACGACGAATTAGGTACTTTAGAGAGTATTGATAAAAAACTGAAAAAACTGGCAAAAGCAGGAAAATCAGGACAAATTGTATCCATAAGATATGATAGAGAAACTTCTAAAGAGATGATTTCTAATGTCGAAGAATTAGTTAAGGTTCATAAATTTAAGTTAGTATCATTTAACATATCTCCAATCATGTCGATTCTAATTAACAGAAAGGACCAATTATTAGTCGATGATGAGCTAAGTACCTTAAAGAGTATGGAAAACAAACTCAAAAAATTAGCAAAGCAAGGTGAATCAGGGAGACAAGTAATAATAAAACACGATAAAGAGACATCAAAAGATATGATATCTAAAGTGGAAGAATTGGTCAAGGCTAATAAATTTAAAGTTGCGTCTTTTGATATGTCTAAAATTCCTCCACCTCCACCACCAACTCCTTCACCGAAAAAAACTAAAGGAGGTCCAATAGAAATTAACGGAGCTACGTACTATTTTAAGCAACAAAACGGAAAAACAACATATTATAATCAATATGGTAAAGAAGTGGATATTAACAAAATTCCACCACCTCCACCAATTCCGAACGATGCTACTCCAGAGCAAAAGGCTAAAATGAAAAAGGCAACTGACGCCTATATGAAAGCCAATTCTGATAAAGTAGGTAAGGCTGAAGGAGAAAATGGTGAAGTCTTTGATGTCATAGAAATTCCCGAAGATTTACAAGGTAGTATAAATATTAACGGAGAAACTTTTTATTATACCACCAGTAATGGTAAAACCACTTATTTTAATCGCTATGGTAAAGAAGTGAAAATGGATAATTTACCTCCACCAGCTCCAGCTCCAGCTCCAGAATCTACATTAGACTTCGTCATTAGAATGGCTAAAGGAAATGCGAAATTTTTTAATGAAGGGAAATTAATTTCTTCAGATGAAGCTATTGCACTTTTAAAAAAGAACCCAAAACTGAATATTAATGCCAAGAAGACAAAAACGAGGCAACCTTTAGTTTATATCTCTAAAAAACCTATCGTAATTGAAAAAAATTAAGATTAAAGAATACCATTTTAAACTGAGCCTCTTTAATAGAGGCTTTTTTTATAGAAAAATGTAACAAATCACACACTTTAGCGTTCTAATAGACAATCAATCAAAATCAAACACATCATGTTAAAGCAATTCTTCATCCTTTGCTCTGGAGCAGATACAGATATTTTAAATGACTGTTCTATTGGTGAACAAAACAAATATGCTGGTATTGGCGCTACCGTTTTCTTTACTGCTGTTATGGCAACTATTGCAGCTAGTTATGCCCTTTATACGGTTTTTGACAGCCTATATTCATCTATATTCTTCGGACTAATTTGGGGCTTACTCATTTTTAATCTAGACCGTTATATTGTTTCGACGATTAAAAAACGTGATAATGTTTTAGACGAAATTCTTCAGGCTACGCCAAGAATCTTCCTAGCAGTAATTATAGCAGTAGTCATTTCTAAACCTTTAGAACTTAAGATTTTTGAAAAAGAAATTAATCAAGTTTTACTAGAACAAAAAAATGAATTAACTCTGGCAAATCAAAATCAAATTGCAGAACAGTTTAATCCTAAAATTGCTGAACTCGAAAATCAAATATTAGGCTTACGGTCTCAAATAGATACAAAAGAAACAGAGGTTAACGCTTTATATGACACCTACATTTCAGAAGCGGAAGGCACAGCAGGTACCAAACTTTTAGGTAAAGGGCCTGTCTATAAAGAAAAACGAGAGAAACACGATGCTGGTTTAGCCGAATTACAACAACTTAAAACAGACAATAAAGCTAAGATCACAGCTATTGAAAGTGAAATCATAGCTTTACAAGGTAATTACAAAGCTAATGTCGCAGAATCACAACCCGTCATTGATAATTTTGATGGTTTAATGGCAAGAGTTACTGCATTGGGCAAATTACCATGGTTGCCTTCATTCTTTATTTTCTTACTGTTTTTAGCCATTGAAACCTCACCAATTATTGCAAAGCTCTTATCACCTAAAGGCGAATTTGATTTTAAATTAGAAGATCAAGAAACAAGCATTAAAAGTTGGACGATGCAACAGGTTGCAGAGCGTAAACTCCTTGTTAAAACTGATAATGATATAAACAATAAAGTCTATACCGAAATTGCTGATGAAGAGGAAGTGATGAACTACAAGAGAAAGAAAGCTCGGGAGTTGATGCAACACCAAGCAGATGCTTTTTTAAAGAAGCAGAAAGGGGTGTTATAACACCCCTTGAGGGGACTTTAGGAGTATTTTTGAAATTAAGTCACTACTTTTAGGGAACTTAAAATTCAATCTTATGAGATTTATTTACACCGTTTTATTTGCATTACTATGTATTAGCTGCATCAGCGTAAAAGCAGATGTTACTACTGAAACTAGTACCTCTTCAAGTATTGCCGATGCAGAAGCCGGAATTCGTTTGGTTATGGAACAACAAGAAACCGCTTGGAAAAATCACGATTTAGAAGGTTTTATGCAAGGCTATTGGAAAAGTGATTCTCTAAAATTCTATGGTAGTAATGGTCTTACCAAAGGCTGGGAAAATACTTTAGCCAATTATAAAAAAGGGTACCCTACGAAAGCCGAAAGTGGTAAATTAAACTTTGTGATTAATGATATTTCAAAAATTGAAGGTGACAACTATTGGGTAATGGGAGAATATCATCTAAAACGCCAAGTTGGAGATGCCGATGGAGTCTTCATTATCATCTTCAAAAAGATCAATGGAGAATGGAAAATTGTTGCAGATATGTCTTGTTGAAATTATAAAAGAGCCCGATTTTCATCGGGATTAGTTCAACTAGCTAATTTAAATACACCACTTCGCGGTTTTTCAAATTAGAGTTTCACTAAAAAAATAAAGTGTATCCGAAACACCTATCTATCACCATAAATGAATTGGAAACACTTTATTTAATGTAGGTTATAATTGATCTGGACTAATTAAGCCGCTACAATAGTATTTGTTGCAGCAATGTTTTGTTCTGATGTCTGTATTGGTTCTTCAGCTTTAAAATGCTGATAGAGTTCTTTACATCCTAATCCTATAATAGATAATTTTTTAGATTTAGTGATAGACTCATTGTGCAATCTAGCTAAAGCCATCACTCCTGCTCTATCAATACTATCTACACGTTCTATATCTAAAAGAACATTATCTAATTTATCAAAAACGTTAGAAAAATGCGCATTAAAGGTTTTGAGATTCAACTTGTTTAAAGTTCCTTTAATCTGAAAGCGGTTGTTGTAATTGGTAATCTGTAAATCCATAATAAATAAAGTTATTCGTTCATACTAATTCAGGGCTATTAATCAGTAAAAATGATGCTACTATTTAGAGGGATGATCTAAATATCATACTTATAATTGAGTGACACCTTATAAAATCGATAAATGGTAAATTTGAATAGATTATTCGGAAAGGACTGTCTATTTTTTCGATAAACAACATGATATTCATCCTATAAAATCTTCAAAAAACTATTGTAAAAACTCATTATATTTATGTTTTTAAAATGCTTAATCAGTTACACTGAACTATAGCTAATCTGAGTTGAAACAAGATATTTATCTCGATGAAAAAATAGATTAGTTTTGAAAAGTGAATCTTGTAAGTTTCACAACAAACACATTAAGCCAATAAACATGCCAAACAATGAAATATAATTACAAAGTTATAATTATGATTATTTTTGCAGGAATCACGTTATATGGTTTAGTATCTGGAAACTACCTCTTTATGGTTTGTTTGATTCCTTTGAGCTTTGATTTTTTTAATAAAAAGAAATCGGACTAAATCTTCTTAACGTACTCCGTAATAATTACAATTCTTGTCGGACCTACTTTACCTTCAATATAGGTTTCGTTTTCGTGATCTAATCTAATATTTCTAACTGCTGTACCTTGTTTTGCGACCATACTAGACCCCTTTACTTTAAGATCTTTTATTAAAACTACGGAATCACCATGTTCTAAAATGACTCCGTTGACATCGCGATGAATTAATTTATCAGCTTCGTCTTCTCCATCACCAGATGCTTTTGCAAGCTCTAAGGTTTCTTCTTCCAGGTACATCATACCTAATAAGTCTTGCGTCCAGTCTGCTTTTATTCTGTTAAGCATTCTCCAAGCCATAATTTTTACTGCCTCATGTTCGCTCCACATACTATCATTAAGACATCGCCAATGGTTAGAATCTATCTTTTCAGAATCTTCCATTTGATCAATACACAAATTACAGGCATTTAAGACGGTCTGCAATTTGTTTTCTTTAATATCTGGTATTGTATAAAGTGATAATTTCTCTTCGCTTGAGCAAAGTTCGCAGACATTATTACTACGTTGTTGTAATTCTCTTTCTAAAGACATATAAAATAATAAGTTGTAAATGTATAATTATTTAAGAGTTTCACGTAACTTTTTAGATAAGCCTTTTACAACCATATCATAAGAATGGTCAATTAATTGAGTAATCAGTTTTGGTGAGAGCTCACCTGTATGAATATATACACTGTTCCATTGTTGTTTGTGCATATGGTAGCCTGGTTTTACGCTATCGTATTCGGCTCTGAGTTCTTGCGCATACTCTGGATCGCATTTTAGATTTATAAATGCTTCACCATTTTCCCATCGTTTTAACGATGCTAGAGCAAACATTTTATTACAGACTTTAAAAACAAGCGTATCATTATCAAAAGGAAAGTGTTCTGTAACTTTCTTTTTATTCATACAATAGTTTCTGTAGTCTTCTATATTCATTATGAGAGGCGTTCCATTAGCTTTTCAGGCTGCTTAAGTTCAGTAAAACCAAATTGCTTATATAAATTATGAGCATCAGCTGTTTTTAGCATCCATATTTTACAATTTTGAAGTTTTGGTTCTGTATTTACAGCTTTCATTAATTGTTTAGAATAGCCATTCCCTCTATAATCAGGAAGAATAAACACATCCATTAAATATGCAAATACAACATAATCAGTGGCAATTCTCGCAAAACCGATTTGTTTATTATCTAAATAAACACCAAAACAGAAACAGTTGTCAATAGATGTTTTAACCTCTTCTAACGTTCTTCCTTTTGCCCAATACGTTTCAGTTAAAAATTGATGAATTACATCTATTTGAAGCTTACTCTTATCTGTAGATATTTCTATCACTCTTCTAGCTTTTTAACTTCTGAAGCTTCTATTTTTAAAGCTGAATAATCTAATTTCCAGCCTATAGTATCAACCAGATTTTCTATTAATTGAATAGCTTCTAAAGCCTCAACTTTTGCAACATTGTACAAACCACTCTCTGGAATCTTATCCATGATATGTTCCTTAGCCTTTGCACTTAACTCAGTTAGATCAGAAGCTTCAAACTTATTAAACATCCCATCTTGTTTATCGTAATAATTGATATTGCTTTCTATTGATAAAACTTCGGGTTGTGGGAAATGAGATAATACAACAGTCTTAGATTTAGAATTTGAACTCATTTGAATCTTACTCAAATCAAACCCAACATGTGCTTTCGCATTGATTACAACTAATGCCTTTTTCTTACTAGAAATTAGTTTCAGAAACTTCTCTTTAACGTCCTCGTAATGATAAATCTCTGCAAAATCACCTTCGACAGTTATAAATTTGCAAACTCGTTTTATTTTATCTAATAGTATTATAGATTGTGCATTAGTAGTTTGTTTTGTTCTCCATTGTCTATAGATAGTAACCAAACCTAAGGTGACTAAAATACTTATAATGATTATAAAAAATGTTTCCATTTTAGTGTTTTAATTCTTTTACTTTTATGTGACACTAAGTAATTTTCGATGTCACATTTCGTATTATTTCCCTATTTCTCCTAGATGTGTATTCTTAAAATTATCGGAATATTTTAACCCATATCCAAAAACTCTATCCATAGTGGCATGTGCAAATAAAATAACACCTATTAACCTTAATAGTTCTATTTCAAAATATATGCCAAGAAAATAGATAAGTATTGCTAAACCTTTATGATGAAAAATATTGTAACAAATAGCTCCGATTTTAGTATTAATGACATAACCTAGCATCCCAATATCTGGTAAAAGCAGTAATACTAAAAACCACCACCATTGATAGCTAAGTTGACTAAATAAGAAAATTGCCAAAGCAAACATCCCTAATTCTTCAAACTTTAATATTGTTTTCATATCTACTCAATAATTTTATACAAAATAGGCTTACTTGGTGAAGCATCATTTTCGAAAGGTGCTATTTGTAGATTGAGCATGTAGCAACCATCTTCAATTTTATTAGAGACATAAATGAACTCTGTTATAGTAGCATCTAATCTTAGCTTTCCTTTAGTATTCCAAAACGCATTATGCCCTTTTAGTTCGCCTCCATCTTCCTCTCTATCAACACTTGGCAAATCAATTAAAAGATGTTTAATCCCTTTTTTTACTAGAAGTTTAATGGCGTCTTCTTCAAAATACGTCCAGTTAGTATGCGAATATTGTTTCGATTTTTTATCTTTAGTATTAGGAATAGTGCGTACTACCAGTGCTTCTCTCTTTTTATTTCCTATTGCAAACTGAAGCTGCTTTGCTGATATCACATAATCTTCACCTTGCTTTTCTGGTGCAACTGTAATCACTTCTGCTAAAAAGAAAAACTGTTTTAAGTATTTATTAATTGAATATACCTTCTTAGTAATATGACCGACTGTTTCTGTATGCGTACCATGTGAATGTGGATTAAATGTTATAGTATTAAAATTTACCGAAGCTCCTTTTTCCACGCTAATCGTATCTCCATCAAAAACTTCTGGCTGAATTTTAGGTGCTCCAAGATACCATGCATTTACATTAGAATCACTTCCTTTAATTGAAATAGAAATATCTAACGGTTGCGTTAAATCTACCTTTAACTTTCTGGAATTGTATTGTATTATTGCTATCAAGATAAATTAAGTTTAAAAAGTTCACTAGCTATACCATCACTCAAAAATTGTCCTTTTTTTGTAACGCGCAAATGCTCATCATCAATATACAACAAATGTTGATTTATAAAAACTTCTGATTGCTCAATTAAGTAATCCTTAAAAATTTCACCAAACTCACTTTCTACTTTAACAAAAGAAACTCCCCAAATAGTGCGCAAACCAGTCATTACATACTCATTGTATTGATCTGTAAGTGTTAAGGTTTCAATTTCTATTGGCAATTCGTTTTGTTGAATGGATTTTATATATTTTGAATTATTGCTCACATTCCATCCACGTTGTTTCCCATTAAAAGAATGTGCAGATGGGCCAATACCTATATAGGATTTTCCTTGCCAATAGGCTGAATTGTTTTTACTGAAGAAGTCTTCTTTTCCAAAGTTAGACAACTCGTAATGAACAAATCCTGATGCTTCTAATTTTTCTTTTAAAATATTAAATTGCTCATGGGCTTGCTCATCATCTACATTTTCAATAATTCCTCTTTTAATGAATGAAGCTAATGCCGTTTTTGGCTCAACGGTTAATGCATAGCTTGAAATATGTGGAATCCCAAAACTTAATGCCGTTTCAATATTCTCTAACCATTGCGCATTTGAAGCTCCTGGAATACCATAAATTAAATCCAAAGAAATATTATCGAAGTATTTAGTTGCCAATTCTAAACAGGCTTTAGCTTCTTTTGCATTATGAGCTCTGTTCATCAATTTTAAGTCAGTCTCAAAAAAAGATTGAATACCAATTGATAAGCGATTAATTAGACTGCTAGACAATGCTATAATTCGAGTTTCAGATAAATCATCTGGGTTGGCTTCAAGGGTGATCTCTGGATTTTGAATAACATCATAGTTATTATAGACAGAATCAATAATTAATTCTAATTCAGAATTAGTTAATAGACTTGGCGTTCCGCCACCAAAATAAATGGTTTCTACTGTTGTGTTTTTAAATTCGTCTTTACGAAGTTCTAACTCTCTTGTTAATGCGTCAATAAGTTCATCTTTCTTTTTTAAAGACGTAGAAAAATGAAAATCGCAATAATGACAAGCTTGCTTGCAGAAGGGTATGTGGATGTAGATTCCAGACATTTTTATTTCTTTACTCTTCCTTCATTCTGCTTTACAAAAGCTCCCCAACCAGAATAACTTTTACCAACCGTTACTCTACCTTGATTATAAAAATGACAAACTGCTGCTGCTAAACCATCCATAGAATCTAAATTTTTAGGCAATTCTTTTAAACCAAGCATACTTTGCAGCATTTTAGCCACTTGCTCTTTACTAGCACTACCATTTCCTGTAATTGCCATTTTAATTTTTTTAGGAGCATATTCAGTAATTGGCACTTCTCTAGATAAACCTGCCGCCATAGCCACACCTTGTGCACGACCTAGTTTTAGCATACTCTGTACATTTTTACCAAAGAAAGGAGCTTCAATAGCTATTTCATCTGGATGATAGGTGTCAATAAGTTCTACAGTGCGCTCAAAAATGAGTTTTAGTTTTAGATAGTGGTCATCGTACTTTTTTAGCATGAGTTCATTGAGTTGCATAAACTCCATCTTTTTGCCCACAATTTTAATGAGTCCAAAACCCATAATCGTTGTTCCTGGATCTATGCCTAATATGATTTTTTCTTTACTCATTCTTTTAATTACAAAATTGACAACCACTCAAAGATACAGCCAATCCTATTGTTGCATTTAACACGTTACCATTAAAAGCTCCCAAACCGCTCAAAACAGGATCATAATCATCCAAAGAAGTCAGTCCATATATGTAACTTAAATCTCCATATACTGATACCTTTTCATTAATTGCGAAATGCAATTCCATACCACCCATAATATTTAAAAAAGACTGTTTATTATCACCTAAATTTCCTAATGGCTTTGCAAAACTAAAACCAGGACCTGCATGGAGAATAGTTCTTAATCTTGATGGTAAAAAACCAATGTATTGAGAGGGATCAAAGACAAATTGCGCATTAATACGAGAGTAATTAATCTTAAAATCTAAGGATTCATCGCGACTCTTAGAACGATTAAAGCCATAATCTAATTTGACTCCATAATTGCTTCTAAGCATATGCTGTACTCCCAAATTTACCGTCGGAAAATTAATTCTTTGAGCATTACCACCTTTAATAAAACCATTTGATAAAGGATAGTTAAACCCAACGGCAAACAATGCTTTCCATTTACTCGTATCTTTAAATTGCGCATTACTATGTAGCGTAGTAAAAACGATAACAAAAAACAAAAGGTATTGTTTTAAATATTGCTGCATCTATTACTTTTTGATTTAATTTGTGCTATGCATTACGATGTGCCCTACAAAACTAAACAATTCTTCTTTGTACTTATTAAATTGAGTATAGTTGTTGGCGCATTTTATTTCATTTATTCAAAATTCGCTGAAAACGAAAATTTACAATTCAATGAATTTATAGCTTTTCTGAAAGAAAATGACACATTTTCGGTCAAAACCATTAGTTTTTTACTCATTTTAAGCATTTTCAATTGGTTTTTTGAAATTTTGAAATGGCAAAAATTAGTTACTACAATTAAAAAAATTTCGTTCAGAAATGCTTTGGAACAAAGTTTAGGAGGTTTAACAGCGTCGTTAATCACACCAAATCGTCTTGGTGACTATGGTGCAAAAGCAGCCTATTTTGGCAAACAGTTTAGAACAAAAATTGTGCTTCTCAATCTTTTAGGTAATATGGCACAAATGACCATTACCACTATTTTTGGCCTAGTTGGATTTATCATTTTTGTAAATCGCTATCAAATAGATCTTAACTATTATAAAATCGCAAGATTTGCCTCATTATTAATTTTATTTAGCTTATTTGCTGTTTTTGGAGTAAAACATAGACGTTTTAAAATTAAAGGGTTTTCGTTTGAGCGCATTATTGACTTTATAAGAAAAATAGCTTTCACAACACATATTACCACGCTTACTTTATCATTAATTCGTTATTTAATATTTTCATTTCAGTTTTATTATCTTCTTACAATGTTTGGTGTCGATGTAGAATATTTTAAAGCTATGGTCGTTATAACGAGTATGTATTTTTTAGTATCTATTGTACCGAGCATTTCAATTTTCGATGTCGTTATAAAAGGAAGTGTTGCTGTATTTTTATTTGGCTATGTTGAAGTTAATGAGCTAACTATTTTATCAATAATTACAATAATGTGGTTACTCAACTTTATGATTCCGAGTCTATTTGGAAGTTATTTTGTCCTAAATTTTAAACTTCCTCAAACCAAAGAATAATGCTCACATCCATAGCAATTATAATCATAATCATTTACTTATTTTTAATAGGTTGGTTTGCTTTTGGTTTTGATAGGGTTGAGGACTTTAAACTACAAGATTTACCAGTTAAAACTAAATTTTCGATTGTAATTCCGTTTAGAAATGAAGCTGAAAATCTTCCCAGATTATTAGCGTCAATTTCTCAGTTGAATTATCCTAAGTCGATGTTTGAAGTTATTTTTGTTGATGATGAGTCTGAAGATGTGTCGGTAGAAGTAATAAATAATTTCCTTTTAAAAAAACCTCTCGAAGCAGTTTATACTGAGCGTAGTCGAAGTACTCAAGGTGACATAAGTATTATTAATAATAAAAGAAACTCAAATTCACCTAAAAAAGATGCCATAACTGCTGCTATTCAAACTTCAAAATATGATTGGATAATTACCACTGATAGCGATTGTATTCTGCCAAAATACTGGTTAGATGCTTTTGATGAATGTATACAAACCAAAAACTCAAATTGTATTGTAGCTCCCGTAACTTATCATGCTAATAACTCGTTTTTTAAACGCTTTCAAACTTTAGATTTTTTAAGCTTACAAGGAGCAACTATTGGCGGTTTTGGCATCAAAAGACCTTTTATGAGTAATGGTGCTAATTTTGGATACCGCAAATCCTCTTTTGTTGCAGTAAATGGTTTTGACGGCAACAATAATATTTCTAGTGGTGATGATATATTCTTACTTCAAAAACTGACGAAGCAAGATGCTAAAAAAGTACATTATCTAAAATCTAAAAAGGCTATTGTAACTACGAATCCAAGTAACTCAATTTCTAATTTGATTCAGCAACGTTTGAGATGGGCATCAAAAACGAGTAACTATGATAATAGGTTTGCCAAACTAGTGGGTTTAACGGTTTTATTAGGAAACTTAACGTGTATAGCTTTTATTCCTTTGGTACTTTTAAATTTATTAAATACCAGAATAGTTGTTGCCTTATTAATAATAAAGTTTAGCATTGACTTCTTACTACTTTTTAAAACCTCTCGTTTTTTTAAACAAGAGACCTTACTTCTTTCTTATATCTTTTCGAGTATCATATATCCTATCTTTAATGTAAGCATTGCTTTTCTATCATTCTTTAAATCATACCGTTGGAAAGGTAGAACGTCGAAGAAATAGTGTTGCGTTCAATATTTTTGATAGATTTACTGAAACCAAATCCTAACAACACATGAAAAAGACTTTATTAATTATTCTTTTGTGTTTTGCCTTTCAAGCTAATTATGGTCAAGAAAACTACACTATTGACGGTAAAACCCTAAAGCTTAAAACTGAATTAGAAGGCAAGCTAGACCTACTATGGAATATTATTGATGGTCAATACCGTTATTTCGTAAGAACAGAAAATGGTACTATCACGGAATTGAAAAACACAAAAGATTCTAAAAAAAACTACCTCGAAGAATATAAAACAACATTAAGTAGTTTAACTAATGGAATGACGACTGAAGCATTAAAATTAACTACCTATAGCCTAAAAAATTATATAGATAAGTATAATGCATCTGTTGATCAATCGTACACTTCTATAAAAACAGAACGAAAAGTTCAATTAAGATTAGGCTTCTCGGCTGGTATTACTAATCATCCATTTGTTGGCAATCCTGATAATGTAAAAGTACCACTAATCGGTGCAGAACTTGAAATTTATGAAGCTAGCACATTACCAAGACATTCAGGTTTTATGCAGGTTAGACACACCTTCGATGCCGATGATTTTAACTATAGCACTAACGAACTCTCACTAGGTTATCGCTATAGAATAATAAACAAATCTTGTTTTTCTATTTACGGTCAACTCAAATTAGCAACACTTAATTTTACCAGTTCTTCTTTTAAAGACGAAAATAATACACAAATTAGCTCAAATAAGACAGCTTTCGATGTACCTTTAATTTTTGGTATTGGCTCAGATATTAAAGTTGGAAAAAACAGTTTTATTACTTTAATTTATGGTGAGTTATTTGCAATTAATTTTGATAATCAAGGTAACTTTTCTACAGATATTGCTCTAGGTTATAAATTTAATTTATGATGAAATTATTTAAATGAGTTTAAGAAATTTTAAAACCTCTAATCCTGTATTCAACGGTTATTTTTGGGATGATAGAAAATCAGCAGTAAAAAAAATGTCGGTTGCTGGTATCTTTTTCAAATCTATGTTTGGCATTTTAATTATTGCCGCGATTACAGCTTATCTATGGAAACTTAACGAAGCTGGTACACCTATGAAGTGGTTTACTTTAGGAGGCATGTTAGGTGCAATTGTGATGAGTGTTTTAATTTCCGTAAGACAAAATTGGGCACATATTTTAGTGCCGCTATATATCATTGCTAAAGGCTTCTTTTTAGGTGGTTTTTCGGCTTATGCACATCGTAATTTTCCTGAATTACCGTATCAGGCTATTGGTGTTACTATAGTTACTTTTTTTGTGATGCTTTTGTTGTATCAATTGCGAATTATTGTAGTTACTAAAAAATTACGAAGTGTAATTATTACAGCTACTGTAAGCATTATGGTTGTGTATATAATTTCCTGGATTTTAAGTTTCTTCGGAATCAAAACCTACATTTGGGGAACATCTTGGTTTGCCATTGGTTTTAATGTTTTGGCTGCGATTGTAGCTTCTTTTGCTCTACTCTTAGATTTTGATTATATAGAGCGTTATAAAAACAGAGCACCAAAATATAAAGAATGGATGGCCACTTGGGGACTTTTAGCTACACTTATTTGGCTCTATGTTGAAGTGCTTAGATTGATGCAGAAGTTGGCGATTAGATTTTAGCTTCGACTTCGATCAGCTGCCAAACTTGGATACTCCGAAAACTTAGTATAACAAAGACTTAATTAATCTTAACAATCACAGGTAATTCAAAAGCCGTAGTTACTTGTTGTCCTCTTTTTATTGCTGGGAATATTTTTGGAATACCCTTTAAACTCTGTCTTAGCAAACTGTCTATTTCAGGTATTTCTTCTACTGTTTCTGGTTGTCTTTTAATAGATTCTACTTCTAAAACACCTTTATTGTTAATTATGATTTTGAGCCTTATCGTATCATTAACATCTTTGGAAACTGCTAAATTTTGATTTTCTAAAAACCGATTCACATTATTAACTAAAGTATTCTGAAAACAGATTTTGCTATCTTCTTTTTCAGTTATAGAGTCGCAATTACTAAACGTTGGGTATGTATCGACTTCATTCCAGTTGAAAGTTTGTAGTTCTTCCTCAAGTAAATCTTCGGGAGACACTTTCTTCTTTTCAAAATAGTTGCAAGAAGTCGCAAAAACCAAGATTAAAAGACAAACGATTCGATTCATTAGTGAAATTCTGATACCGAAAAGTACAATATTTTTAGATTTTAGTCTTCTTCTAGGAATTTTTCTTTTTTAAGTGCTTTCAATCGCCTTTGGGCAAATGTAAGAAAAGGGCTTTTCTCATGTTTTGCTATATAATTTTCGTACAATGTTATCTTAGAATCTATATCGCCATAAAATTCATCTTTTGTTCTTATTAAAAAGAATTCGGACATAATGTTAGAAGCATCTTCCTTTAATGATTTTTGAAACGCTTTAATGGCTTCTTCATATTTCTTTTGACGATTTAAAATAGTTCCAAGTCGTTGATATTCATTGGTAAGTGATTGATCTTGCAATTTTAGAGCCTTAGCGATATAGGCTTCTGCTTTTTCAAAATTATTCAAACTTTCGTAATATGTGCCTATAACAAACATGGCATTGGCATCATTTGGGTTGTATTTTAGAGCTTCTTTTCTATGGTAAATGGCATCTTCGTAATCTGAATTTTGAGCATAACTTAAGCTTAGTTTTTCGTGAATAAACTCAGATTTTTCACCTAAATCTAATAGCTTATTAAACCAAACTACAGAATGTGTAAAATAATCTTGGTAATAGTATGCTTGTGCCTTTAAGCTCATAAGTTCAACATTATTCCCATAACTCTCTAGGCCTTTATCTATAAAGCGATGTGCTAATTCAAAATTTCGCTTAATAATATGATATTTCGCAATTTTGAAAATCGCCTTTTGATGTCTTGCATCTAGATCGAACGTTTTTTTGTATTCATTTAATGCCGTAGTATCTTTTTGTTTCTCTAAGACTACTCCTAATTCGTAGTGGTAATTAGGATTTACACTATCTAGTACAATCAAATCTGTAAACATCTGATTGGCTTTTTTATACTTTTTAGTTTTGGTTAAAAGTTTGGCAAATTCATACTTAATTAAAAGATTATCCTCATTGACTTTAACTGCTTTTTCATAATTCAGCAAACCTTCACCATAATTACCTATTGCTATGTATGCTTTGGCTATTTCATCATAAACTTCATCTAAATTTTTGAGGGTTTTATAGGCCTCAATAGCTTTAGTGTAATTACCACTAGCATAAAGACGATCTGCTTTTTCTTTTGAGCTTTGCGCATTTAAAGTCACTGAAAATATGAAACACAGAAGCCACAAATTTAATTTCATAAGCCTGGTTTTAGTCTTTTTTAGTGTCAGCAACTGAAAAAACTATTGGAATAGACAAAGGCACATTTACAACCTTACCATCTTTCTTTCCTGGCATGAATTGAGGCAATAATTTTAACACTCTCTCGACTTCTTCTTCTAACTTAGGATGTGGGCCTTCAACCTTTATTTTTGTTACATTACCTTTCTTGTTTATCACAAATTGAGTAGAAATTCGCTGTCTACCAGCAGGTAAATCTAAAGATTTGGCTAAGCTAGTATTAAAATTTTTACCCATATGCTTATTGACTGCATGGATTGTACAATCTTTCTTATCAGATTCTAAGGATAACGAATTACAATCTGGATGAATTGGAGATTCGTCTACTTCGCGAAATGGGATTTTATCTGTTTCATCTTTGGTCACTTCAATAATTTTTGCTTCTTCTATTTTCTGTCTTTCCTGCTGTTCTAATAATTTTAGATATAACTTTTCTTTTTTAGTTTTTTCTTTTCCAATAGAATCTATCTGTTTATTTAATATTTTTACTACAGGATTTTTCTCACTTGAATTCCGTAAAAGACGATCGCGTTGCGCAATTAATTCTTTAAGTCTTTTATTTTGATAATTATTTATTCTTAAGCTATCAGTTGTATTCTTTGACTTTGCTTTTAAAGCATCAATCTGTTTGCTCAATCGCACTACTACTGGATTTTTATCACTTGAATTCCGCAAAATACGCTCACGTTCTGCAATTAATTCTTTAAGCCTTTTATCATCTCCTTTCACCTCAAAAACAATAGGTAAAGAATAAGGAACAGTTACCAATTTTCCTTTTTGTTTTCCAGGTGCAAATTGTGGCAACATGTTGAGAACACGCTTTACTTCTTCCTCTAATGCTTCACTTGGCGCTCTAGCTTTTATATCCTTAACATTACCTTCTTTGTCAATTTTAAAATGCACAAAAATTCGTTTTTTACCAGGGTTTAAGCTATCTGCTAATTTTGTATTAAAGTTTTGACCAACATGCTTGTTTACAAAACTAGTCATACAATACTTTCGTTCTTTATTTGTCTCTAAATCTGCACATTCTTTTAAGGTTGGTACTATTTCTACTACTGAGAATGGAACTTCTACAGATTCGTTTACTTCTTCTACTTCTATAATTTCAGTTTCAGATTTATTAGGAGCATCTAAAATTAGCAATGTACTTTCATCTGCAACCACTAGTTTTTTATAGTAAGTGTCCGTTTCTAATTGATTCATTAGTGCATCAAAACGATTTTTTTCCTTTTCAGACATGTTAGCCCCATCCTCTACAAATAATTTTAATACTCCATTTCTAACATTGGCTTCCCATAAGTTTTTAGCCTCCTTTGTTTTTTTCCATTCTCTGTAGTGTTGATAAGTTCTATAACCTAAAATTTTTAGTTTTTCTGGACTAACCATCTGATGATAATATATTGAAGTCCCATCTTTAGATTGCCTTTGAATAATTCTGTTCTCCGAAATATATTTCAATAAAGCTTTCGATTTCAAAAAGTCTTCTTTTGACAGAGTATATTTATAACTATTTTCTTTTTTGAAGCCAGCGTATTCAGCAATTTGAAAATAAGTAGCTCCATCCTTGTCCATTTTCACTAATTCATCATAATATTTCTTAATCAATTCCTCTTCAGTTAATTCTTGATCAACTGATTGTTCTTGCTTTTCAACATTCTGTTGCGCCCTAACTTCCGCAGAGGTATAAATCAACATCCCAAAAACCATAGGAATTAATAGTGCATATTTTATAAGATTAAGCTGTTTAGATTTTGATTTCTGTAACATAGTGATTCGTTTTTTGATTAATGATTTTTTGAAAAATGTATTTGTAAATGACACATTATTGACATCAAATACCTGATTGAGTAAACTTTGATAATAATCTGCCTTACCATTTTGTTTTACAGCTTTGGCATCTGCAATATATTCGTGCAGTTCTTTAATTCTATTTTGATAGATATAGACCAACGGATTAAACCAAAATATAATTCTTAGTAGTTCAAAAAAGAGTAAATCTAGTGTGTGTAAATCCTTAATATGAACTAGCTCGTGTTTGTAAATGGTTGGCTTTTCGGTTTCGGGTATACGTTCACCTATAAAAATGGTACTGAAAAACGAAAATGCAGCACTACTCTTAATGAGATTAACGATGAGTAAGTTTCCTTTCCAACGTTTTGGGTTATTAAATTTTAACCAATAAAGTTTTGAGATTTTGAATATAAAAATGAATGTCGCAATAGCAATTCCTGCCAACAAAACAGCATACCAAGTTGGTGTTTGTGATTGCTCAATTACTAAACCGGCTTGCTCTGCAATTTGAACATCGAAAGCTGTTGGAGTTTTAGTTCCTATAAAAACTTCTGGTAGTTGTATGACGAAATCTTTTGTTGTTACCGCTTTTAATTCTGGAAACCTTATAAATGGTAACGCAAGAGATAAAACAGAGCTGATTAATAAATAAGCTCTATTGTAATTAAAGAATGTTTCGCGTTTTAAAAACAAATCATAAACCAATAAAAATAAAGCTTGAAATGCGATGATCTGAAGAATAGTGTACAACATATTACTTATTTTTATCAATTTCGTTTAACAACGTCTCAATATCTTTAACATCGACATCATTCTTCTGAACAAAAAATGATACCATACTTTTAAAAGACCCTTGAAAATAGTTGTCCACCAACTTATTTATAGATTGGTTACTATAAGATGCTTTAGCTACAACAGGAAAATAAACATGGCCCTTTCCTTTTTTTTCATAATCCACAAAACCTTTGGACTCCAAAATTCTAATAATTGTAGACACTGTATTATAGGCTGGTTTGGGCTCTGGCAAGATTTCGATTACAGCTTTTACATTTGCCTTTTTAAGTTGCCATAAGGCTTGCATTATCTCTTCTTCTGCTTTTGTTAATTGTTTCATTTTATTCTGAACTTGTTTCAGAATCTCATAAATAATTCTTTGACTTTAATGAGACTCTATTCTTAAATCATTATGCTAATATAACTAAATTTTTAGTTTAAACTAAAAATTTAGTTAAAAAATGTAACTTTGGTCTGCTTATTGCATCATATAATTGAATTTAAATTATTTATATGGAATTTTTTTTGGTGCTTGCAGCACTACTTTTAATGATTTTAGGGATTGTTGGTAGTTTTTTACCTGTTTTACCTGGGCCGCTCACAAGTTGGGCTGGTCTATTAGTTCTTCATTTTACGGAAGGAGTACAATTAAGTCAGGCGTTTTTAATTGTTACCCTGTTGGTTGCAATATTTATATATGTTTTAGACTACATTATACCTGCAATAGGCACCAAACGTTTTGGTGGTAGTAAAGCCGGAATGATAGGCACAACACTCGGTTTAATTATTGGATTACTCTCTCCTATTCCATTCGGAATAATTATTGGTCCTTTTATCGGCGCTTTAATCGGAGAGATGGTTCATAGGAACGATATGGAAAAAGCTTTGAGAGCAGCCTTTGGATCGTTCTTAGGTTTTATAGCTTCTACGTTTTTAAAATTTATTGTGGCTATAGTTTTTCTAGGATTTTTCATTGTAAAATTGTCAGAACATAATGCAAATTGGTTCTAATAATTTATTACAATTTCGAACAAAGAAAAAACCTAGTACCATAAATGCTACTAGGTTTCATTTTCTTGCTATTAACTCAACAATTACTTAAAAAGGGATTAATTAATTCTTGTTGACTTGCGTAAATATAGATAAGCCATTTTACTTTTTGCTGTGGAAAAACCGTAGACTTGCTGTGGAAAAACCGTACTTTTCTTATTTGATAGTATCTACGCGGATTTTTTTTAATCCGAAAAAGCACACTTTTTTAGCACTTTTTTATAAATAACCTTTTTCTCGAGCCTCTTTTAACAACGTTTCGTCTTTTCCGTCATCAACAGAAGAACAATACTTTAAGTTGTTTTTTTCGTTTTTCGATAGCACTTGTAGAAATATCGATATACTCATTTAGGCTCTTCGTTTTTATACCCTGAGATAATAAGTGTAAAATTTTGCGATTAATATCATCTAAATAGATGTCGCTAGAAATTGTTTTCTTCATATAGTTACTTACAGTGCTACTGTAATACGGAGGTGATTTTAGAATTTGCTTAAAACCATCCGCAAGTTCCATAGACGTTAAATCACTTTTTATAAGAAAACCATCTGGGCTTATTTCCTTGATTATATTGTGAATTCTGAAGGATTCATTAAACATGGTAAGTATTACAATCTTAGATCTAGGCATTAATTTTTTTGCCAATAGCGCTAAATCTTCACCAGAAGTATACTTACCGTCTTCTGATCCAGGTAAACTAATATCAAAAAAACAGACGTCGTAAGGGTATTTTTTCGATGCTTGTTCTATCATAGTTACTGCCTCATCGCAATTGTTTGCAGTATCTATATGTAAGGTTTGATCGTCTTGTTTTGTAGCAATTAACACATTTTGATAGCCCTCAATAATAATAGGGTGATCATCCACCATTAAAATGTTGATATGGTTCATACGGGTTGATTTGTGTAGGGAATTTTAACATTAACTTGGGTACCATTACCAGATTGAGATGTAAAATCGATACTTCCGTCAATATCTTCAACACGAGAACTCATGTTCTTAAGACCAATACCTTTTTTACTTTTAGTAGTATCAAAACCATCTCCATCATCAATGATGTCTAAGCAAATTACATCTTTTTCGAGTGAAATACTAATTTTAATAGTATTTGCATTGGCATGCTTATAGATGTTTTGCATAGATTCTTGAATAATTCTATAAAAATTGATTTTGGTTTTATTAGACACTAAATCCCAACTGATATCATCCGTGTAATTAAACTCGTGTTTCAATCCATAGGCTTGAGCTTGGTTTTCAATAAGTTCTGTAACAATATCCATAAACCCAGAACCTGAAACAAAATCGGTATTTAACTCATGAGATATTTTTCTGATATCTTCTTCAATAGTTTTAAGTTGACCAATGTAGTTGGCTCTGGTCATCATGGCTTCTTTACCATCTTTAAAATTGATACTATCTAAGCTCAATCGTGTACCAAACAGACGGCCTAAAACACCATCGTGTAATTCTTTAGACACTCTTGTTTTTTCTTTGGCTCTGGCCTCATCTACTTTATCTTGCTGACCTAACATAAGGTTGTAGATGTCTTCGTTAGCTTTTTGCTGTACTTGTATTAGCTTTAACTTTCTGTTTTTTGCACGTTGAGATATAACGACGTAAATGAGTACTGCGGAGAATAATAAACCTATGGATAGAATAGCTAAGTATAAGTTTTCTCTAGATATTTGTTCGTTTTCGGCTTCTATTTCGTCTGTATCATACTTTATTCTTGCGAATTTGTTTCTAACATTGCGTTCTACATTCAGTAAGCTATCTGTTAATCTAATATGCTCATTGAGATACTCTTTACCTTCCTCACCTTCTTTTAACTCTGAAAGTAAAATCATCGATTCTAACAATATATCATTAGATGAAATTCTCTTCGCTAATTTGTATGCACTATCAGCGTACTTTAGTGTAGAGTCTTTAACTTTCAAATGTTTATAAAACTTAGACAAATCAATCGTAACCGCTAGTTTAGTAATATCATCTTCTAGTTTTTCACTTAGCTCATAGGCCTCATAGAACATATCACTTATTTTATCGTAATCTTCATCCCCTGCAAGGACTTTTGTATATGCAATATTATCAATAATCAATGGATAAAATGTAGGGTCGAATTCGTCAAATTCTTTTCTTCTTTTAACAAGTGTGTTATAGTAATCTAGAGCTTTTTTGAAATCTTTTTTTCTTCGGTAAACAAATGCAATATTGTTGATAGATAATAACTCATTATAATTGCCATAATTCATTTTAGAACTAATGGCTAAACATTTATCATGATACTCTAAAGCTTTATCTAAGTTATTTAATTTTAAAGCTATTCCTGCTATCAAATTATTGAGATCCCATAAATCATCATATATTCTTTCAGATTTTGGCAGCTCATCTAAAGCTTTTATGGCTTCAATACAGTTTGCTTCACTTCCAATATAATCCTTCTCAAGATCCTGTATATACGCTATATTAAAAAGAACTTCTGCTTTTTTTAAATTATTGGACAACTTCTCGTAAAGCTTTAAAGATTTATTATAATAAAAGAATGCACTATCATTATTAGGTTTGTCCCGATAATATAGTGCAAGATTATGATTAGCAACTACTATTGCAGATGAGTCATTTAACTTAGTAGCTAACCTAAGATTCACATAATTTAGTTCTCTATACAATTCATAATTTTCAGTATCATAGAATAGTACAGAAAGATTTCTATTACTTTTCAAAATGATTGTATCTACAGCAGTTTGTCTAGATAATTCAGAGGCTTTCTTTGCAAATTTAAGACGTTCTAATATTGTGTAGTCTCCATTTCTTGAAAAAGTAATAAGACTATTTATACTATCAAGGAAAGAGTTTTTTACTTTATTTTGAGCAAAAGAATTAGTAGAATAAAAAATTAAAAATAATGTTAATAAATATGTTCGAATCAACTTAGATAATTTTAGATATTATCAAAGTTAGATAATTAATTAATTCAAATGAACAAAGCCTTTACTAAATTTAGTAAAGGCTTCTGATTATAATAAATTAAAAAAAACTATCCGTTTGATTCTTTTTTAAGTTTCTTTTTAGCATGTACTAATAAATCATAAGCCTTAACCTCTTTAGATGTCGGTTGATTATCAACAACAACATTTTCAGATTGCACACCAGATACAGTTAAAACAAGCACAGCAACTAAGGCTAGAGTAATTTTTAGGGTTTTCATATGTATAAATTTAAATTAGGGTTTAATAGTTAAATTTTTGCAATAAACATATTGCTCCGAGGGAAGGGAATGGATTATTAACTATTTTAGGATGAACCTAAAATTTATACTAAAATTAAAACGAGGGATGTTTTCTAGACAACACGTGTCTAAATAGTAAAATGAATTAAAATTTTCCTTATTAAGCGATTTGAGGTCTTAAGAAGGACAACAAATATAATTTTTATTTTCAAATAAACAACAAAATCATCGATTAAGAGTTATTTAATTTCGATTAAGTGTGTTTTTACTGTTCATAACCTGTTGAAAACTGGTAGGGTGATGATTTTAGTCTTATTCTGTAAAAATGCTAAAAAACAAAAAAGCATCCCAATTTTCAAGATGAAAAAAGGAAAGCTTCTCATTGGAATATCAAATTAAATTTGACATTACTACATTCCGATTTTAATCGGAACAACACAACATTTTACAATTGCTTTAAAAAAAGCCTCAATTTCTTGAAGCTTTAATTTTGCAATTTTAGCGGTCTGGAAGGGACTCGAACCTAAAACAATATTTTACAATTAAATGACAACAATTAAGCATTGTCAATTAATGCATAATGCAATCCTTAATTATCTCTTATTTTAGTATCAATTTTTTCAATAATATCATTATAGAACCGTTTCTTCTTTGAGTAATTATAATCATTAGAATTAGCCATTTTCAGAAACATGACATATGCTTTTTCAATATACATTTTACTTTCTTTATATCGTTCTAATCTAAAGCAAACACCACTTAAGGACTCATATGTTTTTACTAAAGAATGGTGTTGTTCTCCATAAATATCCAAGGTAATATCTTTTGATCTCTCGTAGTTTTGAAATGATTCTTCAAAATTTCTTCTGTTAAACTCAATACTTCCTCTATTATGATAATAATCCGCAACCACCATAGATTTATTCAAAGGATAAGCAATCTTGTATTCATTGTGGGCTAGGTTACTATATTTGATTGCTTGTTCAGGATCTCTCTTCAAATTATACAGAATAGCCATGCAATCATATATACCTCCAATCATAGAGTGAGCTACAAAATCGTCATAATTATTTACGATTTCTAAAGCTCTCTCAAGTTTTGCAATTGACTCATCATACCTTTCAAGCTCCATCAAAGCGGATCCATATGCCATATAAATGATATCAAATCGATATTTAGAATCACTCTCGTCCAATCCGAGTTCTAATGCTTCTTTACACAATTTTAGAGTAGTTTCGTATGTGTGAAGGTCATTAGAAGCATAAACAGCGACTCTAAAATATTTTATTAATATGAAATAGTCTATTGGATCTTCGTCAGATATTAGTGCAATATATTTTTTTAAATATTTCAATGCTTCTTTTGGTTTACCATTAACACCTAAAATTTTAGCATATTCTACCAAAACAAGGGTGTTATTTTCATCAAGTAGAACAGCTGATTTTAAAGCCGTTTCTTCTTTAAGCCTATCTCCTAGACCTCCGTAGGCAAAACCTTGTAATAAATATAATTCAGCTTTTTCCTTAGCAGATATATTACTTTCACTTTTAAACGCTGATTTAATTAAATTTAAAGCATCATCGTATTTATACGATAAAATATAATTTTCAACTTTTTCGCTAAATTGCTTATCTAATTTAGTTAGATATAAGTTACTTAATTCCTTTCTTAGATTTTTATTTTCCTGAATTACAGTTTCTAGTGAATTGTTATTTAATTTATTTTTTAAATTATCCAAAGCATTCTTATTATTTAAGATCTCATGATAATTTTTTCCTAGCAGTTCAACTAAAAGATGCTCAGTGTTTTCATGATTATTGTTCAGTTTTTTTATTTCATTTAACAGCTGCTCATGATTATTCTGATTGACATCAGCATTCTTATTGTCATTCTGAATAATTTCTTCCTTATTCTCATTATCTCTTTCAACAGTAGCTAGATACGTTATATATCCACCAATTGTTATTAGAGCAAAACCAATTAAATACATTGTTCTAGACTTTTTCATTTCTAATTTATTGGGATTATCCCAACTTTAATAAGATTCAATTTTTATCGTAAATGAATATAGAAATAAAAATTCTATTCTATACTTGATTATACTAATTTAATACTTTGAATAAGATAATTCATAGTCATCCTTAAAATTGTTATTCAGCTATATGAAACACTTTTTTAAAGGCTTATAAGAAAAACCTTTATATAAACAAAAAAGCATCCCAATTTTCAAGATGAAAAAAGGAAAGCTTCTCATTGGAATATCAAATTAAATTTGACATTACTACATTCCGATTTTAATCGGAACAACACAACATTTTACAATTGCTTTAAAAAAAGCCTCAATTTCTTGAAGCTTTAATTTTGCAATTTTAGCGGTCTGGACGGGACTCGAACCCGCGACCTTCGCCGTGACAGGGCGACATTCTAACCAGCTGAACTACCAGACCGTTGCATAATTGCGAGCCTGCCTCGCGGCAAGCAGGGGCAAATATACATTGCATTTTTAATTTCACAAACAAAAATCTAAACAAATTTTTGACGCTCTATCATGTACGTCGTAAGTATCTGATTAAACCCAGCATTAATATCAGCTTCTACATACTTTATTCTGTATTGACCGCACTTTAATCTTAAGCTATTAAAGTAGTCTTTAACAGCTTTTTCGTAGTTATCCTTTACGTTATCTGGATATAAATTGATGTATTCTCCCGTTTCTATATCAATAAATCGTTTTGGCCTATTATCAAAATCAAAAGTTAATTCCTTTGCTTTATCAAAAACATGAAATAAAACGACCTCATGCTTATTATGCTTTAAATGTCTTAGAGCTTCAAACAGTTTTTCATCATCCTCCGACGTTTGAAACATATCTGTAAACACAAAAATCAATGATCTGCGATGAATTTTCTCGGCAATCTGATGCAAGTATCTGTAAGTCTCTGTGGTTTTAGTGTCTGGTTTACCTATAACAGCTTCACTTAATTTATTCAATAACATCTGGTGATGACGTTCACTACCTTTTTCAGGTGAATAAAAATCGTAAGTATCACTATAAATACTTAATCCAACAGCATCACGCTGCTTTTTAAGAATATGCATTAAGGATGCACTTGCAAGAGCTGAAAATGCAATTTTATTAAGATTGTCTATTGAAGTTCCCCCAGATTCTGGATAATGCATAGAACTACTATTATCCACTATGAGATGACAACGCAAATTGGTTTCTTCATCATATCGTTTTGTATATAAACAATCTGTTTTAGCATAGAGCTTCCAGTCTATATGCTTAGTACTCTCACCTTGATTATATATTTTATGTTCAGCAAATTCAGCCGAAAACCCATGAAACGGACTTTTATGCATACCTGCAATAAAACCCTCAACCACTTGTTTGGCTAACAATTCTAGGTTTTTAAAACCACCTGCTTTATTGAGTTCTTGTTGTATGTTCAAATTTCTAAAAGTCTAAATTATAATTAACTGTCACATTGAGCGTAGTCGAAATGCAATCTTTCTCAAAAGTTAGATTTATCGACTTACTACGCAAGCTACCTTCGTTCAAAATATATTTTAAACTCGGCAATACTCAACCCGACAAAGTCTCTTCATTTAAAATATAGTTGAAACTAAAAAAGGTTTGCCGTATAGACAAACCTTTTATCATTTCTTTTAGAGTATAGACTATAAAAGTGCGTCGATAGCGTCAGAATAAGCATTCTTAGGTGCTACACCAACTTGACGACCTACAACTTCTCCGTTTTGAAAAACTAATACTGTCGGTATGTTTCTTACTCCGTATTTAGCTGCAAATTCCTGATTTGCATCAACATCTACTTTACCAACTATAGCCTTACCATCGTACTCAGTACTAATCTCATCAATGATTGGTCCCACCATACGACAAGGTCCACACCATGCTGCCCAAAAATCAACCATTACTGGTTTATCGCTCTTTAATACTGTTTCTTCAAAAGTTGCATCTGTTATTTCTAATGCCATAATATTTAATTTTAATTGTATTCTACTTTGATTACACAAAATTAGTCAAAAAAAATGCCAAACCTTACATTGGCAGTATTTGATTTGATTATGACATTATTGACTGACAGTATAATTGTCATTTGGACGCATAAACCAGGCTCTCACTACTCACTCTTTGTGAGGAGCTCAAACAGTTAGTCTGTGCTGAGTGTAGTCGAAGTATTCCATCCTTTGCGCAAACTCAGAACTAATTATGCAACTTTTTAGTTGCTTATTAAAATATTTTGTTTAATTTAGCAACCATAAAGTTGCATATCTGTCTGCCGATAGGCAGGTAAATCTAAAAAACGAACACTATGACTAAAACAATCACAAAAGAAAAGGTATTCAATCACTCTATTGATCAGATCTGGAACGCCATTACAAAAGCCGAAGAAATTTCAACATGGTTTATTCAGGCCGATTTTAAAGCTGAAGAAGGATATCAATATCTATTCACTTCAGAACCTAACGAAAAAGGCTGTACAACAATAAGCGGAACTGTAAAAGAAGCTAATCCTTATAAATTAATTTATACTTGGATTGTAGGTGACACTAAAGTAGAAACTACCGTAACCTGGACATTAGAAGATCTCGGCAATTCAACCAAACTACATTTAGAACATTCTGGTATTGAAAATTATGCAGGCGAAACTGCCATTGCTATGTTTGAGAGTTTTAATGGTGGTTGGGATAATTGCATTAATGGTTTAACCAGCTATTTAAAGGAAGAAGTAAATGCAAGATAATATCACCAAATTATTTAAAGCTATTGCAGATCCAACAAGGCGTGACATTTTTCACGCCTTAGTGATTGCTACCTCGGCGTTATCTATCACTCAAATATCAAATCAGTTTGAAATGACCAGACAAGGTGTAACCAAACATATTAAAATACTCAATGATGCTGGACTTGTACAAATGGACGAGCAAGGTCGAAATCGATTCTGCTACGCAGATCCTAAACCGTTAAAAGAAGTGAACAAATGGATCCAATTTTATTCTCAGTTTTGGGATGATTCTTTAGATAATTTAGGAAACTATTTGGATGGAAAGAAAGTTTAATACTTAATTATAGCTGAGATAATTGTTTGACCATTTGTCTATTAATATCTAAACGTAATGCTCTTTTATCCCTATCTAAAATAAATATGGCGATACTTGTATTGATTTCGGGGAAATAATTCACAGCTGTTCCCCAAAATCCTCCATGACCATATCCTTGTACACCATCAACATCAATTGATGATAAACCTAAATAATAATCGCCTTCCATTTTTTGTTTTGGATTGGCTTTGGTATAAATTAAATCTAAGGTTTCTGTTTTTTCAAAAATCTTGTTTGTAAATAAACTTTGAGAAAAAACAGCCAAATCTTTAGTTGTCGAAGCAATTCCTCCTCCTCCAAATAAATCAAAAGAATGATCAATTTCATAACTATCAAAACCTTCTGAAGTCCAATATTGATGTGCTAATGGTTTTAAATCTTTAGGATACGTTTCTAAAGTAGAGAACAAAGTTGTCGTCATCCCAAGTTTATCATAGTTAATTAAATCACGCATCGACGTATAGAAAGGTTTCTCAGTTATACCTTCTATAATTTCTGTTAGCAGTAAATAATTGGTATCTGCATATGCAAAAACCTCGCCAGCACCTCCTAGAGGATTTCCCATTGTCATAGCCATCTCAATTTGCTCGTTTCTAGTATACCTATGCTTTGGGTTATCCTTAATCATTTGCATATAATTGTCTGTACCAGCATAATCATAAATACCACTTGTATGATTTAGTAATTGAGTCAACGTAATATCTGAAGTACTATAGCCATCTGACTTAAGCAATATATTAGTTTCCTCAAAAATTAAAGTATCAATAGCTTGGCTTAAATTCAACTTAGATTGCTCTACTAACCTTAATATCGAAGTACTCACATAAGTTTTGGTATTACTTGCAATCAAAACGGGATGATCTATCTCAAGTTGAGTTCCTCTTTTATCTGAAACACCTGCTGCTCCACTCCATGAAATCTTTTTATCTGGCGCTTCTATATGAACCATCAAACCAACTGCATCTTTATTCTGAGCATAAATAGAATCTAATATGGATTGAAAAGCTTCAATTTTATCATCTATTTGGACTGTAACTTCCTTCTGATCTTTACAACCAAAAATCACTATTAATAATAGAATACATAGAATTTGAATATTTTTCATAACCAGATTGCTAATTCAACTTGTACCTAACGTCATGCTCTTTAAGTTCATGCAACAGTTCTTGAGAAATCTTAACTTTCTGCTTGCGACTTGGCATTTGTACTTTAATTTTTTCTTTATTATCATACACCACAAAATTGAGGGTGTTACTGCCTTCATGGATTCTTAATAAATCGTGAAGCTTTGTGATTTTACCTTCACCTAAATCATCAATATTTAATTGAATAGATAACTTTTTAGCATAGGTATCCATAACATCATGCAACAACTGAAAACTATTAAACTGAATTCTTGGTTCTCCTTTTTTACCAGTGTCTCTATTTACCCACCCTTCTTTGATAAAAGCTCTTACATAAACAAAAGAGTTCACTACAAAGAAATGTCTAAATTTTAAATAGTCTTCCCCAAAGATTCTAAACTCAAAACTATCTGTATAATCTTCAATCGTAAACAGTGCCCAACCTTTTCCTTGCTTACTCACACGATGTTGTACATCGGTTACTACTCCACCAAAAGTAATCTCACGATTCAAAACAGAATTTAAATCGTTAAATAAAGCAATAGTTCCATTGCAAAATGTTTTCATTTCAATTTTAAAATCATCTAAAGGATGACCAGATATATAAATGCCAACCACTTCTTTTTCACGAGATAATTTTTCCATTGTTCCCCAATCTTCACAAGGTGGAACTATCGGTTCTGCTATCTGAACGTCACTAGCAGCACCAAACATACTTATCTGTGCAGAATTTTCATTTTCTTGGTGTTTGGCTCCATACTTAACGGCTTTTTCTAAAAAGGTAATCCCATCTCCATCGTGCGCAAAATATTGTGCGCGATGTGTATCAGAGAAACAATCAAAACCACCAGCATTGGCTAAACCTTCAAAGGCCTTTTTATTAGCAGCCCGCAAATCGATACGCTTTGCCAAGTCAAAAATGGATTTATAGTTTCCGTCTTCTTTTCGGCCTTCAACAATGGTCATTACAGCTCCATGACCAACACCCTTTATAGCTCCCATTCCAAAACGAACAGCATTATCTTTATTTACAGAAAATTTGTAATAACTCTCATTAACATCTGGCCCTAAAACAGGCAAACGCATACGTTTGCATTCTTCCATAAAAAAGGTAACAGACTTAATATCGTTCATATTATTAGAAAGCACTGCAGCCATATATTCTGCAGGATAATGCGCTTTTAAATATGCTGTTTGATAGGCAATCCAAGCATAACAAGTGGAGTGTGATTTGTTAAAGGCATAACTTGCAAAAGCTTCCCAATCTTTCCAGATTTTTTCTAGTTTATCTTTATCTAAACCTTTGGCTCCAGCTTGCTCAATAAATTTTGGTTTCATTTTATCGAGAACCGCAATCTGCTTTTTACCCATGGCTTTTCTCAAAACATCGGCTTCACCTTTAGTGAAATCTGCTAGCTTCTGAGACAAAAGCATTACCTGCTCTTGGTAGACTGTAATCCCATAGGTTTCTTTGAGATACTCTTCCATTTCTGGTAAATCGTAGTCTATCTCTTCATCACCATGCTTTCGTGCAATAAAACTAGGAATATATTCCATAGGACCCGGACGATACAAGGCATTCATGGCAATTAAATCATCAAAAACCGTTGGCTTAAGATTCTTCATATGCTTCTGCATTCCAGGAGATTCATACTGAAATATCCCGACCGTTTCCCCACGTTGGAATAAGGCATAGGTTTCCTCATCATCTAACGGAAAATTCTCTGGATCGAGCTCGATACCATGTTTTGCTTTTACAATTTTAACCGTGTCCTTAATTAAAGTTAAGGTCTTTAATCCTAAGAAATCCATCTTCAATAAACCTGCACTTTCAACGACAGAATTATCAAACTGCGTGACATATAAATCGGAATCCTTAGCTAAAGCAACAGGCACATAATTAGTAATATCTCCTGGAGTAATAATCACACCACAGGCATGAATACCTGTATTACGAACGGAACCCTCCAACACTCTTGCCTGATTCACAGTTTCAGCCTGTAAATCTTCACCATCCGAAATATTTAGAAGTTCGTTGACTTTTTCTAAATCTTCAGCCCTAAATTTCTTTACTAAGTCTTTTTCAGAGAGTCCAAATATCTTACCGAGTTTAGACATCGTGGGAATCAACTTCGAAATACGATCTGCATCACCAAGCGGTAAATCTAAAACTCTGGCAGTATCTCTAATGGATGATTTTGCAGCCATCGTTCCGTAGGTGATAATTTGAGCCACTTGATTAGAACCATATTTGTTAATGACATAATCCATAACACGACCACGACCTTCATCATCAAAATCGATATCGATATCTGGCATACTCACACGATCTGGATTTAAGAATCGCTCAAAAAGCAAATCGTACTTAATCGGGTCAATATTTGTAATCCAAAGGCAATACGCTACTACAGAACCTGCTGCAGAACCACGACCAGGACCAACGGAAACGTCCATATTTCGAGCCTCACGAATAAAATCTTCAACAATTAAGAAGTAACCTGGATAACCCGTATTTTCAATAACGCTCAATTCAAAATCTAAACGTTCCTTTATTTCTGGTGTAATGTCTCCATAACGTTTTTTGGCGCCTTCATAGGTCAAATGCTTTAAATAGGCATTTTCCCCACGTTTACCTCCATCTGCTTCATCATCTTCGTGCTTAAATTCATTTGGAATATCGAAAGCAGGTAATAATACATCTCGTGCTAATTCATAAGGTTCAATCTTATCTACAACGTCTTGGACATTCACAATCGCTTCAGGCACATCTCTAAACAGAGCCTTCATTTCTTCTGAAGACTTAAAGTAGTATTCTTGATTTGGTAAACCATAACGATAACCACGTCCACGTCCAATTGGCGTCGCTTGTTTTTCACCATCTTTTACACAGAGTAAAATATCATGTGCATTGGCATTTTCTTGCTCAACATAATAGGTGTTATTGGTTGCCACCAATTTAACATCGTGCTTTTTAGCTAACTGAATCAGAACAGGATTAACTCTATTTTCATCTTCCTGATTATGACGCATCAGTTCGATATACAAATCATTTTGAAATGTTTCTTTCCACCATAACAAGGCCTCTTCTGCCTGATTTTCACCAACATTCAAAACTTTGCTTGGCACTTCACCATATAGGTTTCCTGTTAAGCAGATAAGGTCTTCTTTATATTGTTCAATAAGATTTTTATCAATTCTAGGCACATAATAAAAGCCATCCGTAAAGGCTGCAGAAGATAATTTAGCCAGATTGTGATAGCCATTTTTATTCTTAGCCATTAACACAATTTGATAGCCATTGTCTTTTCTAGTTTTGTCTGTATGATTTTCGCAAACAAAAAATTCACAACCAATAATTGGTTTTATAAGCTTTCCTTTCTTTTCTTCGCCGTTTTCTTCAGCTTCAGCATGTTGTGCTTTTACACTTTTATTATGATTACCAACAGCACTTACAAAATGGAATGCTCCCATCATGTTACCATGATCTGTCAAAGCCACAGCTGGCATATTCTCCTTTGCTACTGCAGACACCAAATCCTTAATACTTATTGTCGATTGAAGAATAGAAAACTGAGAATGATTATGCAGGTGTACAAAATCAACCTCAGCTAATTTTGAAACCGCTGCTTTATTTGTTTCTGTCGGAACTGAATCAACTTGTTCTTTTTGGAGTCGTTCATTAATCTTAGCACTTTCGCGTTTTAGATTAATATGTTTTAATCCAATAAGCTGAATCGTATCTGGATTTTCTTCAGAAAACTTTTCGAAATAATCAGGCTGAACATCAAGTTGTTCCTTGGTGTATTGTTGTTTTCTGATTAATTCGAAAAAACAGCGTGTCGTTGCCTCAACATCGGCTGTAGCATTGTGAGCTTCTGCAAATGGTGTATTAAATAAAAACTGGTGTAATTCGGTTAATGTTGGAAGTTTAAACTTTCCATAGCGACCACCCGGAATTTGACATAAACTAGCCGTGTGCTCTGTACAGGTATCTAAAACAGGTAATTCCTGAAGAGGATTTGTAACATCTTTGCGCACAAATTCAGCTCCCATAATATTCAAATCGAACTTTACATTTTGTCCAACTACAAATTTCGTTTTTGATAATGCGGTATTGAACTTTTCTAAAACTTCAGAAAGCGATACGCCTTGTTCTTGAGCTAATTCTGTAGAAATCCCATGAATCTTTTCAGCGTCATAGGGAATATTAAAACCATCTGGTTTTACCAAATAATCCTGATGCTCAATACAATTACCCATAGCATCATGCAACTGCCATGCAATTTGAATACATCTTGGCCAATTATCTGTATCAGTTATTGGTGCGTCCCAACGCTTTGGCAAACCTGTGGTTTCGGTATCGAATATTAAATACATAGAGCCCTTATAATGTAAAAATAGAAGCATTAAAATTAAGAAATATTGTAGTTTTTCTTATTGAAAGTTATGAACAGTTGTAAACAAAAAATATAAGATTGGCTTTAATTTATTATTTTGAATTTTCATAGAATTTTCTAACAAATACTCGTCTTTAAAACTATGTCAATTAAATTAGTTATTACCACACTATTATTTATCTCATTTTCAACAACAAATGTCAATCAATTAACAGAAACAGAGAACAAAACTGCAACTCAACAACCACACGTCATCAACTTAGAGCTACCAGATAAACTTAAGATAGAGACAATTAATGACACTGAAAATGATAATACCTTATTTGAAAAAAATATGCCTTGGGTTGCTGCTTTATTAATTGGAATAATATCTGCTATTGTAAACATCAAAATCTCCAATGACTTAAAAAGATCTAATGAAGTGAATATTTCAAATCAAATATCTGGTGCGCAAGAAAATATCAAACTTCAAATTGAAAGTGATAAGGAGTCAACTTTAACTCAATTTAAAGCAACGGTAGCTACTAAAAATAGACAGGAATGGATTAATGAATTAAGAGATACTCTAAGTCAGTATTTGAGTTATACAATTATGATGATTCAGGAAGACAGTTTTTCAGAAGATGATAAAAGAAGTTATTTAGATAAAATTTATCAAACAAAATTCAAGATAGAGTTAATGACAAATCCTGAAAAAAAGGAACATAAAGCTCTCATGGATGCTGTAAATAAAATGATTTTAGTTGTAAACCAAAATAAAGATGAGATAGAAATTAATGATTTAAAATCGGCTAGGCAAGAATTTATTATTACTTCAAGAAAAATTTTTATTCATAATTGGAACAAAATCAAAGATTTAAAGTAAGTGATTTTTATTAATTTAATTATTTTTACAACTTTGCTCACGCCACTAAACTTTCACAGACTGATAATATGCAACCATTCTCAATAACTATTCAAACCAATTTATTTCTTGTAGATTTTAATAATGAAACTTATGAAGAAATAGCAATTGCTTTATACAAAGAATTCAATAAGAGATTCAAAAAAACAAAACTGAACGATATTTTCGATGTTGAAGTCTATTGGAGAAAAGGCTGTATTGTTGAAGATTTCGTTTTGATCTTTAAAGATGAAGAATTGATTAAATTATGGAATGAAAAGAAAAATAGCTTCATAAAAACCCAAGATTACATTAAAATTAAAGAAGAATTAGAAAAATTAACAATAAACTTAGAAGATGTAAGTATTAAGTTTAATGGTATTACAATAACAATATTCAAGTGTATGCTTTCTAGACACACTTACGTTCCAAACAAAATTAATATGAAATTAGCTAGAGCAGTTATGCTCTAATAAATTAAATTGGAAACAAAAAACACCGCTTCATTTGAGCGATGCTTATAAAGTTATCATTTATAATTTATAATTCACTATCTACTAAGCTTGCAAATAATCAGGTGTACCGTTAGCATCAGAATCTAAAGCATCAACTGGATTTCCATCTGCATTAGGATCTGCATTTTCATTAATAGTTAAAATAGTATCACCATCATCATCATTATCCAAATAATCTGCTACACCATTTCCATCTGTATCACCAGTTTCAAAATTTGAGAATAAACCATCACCATCATCATCATTGTCTAAATAATTTACATCACCATCACCATCTGTATCTATAGGATTCCCATTTGCGTCTACAGCCTCATCTGCTGTTAGCACTCCATCACCATCATCATCATCATCTAAATAATTTGCCGTACCATCACCATCAGTATCATCATTAGTAATATCACCATCACCATTAAAATCTTCAAAGGCATTAGGCACTCCGTCTCCATCATCATCATCACAGTTTAAACCGTCTATTTCGGCCTGAATGCTTCCATCTGTATCACCACAAAAATCAATCTGTTCCTGCAAGTAAAACAGGTATTGTGAACATTTTTCATCAAAATTGCCAATTGTTGCTGTGATGTATTGTGATTCGGCTTCATCTCTATTTGCAGTTGCTTGTTCGCAAGTTATTTGACAAGTTCCTAAAACATCAATTCTATTTTTAAGGGCACCATCTGGGTCGCCACAAAATGTACGTTGATCGTTTAATGCATTTATATAAGCGGTACACGCAGCTTCATAATCATCACTGTCTATAAACTCTAACTCTGAAGCAAAAGCTGCTTCGTACGTCATCCTTGCTATATCTGCAGCCTGCTCCGCATCCATACATGTCATTGGATTTGTTGGTATTTCTCCAAAAGCAAGTGGTACTTTATAGAAAATTCCATTGGTAAATCCAACTGAATTTAATCCAGAAGCATCAAAAGCTAAAAACCTGTATGTGCCAGTAAATGTTTTGAGCGTAAAGTCTATTTCTTCTATAACAATTTCACCCAGTTCAGGATAAATCGATACGCTTTCATCTGGTCTATTATTTGTTGAAAAAATAGTTTCAACTCCATCGATATATTGTGCTTCTATAGTCTCAACATCACCAAGTATAAATTTAGATTCACTAACAGATGGTATGCTAAGAATGACTTTTTCAGAATTGTTTGTTCCTGTGATGGTTAAAAATCCATCTGTTGAAATACTAGCAGAAAAGCCTTTAGCTCTCCAGAGCGCGTTTTCTCTGTCACCTTGGAAGGCAGGAGAATTGAACTGTACTTCATCACCACAACTATATAGTGTTAAAAAAACAAAGGTTAGGAGAATTAGTTTTTTCATCTTTTTTAGAGCGTATTTTTATTTGCTTCAAATATAACGAAACAAGAATATCAAAAGTATAATAATTTTTAAAACTGAGCCGATCTCAAATTCTCTTTTAGCAAAGTAAAATTCTTTCAGTTAAAGTAAATTAAAACATTGAAAATTAAAAAAATATAGTATCTTTGCGCCCTCATTAATAACAGAGGTCGTGAACCTCACTAATTAATTATTATGCCTGTAAAAATTAGATTACAAAGACACGGTAAAAAAGGAAAACCTTACTACTGGATCGTAGCAGCGGATTCTCGCGCTAAAAGAGATGGTAAATACTTAGAGAAACTAGGTGCTTACAATCCAAACACAAATCCTGCAACTATCGAATTAGATGTTGATGGTGCTGTAACATGGTTACAAAACGGTGCTCAGCCAACTGACACAGCAAAAGCAATTTTATCTTACAAAGGTGCTATGCTAAAACATCATTTAGCTGGTGGAGTTAGAAAAGGAGCTTTAACGGAAGAACAAGCTGAAACAAAATTCAACGCTTGGTTAGAAGAAAAAACGGCTAAAGTACAAGCTAAAGCAGATGGTTTATCTAAAGCAGATGCTGAAGCTAAAGCTCTAGCACTGGAAGCTGAAAAAGCAGTAAATGAAGCACGTATCGCTGCAGCTGCTCCTGTTGTTGAAGAAGAAGTAGCAGAAGATGTTGCAACAGATGAAACAACAGCATCTAACGAAGAAGAATAAAAAATTTATTTTTATACTTTTAAACCCAGACTGCTAAGTCTGGGTTTTTTATTTTCAAGTTTTTATGAAAAAAGACGATTGTTTTTATTTAGGCAAAATTGTAAAGAAGTATAGCTTTAAAGGAGAACTTTTAGCTAAGCTCGATACGGATGAACCCGACTTATACGATAATTTGGATGCTATTTTTATAGATTTAAGAGGCAATCTAGTACCTTTTTTTATTGAATCTTCTCAATTGCACAAATCGGATTTACTCCGTTTAAAGTTTGAAGATGTAGATACAGAAGCTGATGCAGATGCTCTTATGAAAACTGAATTGTATTTACCTCTTGATTTATTACCAAAACTTGAAGGTAATAAATTTTATTTCCATGAGGTGATTGGATATACCATTACAGATAAAAAATTTGGGGAAGTTGGGATCCTTAAAGGTATTAATGATTCTACGGCGCAAGCTTTGTTTGAAATTGACAGGAATGGCATCGAAATATTAATCCCTATGAATGATGAGTTTATAGTTAAAGTAGATAGAGAGAATAAAGCAATTGAAGTAAATACTCCTGAAGGATTGATTGAACTCTATATAAGCCCATCCTAAATCCTTCCCAAAAGGAAGGACTTTAACTCTTATGGAAAAGCCATTCAAATTCAAAAAATTTACAATACATCAAGATCGTTGTGCTATGAAAATCGGCACAGATGGTGTTTTACTTGGTGCTTGGACTTCACTTAGCAACGAACCATCTTCAATTCTAGATATTGGTGCTGGTACAGGCGTTTTATCTTTAATGCTTGCTCAACGAAGTCAAGCACAGAATATTGAAGCTCTTGAAATCGATGTAGATGCTTACGAGCAATGCTCAGAAAATTTTGAAAACTCGCCATGGGCAGATCGCTTATTTTGCTATCATGCTTCTCTAATAGAATTTGTTGAAGAAGTTGAAGGTTTGTTCGATCTCATCATTTGTAACCCTCCATTCTATTCAGAGGATTATAAAACAAATGATAATTCAAGAGATTTGGCTAGATTTCAAGATGCCATGCCTTTTGAGCATCTCATATATGCTGTTGCTAATTTACTTTCTGAAGAAGGTATCTTTTCAGTTATAATTCCATTTAAGGAAGAAGACAACTTTGTTGATTTAGCTTCAAAAGTGGGATTGTCGCTTAAGCGTTCACTTCGAGTAAAAGGGAATCCAAATTCTGAAATTAAAAGAAGTCTTTTAGAGTTTTCATTTTACGATTCTAACATTGAATCCTCCGAAATAGTTATTGAAACCGAGCGTCATCAGTACACAGATGACTACATCAATCTTACCAAAGATTTTTATCTGAAAATGTAGCTTAGTTTTTGTGCACTGAAAACGTTTTCGTTACTTTTGTTTATCAATTCTTTAAAAGATAAAAATGAAGCCAGATTTATTCGAAGCACCAGATTATTATAACCTCGATGAATTACTTTCTGAAGAGCACAAATTAGTGCGAGACGCAGCAAGAGAATGGGTAAAGAGAGATGTTTCTCCTATTATTGAAGAAGCTGCTCAAAAAGCAGAATTTCCAAAATCAATTATTGGAGGTTTAGCTGAAATTGGTGCATTTGGCCCTTATATACCCGAAGAATATGGCGGAGCGGGTTTAGACCAAATTTCTTATGGCTTGATAATGCAAGAAATTGAGCGTGGAGATTCTGGTGTACGAAGCACGGCTTCAGTTCAATCGTCTTTAGTAATGTATCCAATCTGGAAATATGGCAACGAAGAACAACGCCAAAAATACTTACCAAAATTAGCTTCTGGTGAATGGATTGGTTCATTTGGACTAACCGAACCAGATCATGGCTCTAATCCTGGTGGCATGACTACAAATTTTAAAGATATGGGAGACCACTATCTTTTAAATGGCGCTAAAATGTGGATTAGTAATTCACCATTCTGTCAAATCGCAGTAGTTTGGGCTAAGAATGAAGAAGGACGAATTCATGGACTCATAGTGGAACGTGGTATGGAAGGCTTCTCAACTCCTGAAACACATAATAAATGGTCCTTACGTGCCTCAGCGACTGGTGAGCTTATTTTTGATAATGTAAAAGTTCCAAAAGAAAATCTATTACCTAACAAATCAGGTTTAGGAGCACCTCTTGGGTGCTTAGATTCTGCGCGTTATGGTATTGCTTGGGGAGCAATAGGAGCTGCAATGGATTGTTATGACACAGCTCTTAGATATAGTAAAGAAAGAATTCAATTTGGTAAACCTATTGGACAGTTTCAATTACAACAAAAGAAATTAGCTGAAATGATTACTGAAATCACCAAAGCACAACTATTAGCTTGGAGACTTGGTGTAATGAGAGAAGCTGGTACTGCAACCTCAGCTCAAATATCTATGGCAAAGCGTAATAATGTGGATATGGCATTAACCATTTCTCGTGATGCCAGACAGATGCTTGGTGGAATGGGAATTAGCGGCGAGTACTCTATTATGAGACACATGATGAACCTCGAAAGTGTTGTTACCTATGAAGGTACGCACGATATTCATTTACTTATTACAGGGTTAGATGTTACAGGTCTAAATGCTTTTAAGTAAATCTTAAAAATAAAGTTTATAAAAATGCTTCTCATTTAGGGAAGCATTTTTTGTTTACATTTACTTTATGTCTTCAAAAACCAGATTAGACAAAGCGTATAAAACAGCAAAACGAATTTCGTTTGACAACAGTTCTAAATTCATTTTATTTAGCGATTGTCATCGTGGAGACAATAGTTTTGCAGATGATTTTGCCAATAATCGAAATATCTATTTTCATGCCTTAAAGCATTATTATTCTGAAGGTTTTAGTTATTGTGAATTGGGTGATGGTGATGAGTTATGGGAGAACTTATCATTTGAATCTATATTCTTTGCACATAAGAATGTATATATGCTGATGAAACAATTTCATGATGAAGAGCGTTTACACATGATTTGGGGAAACCACGACATGGTTTATCGCGATCCCAAATATGTTGAGAAACATTTATCAACTTATTTTGATCCAAAAATTGGAGAAGACGAAGACTTGTTTTGCGATATAAAATATCATGAAGGTATTGTTCTAAAACATTCTGAAACTGAACAAGAATTATTTTTAGCTCATGGTCACCAAGCGGATTGGTGGAATTACCTCTTCTGGAAATGGAGTCGTTTTATGGTTCGTATTCTTTGGAAACCTTTAAATGTAATGGGTATTGCAGATCCTACGAGTCCTGCGAAAAATTATAAAGAACTAATAAAAGTAGAACGTAGAACCAAAAAATGGATCATTGAAAACGATAATTTAATTACTATAATGGGTCATACACACAGACCTCGTTTTCCAGAACCTGGTGATATCGCCTTCTTTAATGATGGGAGTTGTGTGCACCCGAGGAGTATCACAGGTATTGAAATTGAAAATGGAGCTATCTCTTTAATTAAATGGCAAATTGTTACTACTGAAGATGGCACTTTAAAGATTGATCGTTATTTGTTGGAAGGGCCAACTAAATTGATTGATTATAAGACTGAGTAACAAATTCCTGCGAAGGCAGGAATCTCATGAATAAAGATTCTGAATTAACCGTGAATTGAAAAAACAGATTCTACCAATGCTAGTGCTTTTACCAACTTATTTTAAATTTATTAGGAGATTCCTGCCTTCGCAGGAATTTAAGACTCTGGAGCCAACTCAACCTCCAAACCTTCCATCTCTGGTGTCATTTGTATTTGACAACCTAAACGCGAGTTATCTTTCACATAAAATGCTTCTGAAAGCATAGCTTCTTCATCGTCTTGCATTTCCGGTAATTCAGAATCACTCAAAACGTAACATTGGCAAGACGCACACATTGCCATTCCTCCACAAACGCCAATTGTTCCTTCTGGAGCGAGTTCATAAGAACGTACTACCTCCATAAGATTCATTGCCATGTCAGTAGGTGCTTCAATTTGGTGCGTTACACCTTCTCTATCAATTATTGTTATTTTAATATCTGGATTCTCCACTACTCAATAGCTTTTACAACTGCTTTTGGTGCTTCTTTACGTGTACCATCAAAACCATCAATACCGCTAACTGTGGTGTATTTTAAAACATAACGTTTACCAGGATTAATAATTTGATATGCGGATTGACACATTAGAGTGGCTTCATGAAAACCACAAAGAATCAGTTTCAATTTCCCCGGATAAGTATTAACATCTCCAATCGCAAAAATACCTGGAATATTAGTTTGATAATCTAAAGAATTGTCAACCTTAATAGCATTTTTTTCTATCTCAAGTCCCCAATTAGCAATTGGTCCAAGTTTAGGAGATAAACCAAATAAAGGAATAAAATGATCTGTTTCTAATACAATTGGGTTTTCGTCTTTTTTTGTTACTTCAACGCTTTCAAGCTTATCATTTCCATTAATAGCAGTTATTTCAGCAGGTGTAATTAAATTTATCTTACCTAGATTTTTTAATTCTTGTACTTTCTCTACTGAGTCTAAATGTCCTCTGAATTCATTTCGTCTATGAATTAAAGTCACTTCTGAAGCAACATCACTTAAAAAGATGCTCCAATCTAAAGCAGAATCTCCACCACCAGCAATCACCACTTTTTTATCTCTGTATATTTCTGGGTCTTTAATGATATATTCAACACCTTTATCTTCAAAATCAGTAATGTTATGAATTAATGGCTTTCGAGGTTCAAAACTTCCTAAGCCACCAGCGATAGCCACGACAGGAGCTTGGTGCTTTGTACCTTTGTTTGTGGTTACAATAAATGTACCATCCTCTTGCTTTTCAATTGTTTCAGCACGCTCACCAAGCGTAAAGCCAGGTTCAAATTGCTTACATTGTTCCAGTAATTTATCGGTTAGGTCACCTGCTAAAATTTCTGGATAAGCCGGAATATCATAAATCGGTTTTTTAGGATAAATCTCAGAACATTGACCACCAGGTTGTGGTAAAGCATCAATTAAATGACATTTTAGTTTAAGGAGCCCTGCTTCAAAAACTGTAAAAAGTCCTGTGGGACCTGCACCAATTATAAGAATATCTGTTGTAATCATTAATGTAAATTTGAAAGTAAAACTACTAATGTATTTTAGAGTATAGTGTGATAAAAGTCACAATACTTATTCCACATTAATAACTTTTTCTATTTGAGGAGCATATTTTTTAATGGTCATTTCTACACCAGACTTCAATGTCATTTGGTTAACGCTACAGGAGGTACAAGCACCTACAAGTTGTACTTTAACAAACTTACCATCATCAATAGATAATAAATTAATATCACCACCATCACTTTGCAGAAATGGACGAATCTCATCTAATGCTTTTTCTACATTTATTTTAAGTTCCTCTGTACTCATTTACTTTTTGTTTACAGCAGAGCAACCTGCCATTGTTGTAATTTTAATTGCTTCGGTAGCTGGTAAAGCTTTATTTCTATTTACTACTTGCTGAACAACCTCACGAGTTATCTCTTCGAAAGCTTCCTCTGTAGGAGTTGCTGTTTGCAACGCTGCTGGTCTACCTACATCACCTGCTTCTCTTATACTTTGAACTATTGGCACCTCGCCTAAAAACGGTACTTTTAAATCTTCAGCCAAATTTTTAGCTCCTTCCTTACCAAAAATATAATATTTGTTTTCTGGTAATTCACCAGGAGTGAAATACGCCATGTTTTCAATAATTCCTAAAACCGGAACGTTGATACTATCTTGCTGAAACATTGCAACTCCTTTTTTAGCATCCGCTAAAGCCACATTCTGAGGAGTACTTACCACAACAGCTCCAGTAATTGGTAAAGCTTGCATAATACTTAAATGAATATCACCTGTTCCCGGAGGTAAATCGAGTAATAAAAAATCTAATTCACCCCAAGCTGCATCAAAAATCATTTGGTTTAATGCTTTGGATGCCATTGGTCCACGCCATATAACTGCCTGATCTGGTTTTGTAAAAAACCCAATGGACAAAATTTTAACTCCGTAGTTTTCTACAGGTTTCATTTTAGATTTTCCTTGTACATTTACCGATAATGGACGTTCGGTAGCTACATCGAACATAATAGGAATTGATGGTCCGTAGATATCGGCATCTAAAACTCCGACTTTAAATCCCATTTTAGCTAAGGTCACTGCTAAATTTGCAGTTACAGTAGATTTTCCTACACCACCTTTACCAGAGGCCACAGCTACAATATTTTGAATACCTGTTATAGGTTTTCCTTTAATCTCATTTTTAGCAGGCTTAGCTGGAGCATCAACTTTTACATTAACCTTTATTTTCGCTTTTTCATAAACGTCTCTATGAATGGTTTGCAAAATTTCAACTTCTGTTTTCTTTTTTGCTTGAAGGCTTGGGTTTTTAATCGTAATATCCACAATAACCTCATCTGCAAAAGTCACCACATTAGTGACGGCTCCACTATCTACCATGTTTTCACCTTCCCCAGGTGCAGTGATGGTTTTGAGAGCGTTAAGTATATCTTGTTTGTGTAGTTTCATCTGTTAATTTTGAACTTTACTAGTCAGTTAGATGGAATTCGCCATTTGTATTCTAGGACAACTAGAATGATTCATTTTGGCTCATTTCAATGCTTATCTAGATTTATTCTAAATGCAAAGATACTGCTAAAAGTTTAGATTTTGAAAGGGATAAATTGAATTGAATAATAACTGGATTTAGTTTATAAATGGATAATCAAATTTATAATTCCTTAGCAGGATCCCAATACACAGCTTCTAAATTCTGAATCTGATTATCTATAACTTCAATACCTTCACTTTCTAAAAGTTGTTGCATTAAGTTGGTACCTTCAAAATGGTGCTTTCCGGTTAGCAAGCCTTTTCTATTTACCACGCGATGAGCAGGTACATCCTTTCCGCCAGAACCGTTCATAGCATAACCAACTATACGAGCACTTTTTGCAGCACCTAAATATTTCGCAATTGCCCCATAACTAGTTACTTTTCCATAAGGAACCAATCTGGCAACCTCATATACTTTTTCAAAAAATCCAAGAGTTTCAGGTTGCATTATAATTCTCTTAAAATATTAATAAAAGTTATCAGTGCTACAATACCAGTAATAATACCGATACTGTAATTCATGCTTTTTTGAGAGGTAAACTTTTTGTCTTTTATTTTATCAAAAAAGAATATATAAAAGTAAAGCGCTACAAAAGTTCCCATAGAAGCACCAGTAACGTAGGTAATGATATTTGTACGTTCAAAATTCATCCAACCAAAAGAAGCTAATGTAATAGTCATATAAGCTTGGTAAGGTATTGGGAATACATTAAGGGCAGAAAGAAACATACCATGAAGAAGGCGGCCATGTTTACTTTTCATTTCAGTTTTAGTCTTTTTTTCTTTTTGTTTTGAAGCTAATATGAGAAAGTATATGGTAATAAGTACAAAAAGCACAAAGGCAACTCGCTGAAGAATTTCGACTATATCTGGTCTATTGGATAAATATCTTGCAAAGATTGCCGCAATGTAAGTCTGAACAAAAACAACTATTGAAACACCCGAAGAAAACATTATCCCTCGTGCAGCCCCCTCTTTTAAGCTAATTCTCGCTGCAGTCATATTGAGCAATCCTGGTGGAATTACACCAATAAGCGCAACAATGAGTCCGAGAAAAAAAATGACTGTTATGCTCAAATTTTAATTGATTTTGAACCGAATATACGTAATTGCTTTGTCTTTCTCTAAATACTGGTTTTCATAGAAGGTCTGAATCTCCGTAACTTCCTCTGGACTACCTTCTAATTTATACACATTATGATTAGCATATAATACTTCATGTCCTAATCCATGTAACAGCCCAAGTGTATATCCATGCATAAACTCACTGTCGGTTTTGAGATGCATTAATCCATCTGGTTTTAATACTTTTTTGTAGCGATCTAAAAACTGTAAGTTAGTCATACGATGCTTGGTGCGTTTATATTTTATCTGTGGATCTGGGAAGGTAATCCATATTTCATCAACTTCATTTTCTTCAAAAATATATTCGATAAGTTCAATTTGTGTTCTTATAAAAGCTGCATTAGGTATGTTTTCTTCAATTGCTGTTTTCGCACCTCTCCAAAAACGTGCACCTTTAATATCTATACCTATAAAGTTTTTATCTGGATAGCGTTGTGCTAGACCAACCGTATATTCTCCTTTACCACAGCCTAATTCTAAAACCAAAGGATTCTTATTTTTAAAAATATTCTCCCTCCATTTACCTTTTAAATGATAGTTTTCTTTAACTAATTCATCTCGTGTTGGTTGAAACACATTTACAAAGGTTTCGTTTTCCTTAAAGCGTTTTAGTTTGTTCTTACTTCCCACCTGTAATACTATTTGTCTGTAATATTAATAATTCGGTAAAATTAAGGAAACATTTTAGGTTTATCTTTGTTTCATCGACTCATAAATAAAATAAAAAGATACTGAATCTTGTTTTACAAAATAGACGCATTCTGGTTGCTCCACTAAATTGGGGTTTGGGACACGCTACGAGATGTATTCCTATAATAAATGCATTAATAGAATTCAATTTTGAACCCATTATTGCCAGTGATGGAGCAGCTCTTGAATTGTTAAAAAAAGAATTTCCTAAACTTAGAGCCTTTGAATTACCTTCCTATAATATCACTTATTCAAAAAAAGCAAACAACTTTAAAGTAAAACTATTAAAAGATGCGCCTCATCTTTTAAAAACTATAAAAAGAGAAAAAAAATTAGTTGAAAATTTAATAGAAACTCAAGCTATTTCTGGTATTATTTCAGACAATAGATTTGGTGTGCGAAACAAAACCATTCCTTCGGTTTTTATAACACATCAATTGCGCGTTTTAAGCGGAAGTACAACTTGGCTTAGTTCTAAATTGCATCAAAAAATGATTTCAAAATTTGATGAATGTTGGGTGCCTGATCATGTTGGGACTGTAAATTTAAGCGGAAATTTAGGACATGTAGAAGACTTTGTCTCTTCAGTTAAATACTTAGGACCATTAACAAGATTTAAAAAACTTAATATCAATATAAAATATAATCTCCTTATTTTACTCTCAGGACCAGAACCTCAACGTACATTTTTAGAAAAAAAACTATTAAAAGACTTAAAAAAATATCAGGGAAAAGTATTATTTGTAAAAGGAATTATTGAGAATGAGCAAAAGAAAGCGGAAATAGATCATATGGTTATATACAATTTCATGACCAGCAATGAACTCGAAATCGCTATTAATGAAAGTGATATTATTCTCAGTAGATCGGGTTATACAACCATAATGGATTTAGCTAAGCTTGAAAAGAAAGCCTTTTTCATACCAACACCAGGACAGTTTGAACAAGAGTATTTGGCTAAAAAGTTACAAGCTGAAGGTATTGTGCCATATAGCAATCAAGATGATTTTAATATTGAAATGTTATCTGAAATTGAAAATTATAGTGGTTTTGAATCGAAAGAATACCAATTAAACTACAAGAAGCTATTTAGTCTTTTCTAAAGTAAAAGAAAACTCACTACCAACACCTAGTTGACTTTCTACATATATTTTTTCTTCGTGTGCCTCAATAATATGCTTTACAATTGAAAGTCCTAAACCAGAACCACCTTCTTTTCGAGAGCCACTTTTGTCTATGCGATAAAAACGCTCAAATAAACGCGGAATATTTTCACTTGAAATACCTTCTCCATTGTCTGTTACTCTAATAATAGCTTTATTTTTAATTAGGTTTTCTATACTCACTTCTGTCGTACCTTTATCTCTTCCATATTTAATAGAATTCACAAGCAGATTAGTTAAAACTTGCTGAATCCGTTCTTTATCCGCAAAAACCATGATAGGATCAAGGTAATCAATATCAAAAGTTAGGGTGATATTTTTTTTAGCTGCCTTCATTTCAAAAAGATCAAACACATTTTGCACCAATTTTACGATATCAAAATTTTCTTTCTCTAAACTGAGATCACCAACTTCTAATTTAGTAATCATGTCTAAATCTTTTATAATATAAGTTAGCCGTTCTACTCCTTTACTAGCTCTTTGAAGATATTTCTTTTTTGTTTTTTCGTCTTTTATACCTCCATCTAATATGGTGAGTAAATAACCTTGGACGGTAAATAGAGGTGTTTTAAGTTCGTGAGAAACGTTACCAATAAATTCTTTGCGATATTCTTCCCTTATTTTTAAGGTCTCAATTTCAATTTTTTTGTTTTTAGCATACTTATCAATTTCTTTTGTAAGTGTCCCCATGTCAGTGGTAATGGGCTGTTGTCTTAAACTTGTAGATTCTAAAAGGGTAAGATCATCATATATTTTCTTAACACGTCTGTATATAAAGCGTTCTACTCTATACTGTATAATTGCGAAGCACAAAGGGAAACAAATTAACGGAAAGAAAGCAATCTGCCAATTAAAGGAATGGTAGTAGTACAAAAAAAAACTCACAATAATTGTAGTGAACACCGTTACATATAGCGATGTTTTAATTGCGAATTTGTAAGTTTTTTTTAGATTATTTTTTTGCATTAGTCCACAAACTTGTAACCAACGCCTTTTACGGTTTTAAAGGATTTATCTCCAATTTTTTCACGAAGTTTTCTGATATGTACATCGATAGTTCTGCCTCCAACAATGACTTCATTTCCCCAGACTTTATCTAAAATCTCTTCGCGCTTAAAAACCTTACCTGGTTTGGTTGCTAGCAAAGATAACAATTCAAACTCTTTTCTAGGTAATGCAATTTCTTTACCTTTATTAGTAATCTTATACTCTTCTTTATAAATAACCAAATCACCTATTTTGACTACAGTATCTGTGGCACTATCTTTATCTTTTAATCGTCTTAACAGGGCCTTCACTTTACTTACTAGAACTTTAGGCTTAATTGGTTTTGCTATATAATCATCAGCGCCTGCATTAAAACCAGCAACTTGTGAATAATCTTCTCCTCTTGCTGTTAAAAATGTAATGATGGTTTCACTTAAGTCAGACTGTTCTCTAATTCGTTCACAAGCTTCAATACCATCCATTTCTGGCATCATAACATCTAAGATGATTAAATGAGGTTTATGCTTTTTCGCTTTTTCAACCGCTTCAATACCATTTTCACCTGTAATAATCTGATAACCCTCTGCAGATAAATTAAAGCCAACAATCTCTAAAATATCTGGCTCATCATCGACCAATAATATTTTAATGTCTTTCTTTTTCAATATTAATGCAATTTAATGTTTAGTAAATATAAAATATATCTTCTTTAAGTTTACAATAATATGCAATTGATAACAATTCGCTAACATTAGATCCGTAAGTTTTTGCAAATTACAAACCTTATATATTTACTATGTTAACTTATTGTAAAAAATGTCTTTGTTAATAAACTCAATTATAAATATTGACTATTTGTTAGTATATTTATAATCTAAACTTTTTAAAAATCGATTATGAAAAAAATTTACTTTTTACTTTTTACTCTTATAAGTTTTGCTTCATTTGGGCAAGTTATTGTGGCAGAGGATTTTGATTACCCAGACGGGAGTTTAGTACCGAATGGCGGATGGGCCAATACAAGTGGTACTGCAGGTGATTTCTTAGTATCCTCTGGTGAAGCGGTCGTTCAACATGGCACTCCTAGTGAAGATGTTGAAATTTCTTTCTCCTCCGTTACAGGAGATATTTATGCAGGATTTGATTTTTCAGTAGATGATTTGGGTGCACCTTATTCTTCTGCTGGAACTGATTTTGAATATTTTGCTCATATGAGCTTTAGAGCTCAATTGGATATTGTTCCTCCAACTGGTGGAGGAGATTATTCTGTAGGTATATCATCTGATGCAAATATAGCTGAAGCTGTGTGGGCAACTGATTTAACTTATGGTACTACGTATAGAGCCATTATTAGATTTAATCAAGATACTGGTACGGCTGAACTTTGGATTAACCCGGCTACATCTACAGACACATCCATTATTGGTACTGATGATGGTGCAACATCCGTTGACTCTTTTGACTTAAGACAATCAGATTCTGATGAAAACGAAACCATTCGAGTAGATGATTTAATGGTTGGGCAAACTTTTAATGATGTGCTAACTTTTACTGCCCAAACTGATCCTGAAATAACTATTGTTAGTCCTACAAACGGTGCTACCCTTACTCCGGGTACAACGTCTGCGGATTTAGTATGGACAACTGACAATTTAATCGGAGGAGAAACAGTGAATATTACTGTTAATGGTAGTACCTCAAATGGTGTTACTAGCCCTTTTCCTATTGCCACTATGGATGGAGGAACTTATGATGTTACAGTAGAATTAGTAAATGGTACTGTATTAGATAGTGATATGATAAGCTTTTCAGTTGGTACAATTACACAAGCTGCGGACATTACCGCGTTACGTGCAGGGACTATTGGTGAAAATTACGAATTAACTGGGGAAGCCATTATATCTTATATTGTAACAGAGGGCTCTAGAAATCAAAAATATATTCAAGATGGTGGTGCTGGAATTTTAATTGATGACACTGCTGGTACTTTAAGTACTGCATTTAATATTGGTGATGGAATCACAGGATTAAAAGGGGAATTATCAGAGTTTGCTGGAACACTTCAGTTTGTCCCTAGTGAAAATGTAGCTAGTGCTTCTTCAACAGGCAACACCCTAACTCCTATAGTAGTCAGTGCTTCTGACCTTTTAACAAATGGGGAGACCTATGAAAGTAGATTAATAACTCTGAATAATGTAACTTTTGCGGATACTGGTACTTTTACAGATAATACAAATTACAATGTAGCAGATGGTAGCGATGTTACTATTTGTAGAGTCGCTTTTGGTGATGAGGACTTAATTGGTACAGCAATCCCAACTGCGGCATCTAGTATCACTGGTTTAGGTGGTCAGTTTAATTCTGATTATCAAATTTTTCCAAGATATGCTAGTGATGTTGCTGCTGTTTTGAGTACAAATGATTTTGATGCTAATTCATTTAGCTTATATCCAAATCCAACTAGTACTGGTTCGGTTTACATTTCATCTACAAATAGTGATGTAATGCGCGTACAGATTTTCGATATTCTAGGAAAACAAGTTAAAAACGATACCTTAACAAATAATACGTTAAATGTTTCTAACTTAAAATCTGGAGTCTATCTTGTAAAGATTACTCAGAATGATGCTTCAACTACTAAAAAATTAGTGATTAAGTAACTATTTATCTTAAGATATATGAAGCGTCCAGAAAATTATCTGGACGCTTTTCTATTTTACATACTTTTGCAGCATGATATCTAATGCGGAAATTTTCAACATAAAAACAACTTCAGAGTTTGAAGACTTGGCTTTAAAAGTCTTCAAATTTCAGTTTGAAAATAACGCTGTATATCGTTCATTTTGTGATTTGCTTTATAAACATCCAGCAGATGTTAAAGATATTTTAGATATTCCATTTCTACCGATTCAGTTTTTTAAATCCCATGAGGTTATAAGTTCTAAGACTGAGGCGGAAAAAATCTTTACAAGTTCTGGTACCACAGGAAACGCAACAAGTAATCACCTAGTTACAGACATAACGCTTTATGAAGAAAGTTATACTAATGGTTTCAGTCACTTTTACGGTAATATTGAAGACTACGTGGTTTTGGCTCTTCTACCTTCTTACTTAGAGCGAGATGGCTCTTCTCTTATCTATATGGTAAATGACTTAATCACTAAATCTAAACAACCTGAAAGTGGATTTTACTTAAATAATCTTGATGATTTGGCACACACGCTAAACCAACTCGAAGCCAGAAAACAAAAAACATTACTAATTGGAGTTTCTTTTGCCTTATTGGATTTGGTGGAACAATTTACATTTAATTTAAATCACACAATTATAATGGAAACGGGTGGTATGAAAGGCAGACGAAAAGAAATTATACGACAAGAGTTACACCACATATTTCAATCTGGTTTTGGAGTTGACAATATTCATAGTGAATATGGTATGACTGAACTTTTGAGCCAGGCGTATTCTAACGGTAATGGTATTTTTGAATGTCCTCCTTGGATGAAAATACTAACGCGAGATACTGAAGACGCACTTACGATACAGCTACCTAATAAAACAGGTGGTGTAAATGTTATTGATCTTGCAAACCTCAACTCATGTTCATTTATTGCAACTCAAGACTTAGGTAAAATTTATGATAATGGGCAATTTGAAATAATAGGAAGATTTGACAATTCTGATATTAGAGGTTGTAATTTGATGGCTTTGTAAGGAAATTGAATCTATTACGACTTAATAAGAGCTATGAAAAAGAAAGATTTTTTCATTAGTTGATTGATTGGTTAGTAGTGCCCAAAAGAAGTTTTGGGCACTTTTTTTGAGCAAAAAAACCTGTTAGATTATAACACCTAACAGGTTCAAAAATATTTTTTAATCTCAATTTTTTATACCACTTTAAGTATAAAATTGGTTTTCTTACCTCTACTTATTATGATATACTTATCATTAATTAAATCCTTATAAGTTAATTTATAATCTTCTTTCACTTTTACCTTATTCACGGCAATAGCATTTTCCTTTAGTGCTCTACGAGCTTCTCCATTAGAACTTAAAAATTTTGTCTTTGCGGAAAGTGCTCCAATCATATCTAAACCTTCACCAAATTCTGACTTTGATATTTCTGCTTGCTTTACACCTTCAAAAATATCTAAAACTGTTTTTTCATCCAAAGTTTTAATATCGTCTTTAAAGGATTTACTAAATAAAACTTTTGAAGCCTTCACCGCATTTTCTAGTTCTTCCTTAGAATGCACCATTGTGGTTATTTCTTCTGCTAAACGTTTTTGTAATAACCTTAGATGTGGCATTTCAGAATGTTCCAGAATTAACTTTTCAATCTCTTCTTGTTTTAAAAATGTAAAAATTTTGATATACTTTTCAGCATCTTCGTCACTAGAGTTTAACCAATACTGATAAAACTTATAAGGCGATGTTCTGTTAGCATCTAACCAAACATTTCCTCCTTCAGATTTTCCAAATTTAGAACCATCGCTTTTTGTAATTAAAGGACAAGTAATGGCAAATCCTTTACCTTTAGCGATGCGCCTAATTAACTCTGTTCCGGTTGTAATATTTCCCCATTGATCACTTCCACCCATTTGAATGCTACAATCATTTTCCCTGAATAAATGTAAAAAATCATAACCTTGCACTAATTGATACGTAAATTCTGTAAAGCTCATGCCGTCATTAGAAGATTCACTAGATATTCTGTTCTTTACAGAATCCTTTGCCATCATGTAGTTTACAGTAATGTGCTTACCAACATCTCTTATAAAATCTAGGAATGAAAACTCCTTCATCCAATCGTAATTATTCACTAAAACTGCTGCATTAGCTTCATTACTTTCAAAATCTAGAAAATGTGACAATTGGTTTTTAATGGCTTCTTGGTTATGACGTAACGTCGCTTCATCTAAAAGATTTCGTTCACTAGACTTTCCTGAAGGGTCACCAATCATACCAGTTGCTCCACCAACTAATGCAACGGGTTTATGTCCACAACGTTGATAATGAGCCAATAACATTATTGGTACTAAGTTACCTATATGTAAAGAATCTGCAGTTGGGTCAAAACCAACATAAGCACTGCGCATAGCTTCTGAAAGGTGCTCTTCTACTCCTGGCATGCTATCGTGCAACATACCTCTCCACTTCAATTCTTCAACAAAATGCTTTCCCATCATATTTTGATTCTAATTAGATTTCCGCAAAGATATGTTTCCACATTAAAAGACAAAAGACAATTTTAAAAAAGCGTAATTTAGCTTTATGATTTTAGTTACAGGCGGAACAGGATTAGTAGGCTCTCATTTGCTCTTTAAATTAGTGAGTAATAATGAGAATGTTAGTGCTATATACAGAAGAGAAAAAACTCTAAAACGTGTAAAACATGGCTTTTCTTATTTTTCTGATGATGCAGAGACACTTTTTAATAAAATTCAATGGATAGAAGCTGATATCAATGATATCCCTAAACTAGAAATTGCTTTTAAAGGCATCTCTTCAGTCTATCACTGCGCAGCTTTTGTGTCTTTTGAACCAGACAAGTATAAAATCTTGCGCAAAGTAAATATAGAAGGCACAGCCAATATTGTTAATCTTTGCATAAGTCATCGCATAGAAAAACTGTGCTATGTCAGTTCTATTGCAGCCATAGGGAAACACAATAATCCTGAAAAATTAATAGATGAGCAAACAGCTTGGAATCCTGAAGACGATAATAATGTCTATGCGATTACAAAATATGGAGCTGAACTCGAAGTTTGGCGTGGTACACAAGAAGGTTTAGATGCGGTGATTGTAAATCCTGGAATAATTTTAGGTGCTGGTTATTGGAATGGAGGCAGTAGTGGAAACATATTTAAGAAAGTTTACAAAGGCATGCGCTATTATGCAAAAGGTGTTACTGGATATGTTGATGTTTGGGATGTAGTAAGCGCAATGCATCAACTTATGAAAAGTGATGTTAAAAATGAAAACTTTATTCTAGTATCCGAAAACTTGAGTTTTAAAACATTTCAAACCAAAACGGCTAAAGCATTAAAAGTTAAACCTCCAACAAAAGAGGCAAAACCTTGGATGCTTGGTATAGCTTGGAGATTAGATTGGTTACAATTTAAGCTTTTTGGTAAACGAAGAAGCCTCACTAAGCAGAATTCTAAATCAGTCGTATCGGTTACAAAGTATGATAACTCGAAACTAAGAAATACTTTGAATTTTGAATTTAAATCGATTGATGATTCAATCAGTGAAGTGAGTGAATTATATCTAAAAGACCTTAACAATAATTCTTAATTAAAAACCAAGACTGTCGATTGCTTTTTTAATGGAATCTTTTTTCTTTTTCCCAATTTCCATTACAGAATCGCGTTTGGCTTTTACAGAGTCTGTTTCTTTTTGTCGAATTTCCTCGTAGGTTTCTTTTTCCTTTTCTAATCTAGCTTTTACTTTTTTAATTATATCCTGATAAACCTCTGTGTTATGAGCGTAGTAAGAGTTACTAGATGCGAATTGAGCACTATCAATATCATACTTTGTAAGTACATATGTCTCTGGAGCAAAACCGTTTTTTTCAAGTAACTTTCTATTGACTCCCTTAGCTGCATTTATAACATATAAATCATACAAAATATTAGACATTTTCTGTTTAGAGATAAGGTTGTCTGGTTTTTTTATTCTGTCTGAACCATCGCAAGCTACCACCATACCAATTAATACTAATATGACAACTATATTCTTTAACATCTTATCTATTAAAAGTTAATCGTTTACCAGCTTTTACATCCAAAACTTTAAAATTGTTATATGCCAACTGTCCATTAACAAAAGTGTGGGTTATTCTACTTTTAAACGTATTGCCTTCAAACGGAGACCAACCACATTTGTACAAAATATTACTTTTATTTACCGTCCAAGGACTATTTAAATTTGCAATTACCAAATCCGCATAATAACCTTCCTTAATATAGCCACGCTTTTCAACATCAAATAATATGGCCGGGTTATGACATGCTTTTTCAACTATCTTTTCAATAGAAATTTTACCTTTATGATACGCTTCTAACAAAGCAACAAGGGCATGTTGTACTAAAGGACCACCAGATGGAGCACTAGTATAGGGATTACCTTTCTCTTCAAGTGTATGAGGTGCATGGTCTGTAGCAATCACATCAATTCTATCGTCTAATAAAGCTTTCCAAAGTTGGTCTCTATCTTTAGCGGTTTTAACCGCTGGATTCCATTTTATATGACTCCTTTTTTTAGCATAATCTTCATCAGAAAACCACAAATGGTGTATACAAACCTCAGCCGTTATTTTTTTATCTTTTAAAGGCTTTTTGTTTGAAAACAGATTCGTTTCTTTTCCCGTTGAAAGATGAAACACATGTAACCTTGCACCTGTTTTCTTAGCAAGTTCAATTGCTTTAGAAGAAGATAGATAACAAGCCTCTTCACTTCTTATGATTGGATGCTTTTCCATAGGAATATCATCTCCATACTCAGCCTTATACGCTGCTAGGTTCTTTTTTATGGTGGCTTCATCTTCACAGTGGACCGAAATGACCATATCTGTACTAGAAAATATTTTCTCTATCACTTTTGGGTCGTCAACTAACATGTTTCCTGTAGAAGAGCCCAAGAATAATTTTAATCCTGCAACGGTTTTTGTATCAACCTTTAAAATTTCATCTAAGTTGTCATTAGTCCCACCAAACATAAAGGAATAATTTGCATGAGATGACTCTGCAGCAATAGCAAATTTCTCTTCTAACTTTTTAACTGTTGTGGTTTGCGGATTTGTATTGGGCATTTCAATAAAAGAGGTAATTCCACCAGCTAAAGCCGCTTTAGATTCAGTTTCTATATTAGCTTTATGAGTTAATCCTGGTTCTCTAAAATGTACCTGATCATCAATCATTCCTGGTAATACGTAATTACCTTCTGCATCAATAACAGTCATATCAGCAGATTTCACACTTATAGAAATGTCTATCTGTTTAATAATATCGTCTTCAATAAGTATATCTCCTTCGACCACTTTTCCTTCGTTAACTATTTTCGCATTTTTTATGAGGGTATTTTGCTTCATATCCATTTATTTGTCAAATAAACTTTTTAATTTTAAACTAATAACACCAAAAATAGCTTCAGAAATAATACTTCCACTCATTTTCGATTTTCCTTTGGTTCTATCTTTAAATATAACAGGAATTTCTACAATTTTGAATCCTTTTTTGTAAGCTTTAAATTTCATTTCGATCTGAAACGCATAACCCACAAACTCTATTTTATCTAAATTAATAGCTTCTAGCACTGCTCTTTTATAGCATATAAATCCGGCTGTAGAATCTTTAACCTTCATCCGCGTTATTAATCTTACATATCTTGATGCTCCGTAAGATAAAATGATACGTGTCATTGGCCAATTTACAACTGTAATTCCTTTAACATATCTAGAACCAACTGAGACGTCAGCGCCATCAATAGCACAAGCATTATATAATCTTATAAGATCATCTGGATTGTGTGAAAAATCGGCATCCATTTCAAAAATATAGTCATATGCTTTTGCTAAACACCATTTAAAACCTGCAATGTATGCTGTACCTAATCCGCTTTTCTCTTTGCGCTCTAATAAAAATAGCTGGTTATTAAATTCTTTTTGTAAATCCTTAACCTTGTCTGCTGTTTTATCTGGCGAATTGTCATCAACAACTAAGACATGAAAGCTTTTCTGTTGCGAAAACACAGCTCTTATGATTGATTCTATGTTTTCAATCTCGTTATAGGTAGGGATTATAACAATGGCATCAGACATTAACTCTCTTTTAAATACGCTTTTGAGCTGTTTTTAGAATTTCAAACAAAAGTAAAGTTTTTAATGGATTATCTGATGGAATTAACTTTTTTGATAGATAAGTATAACACTTATTATGAAATACCTAAGAAACTTCAAAATAATCGATTAAATTCATTTGGTACTAGCTTGTTTTTCTTTTTAAATTAGCACGATGCGAAATTTTATAACTTACGAGTGGTTTACCATCTTTACAATCGTTGGATTGTTTGCTATTGTTGCTGCGAAATTTTTATTTACACTTCGGTTTAACGATTTTTTATATGTGATTGGTAATTCCAAATATTTAAAAATCTATTCTAAAGATCAAAAATTTATCGACCAGTTCGATAGTTTTCTATTCGTTAACCTAGCCTTATCATCTAGTATTTTTATTTACTTTGTCTATTCTACTTTTATTACGTCCACACCATTTGAATTAACCTCGTTTTTAAAATTACTTTTTGCAGTTTCTACAATTATTATTATAAAAACACTTTTAGAACGCTTAATCGGAAGTCTTTTTGAAATTGATGGCTTAATTGATGATTACTTATTTCAGAAAACTACGTTCAAGAATTATTCTGGATTCATATTATTAGTCGCTAATTTGTTTTTAATATACACTAATATACTAGCAGAAGTTGTCATAATCTCAGCATTTTCTGTTGTTTGCATTATTAATCTCATAGGTTTTTTAACTTCATTCAAAAACTATCAAAAATTAATAAATCCCAATTTTTTCTATTTTTTGTTGTATCTTTGCGCTCTCGAAATCGCACCTTATATCCTTTTATATAAGGTAATTAGAGAGTATAACGCTTAAAACCCACGGTTTACGTATGAAAGTGAAAACCATTTTAGTATCGCAACCAGAACCCAAAATAGAAAACTCTCCTTACTTTGATTTGCAAGAAAAGCAAAAAGTAAAAGTAGACTTCAGACCCTTTATTCATGTTGAAGGTGTATCGTCTAAGGATATTAGACAGCAAAAAGTTGATCTCAGCAAGTTTACCGCAATTATCCTTACGAGCAGAAATTCTGTAGACCATTTCTTTAGAGTTGCTGATGAACTTCGTTTTAAGGTGCCAGATTCTATGAAGTATTTTTGCCAATCCGAAGCTGTTGCTTACTACCTGCAAAAGTATGTTGTATATAGAAAACGTAAAATTTATGTTGGTAAACGTACATTTGCTGAATTATCACCTCTTATTAAAAAATATAAGGATGAAACTTTTTTACTACCAACTACGGACAAAGTAAAACCAATTATTCCTGAAATGTTAGATGATTTAGGAATAAACTGGAAACAAGCTACATTCTACAAAACAGTTATAAGCGACTTATCTGATTTATCGAACGTTACTTATGATATCTTAGTATTCTTTAGTCCTTCTGGTATAGAATCGTTATTTCATAACTTTCCAGATTTTAAGCAAAACGAAACACGTATTGCTGTATTTGGAAATACTACAGTAAATGCTGTGAAGGAAAAAGGACTGCGTGTAGATATTGCTGCACCAACACCAGAAACGCCTTCTATGACTATGGCTTTACAGAAGTATATTGATGCTGTGAATAAAGGAAAATAGTTGAAAAAAATAAACGATATAAAAAAGCGATTCTAAATTTAGAATCGCTTTTTTATTTTATATGTGTTAATCCTTAAAAGGCATAACGCTGAGGACCTCCACGTCTTATTTCTTCAGATGCGTAAGACTCAAACTTTTTAAAGTTTTCTCTAAACGCGTTAGAGAGTTTAAAGGCCATTTTGTAATACGCCTCATCATCATTCCATGTTGACCTTGGACTTAATACTTCTGTTGGTACACCAGGACAAGTTCTAGGTTGTGCAACACCAAACACAGAATGAATATGATATTCATCATAATTATACAATCCTAAATCCCCATTTAAGGCTGCATTAATCATCGCACGTGTGTATTTTAATTTCATACGTGTGCCTACTCCATAAGGACCACCTGTCCAGCCTGTATTCACCAACCATACATTAACACCAGCTTCTAACATCTTTTTACTTAACATTGTAGCATACTCTGTTGGGTGCAATGGCATAAATGGGGCACCAAAGCATGCCGAAAAACTTGGCACTGGTTCTACAACTCCTGCCTCTGTACCAGCAACTTTAGCCGTGTAACCAGAAATAAAATGATAGGCTGCCTGACTAGGTGTTAACTTAGATATAGGAGGTAAAACTCCAAAGGCATCTGCCGTTAAGAAAAATATATTCTTTGGGTTTTTACCAATTGAAGGTGTCTTAATATTTTCGATATGGTAAATTGGATAACTTACTCTTGTATTTTGGGTAATGGAAGTATCCTCAAAATCTACATTGCCATTATCATCCATGATGACATTTTCTAGAATAGCTCCTTTTTTTATAGCTGCATAAATCTCTGGCTCTTGTTCTTGAGACAGATTTATCACTTTAGCATAACAACCACCTTCAAAATTAAAAACGGTATCTTCTTTTGTCCAACCGTGTTCATCATCACCTATCAATTTTCGGTTAGGATCTGTAGAAAGCGTTGTTTTTCCAGTACCAGAAAGGCCAAAAAAGATAGCTGTTTCTCCGTTTTCACCAACATTTGCCGAACAGTGCATTGGCAATACATTTTTTTCTACAGGAAGTATAAAATTCAAAGCTGTAAAAATACCCTTCTTCATTTCTCCAGTATATGCAGAGCCACCAACAAGTGCAATTTTTTTAGTAAAATTTAATATTGAAAAGTTACCCTGTCTTAAGCCGTGCTCTTCTGGATTAGGACATTCATATCCTGGTGCACATAATACTAACCATTCTTCTTCAAAATTTTCTAGTTCTGATTCCTCAGGTCTTAAGAACATGTTATAAACGAACATATTAGACCAAGGATATTCTGTTACAGTTCTAACATTCATTTTATAACTAGAATCTGCACAGACATAACCGTCTCTTACAAACAATTCCTTACCACTTAAATAGCTTTCAATTTCACCTTGTAAATAATCAAAATGTTCTGGTGAAATTCCTTTGTTAGATTTTCCCCACCAAATTCTGTCTTTGGTGTATTCATCTTTTACTAGGAAACGGTCTTCTGGCGAACGACCAGTAAATTTCCCTGTATTAATTGCTAAAGTTCCGTTTGAAGTTTCCTTGCCCATTCCTTTTTCTAAAGTAATAGCCTGAAGCTTCGCTGGCTCTAACTGATAATGAATCTGTGCATTTTTAATGCCATATTGATCCAACGAAATCGTTTTCGCTGATTGCGTATGGTTTGCCATAATTTTAGTGTTGTTTAGTGCTGCAAAAGTAAAATTTTATTTGGAAACAACACCTTTGATTAACATTAATCGACCTTGTTTCTTATAATGTCGATTAACATCACAATCCAGGTGGAAATTAATAATAAACCACCAACTGGTGTAATCACTGCAATCGTCTTAAAATTAAAGCTTGACAATGAATTTGTAGCTAAACCATATATTGAACCCGAAAAGAAAACCAAACCAAAAATCACTAAATAAAGTATTATATTTTTTGATTTTAGACTCAAGAATGATGAGCTACCAAGAATTAAAAGCAAAAACGCATGATAGAGTTGATAACGTACTCCGGTTTCAAAAGACTTAATGGCATCACTATCAATTAATTTCTCTAACCCATGAGCTGCAAATGCACCTAAAATAATACCCAAAATCCCTAAAACAGATCCTGTAATTAATAATTTTTTGTTCATAATTAAACTGTTATTTTGGTTTATAATCCCTTTAGGATTTATTACATTCGTGTATTGCAAAACTAATTATAATGCGAAAGATTTTAATCATTGGTGCGGGAAAATCGTCATCATACCTCATAAAATATTTGTTAGATAAATCTCAATCTGAAAACCTTCACATTACAATTGGTGATCTTAATATTGAGAATGCAAAAGAGCTAGTTGGTTCTCGCCCAAATACTGAAGTCATTCGTTTAGATGTATTTAATTCTGAGTCTAGGATTTCTGCCGTAAAAAAATCTGATATCGTAGTCTCAATGCTACCTGCTCGTTTTCATATCGAAGTTGCTAAAGATTGTATAACTTATAAAAAACATATGGTTACTGCTTCTTATGTGAGCAAAGAAATGCAGGCTTTAGATAAAGATGCTAAATCTAATGGTCTCATTTTTATGAATGAAATTGGAGTAGATCCTGGTATTGACCATATGAGTGCTATGCAAGTTATTGATCGCATTAGAGATAATGGTGGTAAAATGATTTTGTTTGAATCCTTTACGGGCGGTTTAGTAGCACCTGAAAGTGATAATAACCTCTGGAATTATAAATTCACTTGGAACCCAAGAAATGTAGTTATTGCGGGACAAGGTGGAACCGCAAAATTTTTACAAGAAAGCCAATTTAAATATATTCCATACGATCGCCTATTTAGACGTACAGAATTTTTGGATGTAGAAGGTTACGGTCGTTTTGAAGCCTATGCAAATAGGGACTCATTAAAATACCAGCATGTTTATGGGTTAGACAATGTTAAAACTTTATATCGAGGTACTATACGACGTGTTGGTTTTAGTAGAGCTTGGCATGTATTTGTTCAATTAGGTATGACAGATGACAGCTATACAATTGACGATAGTATAAACATGAGCTATCGCGATTTTGTCAATGCCTTTTTACCCTATAGCCCAACGGATTCAGTAGAGTTAAAATTCAGACATGCCTTAAAAATTGATCAAGACGATATCGTTTGGGATAAGTTTTTAGAATTAGACATTTTCAATCCTAATAAAAGGGTAGAATTAGATAAAGCAACACCTGCTCAAATTCTTCAAAAAATATTAATGGATAGCTGGACACTAAGTGCAGACGATAAAGATATGATTGTGATGTACCATAAGTTTGGCTATGAACTCAATGGAGAAAAACATCAAATTGATGCTACTATGGTTGTTGTTGGTGAAGATCAAACCTATACAGCGATGGCTAAAACTGTTGGCTTACCGGTCGCTATGGCCACTTTAGATATTTTGAATGAAAAGATTACAACTCCTGGTGTTCAAATTCCGATTACTAAAGAAGTATATACTCCTATTTTAGAGGAATTAAAAGACTATGGAGTCATTTTTAATGAGAAGGAAGTCCCTTATTTAGGATACAATCCACTTAACATTTGAACTTCAATTTTAGCTCAATAAACTATCATATTGAAATCGTTTTACTATTTTTACTTTCAGATTTAAACCAAATTGAATATGAAGGTTAACGATAAAGGGATTTACATCGATGGTATTGACAAAAAGATACTTAGAGCACTAATGTCAGACGCCAGAACTCCAATTCTTGAAATTGCTCGTAATGTCGGTATTTCTGGAGCTGCGATCCATCAACGTCTAAAAAAGTTAGAAAAGTCTGGCTTATTAGCTGGTTCTAAGTTTATTATAAACCCAAAAGTTTTAGGCTATACGACTATGGCTTTTGTGGGTGTTTATTTGGATAAAGCGGTCAGTAACCCAGAAGCTGTTAAACAATTACAAAAAATTCCTGAAGTTATAGAATGTCATTATACCACAGGTCATTGGAGTATCTTTATTAAAATTCTTTCCAAAGATAATGAGCATTTAATGCATGTGCTTAATTCTGAAATACAGAGTATAAAAGGGGTTTCTAGAACTGAGACTTTTATTTCCTTACAACAGCAGATTAATAGACAGATTAAGATATAAAATTACGTCGCAGGATTAGGTATTTCAGCATGCACAGCATTAATAGCTTTCATAACATCTTCTGATAATGAGATACTAATACTGTCTATGTTTTCTTCTAGCTGTTCCATACTAGTCGCACCAATAATATTGCTGGTTACAAATGGGCGTTCATTTACAAAAGCTAAGGACATTTGCGCTATCGTCATATTATTCTCTTCTGCTATTTTCATGTAACGCTTCGTCGCTTCGGTGCATTCCTCACTACTAAAACGTGCAAATCTTGGAAATAACTTTAATCTGGCGTTATCTGCTGCAGTACCTTTTATATATTTTCCGGATAACACTCCATTTCCTAATGGTGAATAGGCTAATAACCCAATGTTTTCTCTGTGCGCCACTTCTGCTGTATCTCCTTCAAATTGTCTGCATAATAAAGAATACGCATTTTGGATGGTAATCATCCTTGGTAAATTATGCATTTTAGATTCTTCTAAATAACGCATGGTTCCCCAAGCTCCTTCATTAGAAATGCCGACTTGTCTTATTTTACCTGATTTAATAATTTCATCTAAGTTGTGTAGTATTTCATTAAAATTATCGTCCCATTTATCTTTTGAGTTGTGCTTATAATCACGCACTCCAAAATAATTGGTTTCGCGCTCAGGCCAATGTAATTGGTACAAATCTATATAATCCGTTTTAAGTCGTTCTAAGCTATTATTCACAGCTTCATTTAATGCTTCTTTACTAAAACCATTGGTTCTAATATGTGCTGTATAATCTCCAGGTCCAGCAATTTTGGATGCGAGTACGATTTTATCTCTATTTCCCGTTTTTGTAAACCAGTTTCCAATTATGCGTTCAGTTTCCCCATAAGTTTCTGCATTTGCTGGCACAGGATAAAGCTCCGCAACATCAAAGAAATTAACGCCTTTATCTAATGCTAAATCCATTTGAGCAAAGCCTTCGTCTTGAGTGTTTTGGTTTCCCCAAGTCATAGTGCCAAGGCATATTTTACTAACTTTTATATCTGTGTTTGGTAGTGAAGTGTATTTCATAGTTTTTCCGGCGAAGGCAGGAATATTTTTAATGGTTAAACTTTAATTTCAATATAGGTTTCGACTTAGCGCAACCTGACAGAAAATTTGAAACACAAAAATAAGAAGACCTTTCAGCTTTATAAAACTCAAAAGGTCTAAATATATGTTAAGTCTTTAATTGATGAGATTCCTGCCTACGCAGGAATTTGTTATATCTCATTCAACAACTTAGAAATCTCATCTAATTTTGGTGTTAAAATTACTTCGATTCGTCTATTTTTTGCTTTTCCTTCTGTGGTAGCATTAGACGCAATTGGTGCAAATTCACCACGACCTGCAGCTGTTAAATTTTCCGGGTTAATAGCATTATTTTCTCTTAGAATATTTACAATTGCGGTTGCACGCTTTGCAGATAAATCCCAATTACCGCTGAGTTGCTCATTGCCTTTGTAAGGTACATTATCTGTATGACCTTCAATTAAAACTGATATCTCAGGATTTTCAGCCAAAACATCGCCTAATTGTTTAACCGCTTGCTTTCCTTGTGCTCCAACATACCAACTTCCAGATTCGAACAACAACTTATTTTCCATAGAAATATAAACCTTACCATTGCGTTGCTCAACGGTTAGCCCTTTCCCCTCAAAATTAGTTAATGCTTTGGAGATTGCGTCTTTTAGTTGGCGCATTGCAGCATCTTTACTTGCTATTACATTTTCTAACTCAGCTACACGTTTTGAACGACTTTCTAATTCTTTCTTTAACGTATTTAAACGCTCACTTTCCGTTGCTAATGCTTGCTCTTTTGCTTCTAGTTGCGCTAATAACTCTCTGTTTTTCTTAGAATTCGCAGCAATAGATGCAGAACTATTTTCTTCTAAAGCTTTATAGGACGCTTTCAGTGTTTCAAGATTTGATTTGGCGGCATTATAATCACTTTGTAATTTATCTCTATCAGCTATAGCTTTAGCATAAGTTGATTGTAATTGATCTAAATCATTTGAAAGTTTAGTATTGCTCTTGGATAGCGATTGCATATCATCATTTAAGATACGATTTTCCTTTATTAACTCTGCATATTTATCCTCAAGGTCTGTATATATTTTTTTGGACACACAAGAGGTGGATAACGTAAGAGTAAGTGCTAATAATAAAAGTTTTTTAATCATGTTTTTTATATTGATTATAAATTTACAAATCTAATTCTAGTAAAATAGGACAATGATCGCTATGAACTGCTTCAGTGAGTATAACGCTTCGTTTTATTTTTTCTTGTAAAGGTTTACTAACCATAGCATAATCTAATCGCCATCCCTTATTATTTGCTCTGGCATTAGCTCTATAACTCCACCATGAATATTCTTGGCGTTCTGGATGCAAATACCTAAAACTATCTGTAAATCCACTATCAATAAAATTACCTAACCATTCACGTTCTTCGGGCAAAAAACCCGAAACACCTTTCATTTTTGGGTTGTGAATATCAATGGCTTCATGACAAATATTATAATCACCACATACCACTAAATTGGGCTTTTCTTTTTGTAGGTTATTCAAATAATCATGAATTAAGTCCATATATTCAAATTTATGTGCCAATCTTGCGTCATTAGTTCCAGATGGTAAATACATGCTCATAACGGAAACTCCATCATAATCTGCTCTAATATTTCTACCTTCAAAATCCATAGACTCTATTCCTGTACCAAATTCTATATGATTAGGTTCTTTTTTGCACAAAAGTGCAACTCCACTATACCCTTTTTTCTGTGCACTAAACCAATAATTGAATTTATAACCAGCATCTGTAAACAAATCGAGATCGAGCTGGTCTTCCATAGCCTTAATTTCTTGCAGACAAATAACATCGGGATCAGTAGCTTTTAACCAATCAATAAATCCTTTGTTTATCGCTGCTCTTATACCGTTGACATTGTATGATACTATTTTCATTTCGTTATTTTCTGATTAACCGCTAAATTAAATAATACTGTACTTTTACCCTATATTTTTATACTGCTTTTAACGATAAAATATTTCAGGCTCAAAACAGTTATTATTCTACATGAAGAATACGCTACTTTTTCTTTTAATTCTAAGTTCTATTTTGGGTTTTTCCCAAGAGAATTCTACGAATTATATTAAGAAACGTATCGCAGTGAAAGACTCAATTCTTATTGATTCTGTTAGTATCAACCCTTCAAAATTCGTAGTAAAAACTAAAAACAATAAAGTTTTAGATTCAGCATTATACTCTATAGATTTTGCTAAGGCATTATTGAAGTTTAAACAACCTATGGATTTAGATACGATTCAAATAGAATATTTGCGTTACCCAAAGTTTATTACTCAAGTTTACAAACAATTAGATGATAAGGTTATTGTGGATAGACCTTCTGACTTTCAGCAACTATATAGGCTCGAAAACACCAATAAACGCAATACGTTTACACCTTTTGATGGTTTAACGACTTCTGGCAGTATCTCGAGAGGTGTTACCATTGGTAATAACCAAAATTCAGTGTTGAATAGTGAATTAGATTTGCAGATTTCCGGAAAATTGAGTGATAAAGTGTCGCTTAGGGCTTCTATACAAGATGCAAATATACCACTCCAAGAAAGTGGCTATTCGCAACGCCTCGATGAATTTGACCAAGTATTTATAGAACTATTTAGTGATGATTGGAATATACGCGCAGGTGATATAGACTTGGTGAATACAAACAGCTATTTCGCCAATTTTTCTAAGCGCGTACAAGGTTTATTGGTTAATGCGAACTTAAGCGATAAGACCTCAGTTTTTGCCTCCGGAGCTTTGGTGAGAGGCCAATGGACTACGACGCAATTTACAGCGCAAGAAGGAAACCAAGGTCCATACAAACTTCGTGGACCAAATAACGAATTGTTTGTGCTTATTGTTTCTGGTAGTGAAACGGTTTACGTCAACGGAGTGCCATTAGAACGTGGCGAAAACAATGATTATATCATTGATTATAATGCTGGTGAACTAATTTTTAATTCTACTTTTCCTATTACTTCCGAAATGCGAATTACAGTAGATTATCAGTTTAGTGAGCGAAACTATTCGCGATTCACTGTTTTTGGAGGTGGAAGGTATAACACTGAAAAACTAAGTTTAAATGTCTCTGTATATTCTGAAAGCGATGCGAAAAATCAGCCTTTACAACAAAATCTGTCTACTGATCAAACACAAATTCTAGCAGATGCAGGAGATGATACGACTCTGATGGCTGCGCCATCGGCAACAGCACAATCGTATTCAGAAAATCGAATTCTGTACCGAAAAGAACTTATTGGCACCGAGGAAATTTTTGTATTCTCAAATGATCCTGAGGACGAATTATTTAGTGTGCGTTTTACTCTGGTAGGTGTTAACCAAGGGAATTATGTATTGAGTAATGATACTGCTATAAGTAATATTTTTGAATATGTTGCCCCAATTGCTGGAGTGCCTCAAGGTAATTATGAGCCCATTACGCAATTAATTGCTCCAGAACGATTACAAATTGCTGTTTTGAATGGTCGTTATCAACCCACTGAAAAAACAGATATCTTTTTTGAATTGGCTGGCAGTAAGAATGATGAAAATTTATTCTCTAGTTTAGATGATAACAATAATGATGGTTTTGCAGGGAAGTTAACAGTAAAACAAAAGGTGATTCAATCAGATAGTCTTTGGAATTTATCAGCCTTAGTAGATGCTGATTTTATTCAAAAGGATTTTAGAACTATTCAACGATTATATAGAGCAGAATTTAATCGTGATTGGAACTTAGATACTTCAGAAAACAATCAAGGAAATTTCAACTTTGGAAATCAGTTATTATTGACGTCTGGTTTGCAATTATCACATTCTAAAAAGGGAACAGCCTCTTACAATTTTGAGCACCTCAATTATTCTGACAATTTTAATGGTTACAGACATAACGTCACTGCTAATTTGCGTCTCGGTGATTTTAGAATTTTTTCAAAATCCAGTTTTTTAAATAATCAAAGCACTATAAACCGTTCTACATTTTTGAGGTCTTTTAACAGAATCGTTTATGGTAAAAATAAGAAATGGGCTGGAGTAAAGCTTGCAACTGAAGAAAATGAGCAACGGGTAATAGCTACAGATTCTTTAACTCCTTTAAGTCAAAAATTTAATGCTTACGAAGCTTTCATAGGTATTGGCGATAGTACTAAAGTATTTGCAGAAGTGGGATACATCAAACGATTTAATGATAGTTTGAGAAACAATACCATTGAACGTGTGAATAGCTCAGATACGTATTATTTAAAATCACGATTAATTCAGAATACGAACACCAATCTTCAGTTATTTGTTAATTATAGAGATTTGAAGGCTGAAGATGAAACCACCCAAAATGAGCAAAGCTTAAATAGTAGACTAAGTTTTAATCAGAAGCTCTTTAATAACTTAATCATTTGGAACACCAACTTTGAAACCAATTCGGGAACCTTACCTCAACAAGATTTTACATATATTGAAGTTGAAGCTGGACAAGGAGCTTATACTTGGATAGATTATAATGGAAATAATATACAAGAGCTCAATGAATTCGAAATAGCTCAATTTGCAGATCAAGGAAGTTTTATAAGAGTCTTATTACCCAATCAGGTTTTTGTAAGAACACATCAGAATAGATTAAGCCAAACACTGACCATCAATCCACAACAATGGAGTACATCTAAAGATAAAACCAAAAAGTTTTTCTCTCATTTTTACAATCAAACCTCGTATTTAATAGATACAAAAATAAAGCGCGAAGGCAATAATTTTAACCTCAATCCATTTAAAGACGACGAAGAAAATCAGTTAGCATTAAACAATTCCGTACGTAATGTTTTGTTTTACAACCGAGGGAAACAACGCTATACAGCATCGTATACATTTTTAACCAATACAAGTCGTAATCTTTTATCAATAGGATTCCAAGAAAATATACTCACTAATCATCAATTTAATTTCAATCATAAATTTGCAACTAATTGGCTTGCAAACGCATTAGTCAGCTTAGGAAGTGATGAAAGTACAAGTGAGAATTTTGCTAACAGAAATTATAATATTGATGAAACTAGATTTCAACCAAAATTATCTTATTTGTTTAACGAAAATGCACAGTTTGATGTTTTTTATCAGTATACATCAAAAGAAAATACTATTGGAAGTTTAGAATCATTGGCACAGAATAATTATGGCTTATCATTCACTTACAACAATGCTCAAAAAATTGCGTTGACAGGCGAATTCAACTTTTTTCAGAACGAATTTGAAGGTAATGCTAATACTCCAGTGGCTTATCAGATGCTCGAAGGTCTACAACCAGGAAAAAACTTTACATGGAGTTTATTGGCACAGAAAAAATTAACTAAGTTTCTTGATTTAAATCTTAACTACTTTGGTAGAAAAACCGAAACCTCTAAAACAATCCATACAGGAACCGTTCAGTTAAAGGCTTATTTTTAATTTATGTTTTCTTTAACGCAACCTTTTTGATGGTTTCTCATCTTAGTGGTACAATTGTTGTGATTATGCAACAATCTTTTAATCAATTTAACAATCAATATGAAAAACTCTCTATTTGCAGCATTGATGCTGTTTTCGGTATTCGCTATGAATGCTCAAGAATCGTCAGATGAATTACCTAAACAATCCGAAATTTCTACAAATCTATTAGATTTGGTAGTTGCTGGAACTCTAAATGTGAATTATGAACGACTATTCGACAAAAATCAATCTCTTTTTATAGGTGCTAATTTCTTTGATACTTATGGATATTACGATGCTGGTTACATAGAAGAAAGTACTGCTTTTAGTGTAAAAGCAGCATATCTTGTCTATTTTTCAAAAGAAAAAGATCATGCTGGTTTTTTCTTTTATCCTCAAATAAAACTAAGAACTGGTCAGGTAACGGTTAGAGATTATTACTATTATGATAGTGTTTTAGATAGTACAGTTGAAGATCAATTTAAATACGATGTTGGAGGATTTTCTGCAGGCTTTGGTATTGGACACAAATGGATGTTCAATAATAAATTCACCTTAACGCTTAATGGTGATATTGCAAGAAATTTAGGGAGTTTTGACACCAACTATTTAGATAATATCGAGCTTAGGTTCGGTGTTAATTTTGGGTATCGATTTTAAAAATTAATATAAAACAACTTTTTATGAAAAATATAATTTTATTACTACTTATGTTTTGTTCAGTCTTTAATCTTAATGCTCAAGAGGAAGGGACAGATGATTTAAAAAAGTTTGGTGAACATGAAGTTAAAATTAATGCTATTATGTTAGTAGTCGGTGCCGTTGAAGTAGGTTATGAGTACCTTTTGAATAATTACTCTGGAATAGGAATTAGCGCTTTTGTAGCTTATGATGAAGAACTAAAAGATGATATTGAATATTTTGTGTCGCCATATTATAGATACTATTTTGGTAAAAAATATGCGGGTGGATTTTTCTTAGAAGGATTTGGAATGCTCAATCGTATTGAACGAGATATAGATATTTTGTTTTTTGAAGATGATGATGAGAATTTTGTCACCGACTTTGCCTTAGGTATTGGTTTGGGTGGAAAATGGATAACTAATGGTGGTTTTTTTGGCGAAGTGAATTATGGAATTGCAAGAAACCTATTTAATAATGAAGAAAGCGATTGGGATTTGGTAGGCAAATTTGGTATTAGTGTAGGATATAGATTTTAAATACTACTACATATAAATAAGACCCAAGCCTTTTGCATGGGTCTTATAATTTATCTAAAATATTCAGTTGTTATTTCATTCGCATCAGCCAATGCTTTACATCAACTTCTGCTTTAATCAAATCTTTTAAGTCTTCAATATTCACACGCTTTTGTTCCATTGTATCTCTGTGACGAATCGTAACTGTATTATTTTCAATACTTTCTCCGTCAACAGTAATACAAAAAGGTGTTCCGTTGGCATCTTGCCTTCTATAACGTCTTCCCACGGCATCTTTCTCGTCATATGTAACATTAAATTCCCATTTTAAATCATCGACTATACGTTTTGCCATCGATGTTAATGCTTCATCTTTTCTTACAAGAGGTAAAATGGCTGCTTTTGTCGGCGCTAAAACTGCTGGTAATTTTAAAACTGTTCTAGTTGCATTGTTTTCTAGTTCTTCTTCAACTAATGAGTTTGAAAATACAGCCAAGAACATACGATCTAAACCAATAGATGTTTCTAACACATACGGAGTATAGCTCTCATTAACCTCATGATCAAAATACTGTAATTTTTTTCCTGAGTATTCTTCATGTTGCTTTAAATCAAAGTCTGTACGCGAGTGAATTCCTTCTAATTCCTTAAATCCAAATGGAAACTTAAACTCAATATCAGTAGCAGCATCAGCGTAGTGCGCTAATTTTTCGTGATCATGAAAACGGTAGTTCGCTTCACCTAAACCAAGTGATTTGTGCCACTTCAATCTAGTATCCTTCCAATAGTCAAACCATTCTTTCTGAGTACCTGGTTTAATAAAAAACTGCATTTCCATTTGTTCAAACTCACGCATTCTAAAAATAAATTGCCTTGCCACAATTTCATTTCTAAAAGCCTTTCCTGTTTGTGCTATACCAAAAGGAATTTTCATACGTCCGGTTTTCTGAACATTCAAGAAATTGACAAAAATACCTTGCGCTGTTTCTGGTCGTAAGTACAAATCCATTGCTGTATCAGCAGAAGCTCCTAACTTGGTGCCAAACATTAAATTGAATTGCTTTACGTCTGTCCAGTTTTTACTTCCAGATAGAGGATCTGCAATTCCCAATTCTTCAATCAATGCTTTTACATCAGCTAAATCTTCTTTTTCTAAAGATTGCCCTAAACGCTTAAGAATAGTATCAATTTTTTCTTGGTAACCAAGAACTCTGCCATTTGTAGAAACAAATTCTTCTTTACTAAAAGCATCTCCAAAGCGTTTTTCAGCCTTTGCAATTTCCTTATTTATTTTAGCTTCAATTTTGGCACAATAATCTTCGACTAAGACATCTGCTCTGTAGCGTTTTTTAGAATCCTTATTATCAATTAGAGGATCGTTAAAGGCATCAACGTGTCCAGAAGCTTTCCAAGTTGTTGGATGCATAAATATTGCGGCATCAATACCTACTATATTATCATGCATCTGCACCATGGCTTTCCACCAATAATCACGTATGTTTTTCTTTAGTTCCGCTCCGTTTTGAGCATAATCGTACACTGCGCTAAGTCCATCGTAGATTTCACTACTCTGAAACACGTAACCATACTCTTTAGCGTGAGAGATTACTTTTTTGAATTTATCGTCGTTTGCCATGCTGCAAAAATAAAAAACCGCTCTGATTAACAGAGCGGTTTTCAAAAAATTATATAGTTACTTTATTTTAATTTTATACTTGTACTGCCAAGCTTAATGTTTTCATGGAAGACATTGACAAAATAATACCCCTTTACGAAGGGTTGATCTTCCTTATCTGCTTTAATCGTAGTGCAGATTTCTAAATTTTTATTGTTGTAATTAACAACTTCTTTTTTACTGTAAATTAAAGACGAATTCCCAAAAACAACCTCACCTTTATCTGATACTACATTACCTTCTGGGTTCACAATCTGTACATATACATCTTTTCTTCCTTTTTCTGTTAAAGGATTTTCAGTTAAGGTAATGCAGACGTCTATGGTATTAGCACGTTTAGCCCTTTCTGTATATCTTTTTTTACCTGACCTTAATTTATAAGCTTGTGCATTTAGATTAACAGCTTTTAAAATTGCTGCATTATGAATAGTTTTATTTAGCAAGTCATTAGTTTCTTCTAAATTGTTAATTGCAACAGTTTTCTTTTTTAAGGAATTCAAAGCATAGCGCTTCTCATTCTCTAATTTACTATTAACTGTATTAAGAGAATCTATAGTACTTAGCAGTACTTTACTCTTAGATTTTAAAACTATTAGTTGATCTTTAAATTTAGTAATGATTGATAAATCACCTTTTAACAGTTTCAAGGAATCTAAAGCATTCTTCGTTTCTAGCTTTGCTTCAAGGAGCTGCCTATCCATAAAACTATAATCTTCACTTAGTTCGTCATAACTTGTCAACATCTCAGATAGTTCATTTTCTATCAAAGATTTTTCTTGTTTTAAAAACTCCTCGTACGATTGAATGGATTTATAGTTTGCGAAACTATATATTCCTAAAACAGTTAAAACGACCAATAAAGAACTTATAATTAATCTGTAGTTAAATATATGAGGACTAACTATCATTATTAATTTTCTTAATTTAATGCGAAATTAAAGTTAATTGTAGTGTAATTTTATTTTAATCGATTAAATGATAATAAACTTGTTGAACTTGTTTTTTCCTAAGGTCTGCGAAGCATGTAACAATGTTTTAAACGATAATGAAGATGTAGTATGCATATTTTGCAGACATCAATTACCAATTACTAATTTTCACAATGATAGTTCTGATGCCGTTAAAAAAATAGTTTTTGGGCGCGTGAAACTAGAAAATGCAACTGCACTACTGCACTTTTCTAAAAAAGGAATTGTGCAACAATTACTTCATAATTTAAAATATAGAGGGCATGAGCAAATCAGTGGGTTTTTGGGTAAATGGTTAGGATCTGAACTCAGCACTATTGATGCATACAAAGCTATTGATGTTGTTATTCCTGTTCCACTATATAAAACAAAGCTGAGAAAACGAGGCTATAACCAAGTTGCTAAATTTGGTAAAGAAATTGCTAAAGCTATAAAAGCAGACTATAATGACACTATTTTAGTGAAAACTAAATCTACGCAGACACAAGTTTTTAAAGGTCGATTAACACGTTGGAATGATGATGGTGCCATATTCAGTATTACAGAAAAAGAATCTCTAAAAGGAAAACATATCTTATTGGTAGATGATATAATTACAACTGGCGCAACTGTAGAAACCTGTGCTTCAGTTTTGTTAAAAATTGATAATATTAAGTTAAGTCTTGCTACGATGGCAATTGCAGATTAAATTTTTCGTTTCTAACTAAATTATATTGTTTCTTTGTGCTAAATTATTTTATGTAGATGCGTTTACCTTTAATGCGAATTTTAAGTTTTGTTTGTATTGCTATTATCGTTGCGAGTTGTGCTAATCGTGGTAATCCAAATGGTGGCGAAAAAGACATAGAACCACCAGTTATTACGCAATCTATACCTGAAAATTTTTCTACTAATTTTAAAGGAGATGAGATTAGAATTTATTTCAATGAACTTGTAAAAGTAAAAGATCTGCGTAAACAGCTCATTGTTTCTCCACCAATGGATATAGATCCTGTTGTGACTCCAATGTCCGTGGCGAGTAATTACATTTCCATTAAAATAAAGGATACTTTAGAAGCCAATACCACTTATGCCTTTAATTTTGGCGAAAGTATAGTCGATAATAATGAAGGGAATCCTTATCCTTACTACCGATACGTATTTTCTACAGGAGATACTATTGATTCGCTTTCTGTTAAAGGATTTGTAGAAGATGCTTTGTTAGAAGAGCCAGATACATTTGTTTCAGTAATGTTATACGAGGTAGATTCAATCTACACAGACTCCCTCGTTTATAAAGAAAAACCAAGATATATTACCAATACTTTAGACAGTCTTACGAGCTTTAGTATTGATAATATTAAAGCTGGAAAGTATAAACTAGTCGCTTTAAAGGACAAAAACAGTAATTATAAGTTTGACCAAAAAGAAGACAAAATAGGGTTTAAAAAAGAATTTATTACCGTACCAACAGACTCATCTTACAAACTGACCTTATTTAATGAAGAGGTAAATTTTAAAGCTGTAAAACCAAAACAAGATGGTGAAACCAAAATCATTTTCCCATATGAAGGTGATTATAAATCTATGCGGATTAAGGTTTTAGGAGAAACACCAGAAGGTTATGACACTCGTATTGTAAAAGACGCTGAAAAAGATACACTACACTATTGGTATAAGCCAAAATTTGAAATTGACACTACTTTCTTCATAGTTACTAATGAAAAATACATTGACACCTTTAAACACCGTTTTAGAGCACTGAAAGCAGATTCACTTGAAATATCAGCTATAACAAAAGGTACATTAAATTTTGACCAAGATTTTACACTTCAAGGCAATATTCCATTTACCAAAATTGACACCTCAAAAATTAAACTGATTGACAAGGATTCATTATTTATTCCGTTTAAAGTAGAATATGATTCTATTTTTAACCGATACAAATTGCTTTTAGACAAACAAGAAGGTCAAAAATATCTCTTCACTATGTTACCAGAGACTTTCACTGATTTCTATGAAGGCAGTAATAAAGACACTCTAAATTATTCTTTTAGAACAAAAATGAAATCGGAATATGGTAATATAAGAGTTAATCTGAGGAATGCTCAACTTCCATTAATTGTTCAATTAGTCAATGACAGAGGTGTTGTTTTATATGAAAAATATGCAACTGAATCTCCTGTAGTAGATTTTACCGATTTATCACCTAGACAATATGCTTTGCGTGTTATATATGATACTAATGGAAATGGCAAATATGATACAGGAAATTATCTTCTAGGCATCCAACCTGAGCGTGTTAGTTATTCACCTCTAATTGATGAAACACGATCTAATTTTGATCAGATTATTGAATTTATTCTACTAGATTAAAATCATCTCTATCACTTAAAAAATTAAGCTTTTCACGATATTTTTTGATATGATCTTTCTCTAAAACAACAATTTCAGTGGCTTCTTTATTCTCAGGAGTAGAATCTATCCTATGTCCCAAGACATCATAAGCAGCAGAGTGTCCCGAATATTCGTGATTATTACCATCTAGTCCTACTCTATTCACACCAATACAATAAGCCATATTCTCAATAGCTCTTGCTTTTAAAAGCGCATCCCAAGCGTTAACTCTTACTTTAGGCCAATTAGCAACATAGAGTAAAAGGTCATAACTCTCCACATTTCTAGCCCAAACCGGAAAGCGCAAATCATAGCAAATAAGCGGGCAGATTTCCCAACCTTTATAATTGATAATTACTTTTTCATTACCTGCTGTATAAACTTTGTGCTCTCCAGCTAGAGTAAATGTATGTCGCTTATCGTAGTGCGTAATCTGTCCTGAAGGTTCAACACATACTAATCGATTGTAATAATTATTGTCTTCAGAAATCACTAAACTGCCGATAATCACAGCATTCTTTTCTTTAGTTTTGGTCTTAAGCCAAGAAATAGTTTCACCATCCATGGTTTCAGCAACTTCAGAAGCATTGATCGTAAAACCAGAGGTGAACATTTCTGGTAAAATAATTATATCAACACCATCTTTTATAGCATCGACCTTGTTGTTTAGTAAACGTCTATTTTCATTCGGGTTTTCCCAAACTAAGTTGGCCTGTATTAAAGCGACTTTGAGTTGATTTTGCATAGATTAAAATTACAATAATAAAATGTAATTGAAATTAAATATGTATTTTAAAGCTTAAAATTTTGAAACACTTTATGAAGAATCAAAAACTAACTATAATTATATTCCTCACCATAATTGTTGGTTACAACTTAAATGCACAAATCAGTTATTTTCCAGAACGCAATGCTGATTGGGAAACTAAGTCTTCAACCGTTTTTAACATTGATTCTATAAAATTAAATGAAGCCGTAGATTTTGCTAAAGCCAATGAATATTCAGGCTCAAGAGATTTAAGAATCGCCATATTAAAAGGTTTTGAACGCGAACCTTTTCATGACATTTTAGGACCAACAAAGAAAAGAGGTGGACCTGCAGGAATGATATTAAAGGACGGCTACGTCATTGCAAAATGGGGAGACACAAAGCGTGTCGATATGACATTTAGTGTTACAAAAAGCTTTTTATCTACTACTGTAGGCTTAGCTGTAGATGAAGGCCTAATATCATCCGAAACCGACAAAGTTGTAGATTATGTTTGGGATGGTACTTTTGACGGTGAGCATAATTCTAAAATCACTTGGGAACATTTATTACAACAAAATTCTGATTGGTCCGGAGAAATTTGGGGAGGAAAAGATTGGGCCGACCGTCCGCCAAGAAATGGTGGTTTAGATGATTGGAAAAACAGAAAACTGAAGGAACCAGGAACATTTATGGAATACAACGATGTGCGAGTTAATGTGCTAGCATATTCCTCATTACAAGTATGGAGAAAACCATTACCGCAAGTTCTTAAAGAAAATCTCATGGACAAGATTGGAGCTTCAACTACTTGGAGATGGTTTGGTTACGATAATGCGTGGGCGACCATAGATGGTTTAAAAATGAAATCAGTAACAGGTGGAGGACACTCTGGAGCTGGTCTGTTCATTTCTACCGAAGACATGGCAAGGTTTGGTCTCTTATTTCTGAATGACGGCCAATGGAAAGACGAAACAATAATTAGCAAAGACTGGATTAAAAAAGCGACAACCCCCTCCACCCCAAATGTAAATTATGGCTACATGTGGTGGTTAAACAAAAAAGGACCAAGGCATTGGGAAAACGTATCAGAGGATATCTATTATGCAGCTGGTTTTGGAGGTAATTTTATAATCATAGATAAGGCGCAAAACATAGTCATTGTTACACGTTGGTTAGAGCCTTCAAAAATTGAAGCGTTTATGCAAACATTTACAAAAGCGTTAGAGACCAATTAGCGGTCTCTAAGTTTCTTTATGGCACAATAAAATAGCGTTCAGCGAACGACTTATTGGTTATATTTTGCTTTTTGCTTTTTCTAACTTTTCAGTCAGTTTTTCAAGCTTTTCAAGATATTTCTTTTCATCTTCAGGAGATAATTTCCCTTTCTTTTTTAGCTTTTCGTATTTCTTTTGGGTCTTTTCAAGATTTCCTTGAGCTTTTTCAAAGTTCTTTTGAAGTTTCTCGTTCTTCTTTAATTCCTTTTCAGCTTTCTTTTGCGCTTTTTCTGCCTTTTTTTGAGCCTTTTCAGCTTTTTTTGCCTCTTTTTCGAGCTTTTCGGCTTCTTTTTCAGCTTTATCGGCCATTTTTAACTTTTCTGAAATGGCAGCTGCCTCTTTCAAAATGGCCATTTTTTCTTCAAGATTTAGCGTTTCTGTTACATCTTCTCCCTCTAAGAAGATTTTTTCTTTTTTCACTTCATATGTTTTTCCATCTTTCTCAACCTTTTGAGCAAATGATGTTAACGAAAATGCCAAGAATAAAAGTATAATGTAATATTTCATATTTTTAATTTTTATGTTCTTCTATAAGACACAGGAATTTACAAAAAGTAACTTATAAAGGCTTAAATTTTGCATAAAATTTCTGAAGCTTTAATCAAAGTTTCGTCAGTTTTAGCAAAACAAAAGCGAAGTACCTTATCATCTTTCCCTTTTTCATTAAAAACGGAAAGCGGAATTGAAGCAATATTAAATTCCTTTGTCAATCGCTTTGCATAATCTAAATCGTATTCATCTGTGATTTCAGAATAATCTAGAACCTGAAAATAAGTACCCTTTGAGGGTTTGAACTTAAATCTAGATTCTGAAATTAAACTTAGAAATAAATCACGTTTTTGCTGAAAAAATGAATTCAATCCTAAATAGGTTTCCGCATCTTGCATGTAATCTGCAATCCCTTTTTGAGCAGGATGATTTACAGAAAACACATTAAACTGATGTACTTTTCTGAACTCAGACATTAGGTATTCTGGTGCACAACAATACCCAACTTTCCAACCTGTATTGTGAAATGTCTTTCCAAAAGAAGCCGTTATAAAACTGCGTTGTTTTAAATCTTTAAATAGACATACACTTTGATGTTGTTCTTCATCAAAAATTATATGCTCATATACCTCATCACTCAATACGATGATATTAGTGTCTTTGGTTAACTTTTGAAGTTGTAACATATCAGCCGCAGACCAAATCGTTCCACTAGGATTATGAGGTGAGTTAATCATAATCATCTTGGTTTTGCTCGTTATTTTTGAAGCGACTTCTTCCCAATTTACTTTATAATCTGGTGCAGACAATTGAATCGTAATTGCTTTTCCTCCATTAATTTCAACAGCTGGTTCGTAACAATCGTAAGCTGGTTTAAAAATAATAACCTCGTCGTTTGGTCTCACAAAAGCTGAAACAATATTATAAATTGCTTGAGTTGCACCAGCTGTAACTGTGATTTCTTTTTCAGGATGGTAGGTAGAGTTGTAGAGTAACTCATATTTATTAGAAATGACTAAACGCAAATCTAAATTTCCAGCCATTGGTGCATATTGGTTGTAACCATTGTTCATAGCTGCAGTGACCAAATCATTTAGCTTTTGAGAACTCGGATAATTTGGGAAACCTTGCGATAAGTTCAGTGCATTATACTCATTAGCTAAAGCACTCATTACTGTGAAAATTGTAGTGCCAACATTTGGCAATTTAGATTGGTGTTGCATAACTTGAAAGATACTAAATCTGTTGAGATTTCGTTTAGCTTATATGTCAAAAATTACTGTTCTCTTATTACTTCTTCTAGCCTTTGATTGTCAATCGGAAAAAGAAAAGGAAATCGTTTCAATTAAAATTGAAACTAATAAAGAAAAGGTGAAAATAGAAGCGACCAAAGAATTAGAAATAGATTCGTTGAAATTGAACATTAACTTCAAACCAAAAGGTAATTACACAACCATCACCAATAAAATTAAAACTGACCAAAACTATTTTAAAGATTTATATAACTCAAATAAAACCAAAGCTATTGATAGCGCATCAAAATAAATCTACTCTAAATTACTAAATGATATTGTGCCTCATTGGTATGAAACCAAATGGGATTTTAACGGCCATACTAATATACCTAATGATGGAGAAATTGCATGTAGTTATTTTGTTTCTACTACTCTAAAACGTTTAGGATTTAATCTAAATCGCTATAAAATGGCACAAGCTGCTGGTTTAGATGAAGCTAAACTTTTACATGCTAAATCTGAACTTAAAATTTACTCAAATCTTACATATACAGAGTTAAAAAATAAAGTAAATAAAGTCTATTCTGATGGGATTTACTTCGTTGGACTCGATAATCATGTTGGTTATGTTCTCATAAAAGATAAAGAACTATACTTTTTACACTCCAGTTATTGTGATGATAAAGTTGTGATAGAATTAGCAGAAACCTCGCTTTGTTTTGGTTCTAATATTTATGTTTTTGCAGAGATTACAACGAATCATAAATTGATAAAGCGTTGGATTTTTAAAGAACATTTGAGTATTCCCGTTAATTGATCGAAGGCATAAAAACCCTCACGTCCCGATAGTTATCGGGACTGCGAGGGTTAATTTATAATATTAGTTTCAATTTATAAAATTCCTGCCGTTGCAGGAATGATATTAATAGCGATAATGTTCAGGCTTATAAGGGCCTTCAACTTTAACACCAATATAATCAGCTTGGTATTCTGCTAATTCAGTAAGCTCAACACCAATTTTTTCTAAGTGTAATTTTGCTACTTTTTCATCTAAATGCTTTGGTAACATATAGACATCGTTTCCGTATGCATCAGCATTTTTCCAAAGTTCTATCTGTGCTAAGGTTTGGTTAGTAAATGAGTTACTCATTACAAAACTTGGATGGCCAGTTGCACAACCTAAGTTGACTAAACGACCTTCAGCTAAGATAATGATGTCTTTTCCATCAACAGTGTATTTATCAACCTGTGGCTTAATGGTATCTTTAGTATTGCCGTGGTTTTCGTTCAACCAAGCCATTTGTATTTCATTATCAAAGTGACCAATATTACACACTATGGTTTTATCCTTCATAGCTTCAAAATGCTCAGCTCTAACAATGTCTTTATTTCCTGTCGTAGTAATAACAATATCAGAGTTACCAACAACAGTTTCTAATTTCTTTACTTCAAAACCGTCCATTGCAGCCTGTAAAGCACAGATAGGATCAATTTCAGTAACCGTTACAATACTTCCTGCACCTTTAAAAGAAGCCGCAGTTCCTTTACCAACATCACCATAACCACAAACGGTTACACGTTTGCCTGCTAACATAATATCTGTTGCTCTACGAATTGCATCTACCGCAGATTCTTTACAACCATATTTATTGTCAAATTTAGATTTAGTTACCGAATCATTGACGTTGATTGCTGGCATTGGTAATGTTCCATTTTTTACACGCTCGTAAAGTCTGTGGACACCCGTTGTAGTTTCTTCAGATAAACCATTAATGCCTTCAGCTAAATGAGGATATTTATCTAAAACCATATTGGTTAAATCACCACCATCATCTAAAATCATGTTTAATGGCTTGCGATCTTCTCCAAAAAATAAAGTTTGTTCTATACACCAATCAAATTCTTCTTCTGTCATGTCTTTCCAAGCATAAACTGCTGTACCTGCATCTGCAATGGCAGCAGCTGCTTGATCTTGAGTAGAAAAGATATTACAAGAACTCCAAGTAACCTCAGCACCCAAGGCTTGCAAAGTTTCTATTAAAACTGCTGTTTGTATGGTCATATGCAGACATCCAGCAATACGTGCACCTTTTAAAGGTTGCTCATTTTTATATTCTTCTCTAAGACTCATTAGACCTGGCATTTCTGCTTCGGCTAATTCAATCTCTTTTCTTCCCCAAGCCGCAAGCGACATATCTTTTACCTTATTTGGTACGTAAGCAATTGTTTTTGTACTCATATTCTTTTCTTCTTTGTTTTTATATTATGAAACACCTTTGGGATTAGCACTTAAAATAGTTAAATTCGCTCATCAAAAAATGCCAAATTCGCCTAAGGCGATGCAAAGATAATCAATAGGATTCAGAATATTAAATGCCACTCTATAAATCCCTTAGCGTAAACTCACAAACTACTGTTAAAATCTGGAAGATTGAAGAGTCTTATGACGATTTAATACAACCTTTAAATTTAAAACCTAATAGCTTAGAACGTGTTTTAGGCATGAAAAGTGAGCTACATCAACGTGGATTTTTAAGTGTAAGACATTTGTTGCGCGAGTTCGGTTATACAGATCAAGATTTATATTACGATAACTACGGAAAACCACACTTAAAAGACGGCAAACACATTTCTATAACACATTCCTTTATATTTTCTGGTGTTATTGTTAGTGATGACGAAGTCGGGATAGATATAGAAAAACAGCGTGATAAAATTGGAATTATAGCGCACAAGTTTGTGGACTATGAGTTTAATTATTTAAACAAAGAAGCTGAAGATTACATAAGAAAACTCACTATAATTTGGGGTATTAAAGAATCGTTATACAAATTATTTGCCACGCCAGGTATGCTATTTAGAGAACATTTTTTAGCTATTCCGTTTATGATTGAAGATGGTAAAACTGTTGCTTGGATAGATTATGAAGGTAAAAAATATAGGTACAATACTGCATTTTTAGAATTTGAAGGTTTTACCTGTGCTTACGTTGTACCATAATGAGTGGCCTCTATGAACATATGATTGCTGCAAAAGCAAAAGGCGAAAAACTTTTAGCTGTTTTAATCGATCCTGATAAAATGAAACTTGAAACGGTTTCAAACTTTATTTCTAAAGTCAATCAATCTGTGGCAACACATATTTTTGTAGGAGGAAGTGAAGTTGGCGAGGGAACAACTGAAATTTTGGTTGAAGAAATAAAAAAACATACAGATTTACCAATAATATTATTTCCTGGTGATGTTATTCAAATTACAGACAAAGCAGATGGTATTTTGTTTTTGTCTTTAATTTCGGGAAGAAATCCAGACTATTTGATTGGGAAGCATGTCGAAGCAGTTTCAAAATTAAGAGATACAACTTTAGAGGTTATACCAACAGGTTATATACTCATTAAAAACGGAAAACAAACTTCTGTGGAACGTGTAAGTCAGACAAAACCTTTAAAAAGAGATGATGTTAAAACCATAAAAAATACAGCAAAAGCTGGAGAACTTTTAGGTATGAAACTCATTTATCTTGAAGCAGGAAGTGGAGCAACTCACGCTATTGAAACAAACATTATTTCAAAAGTAATGCAAGAACTAAATATACCATTGATTGTTGGTGGAGGAATTAGGTCTAAGATAGAATTAGAATCCGCTTATAAAGCTGGTGCTGATTTAGTAGTTATTGGAACCGCTTTTGAACAAGATGAAACATTCTTTGATGAATTAAAAAAATAGAAAAAGGAAAAAGAAAAGAGAAACCAGAAGGTAATTAAGACGTCTATATTCTTTTATCTATTTTCAATAATCTCACATTTATGAAAATATCAATAGATTTAACACTAACGCCATTACAAGACAATTATGAATCTCATATTATTGACTTTATAAGAAATTTAAGAGCTTCAGAATTCACGGTTCTAGAGAACCCCTTAAGCACACAAATTTATGGAGACATTGATAGGTTAATGCCGTTTTTAACTCAAGAAATAAAGCGTTCATTCTCAGAATTGGATATAGCAGTATTACAAATGAAAATTGTAAAAACAGATCGAAGCGATTATGAACCACATTTTTGATTTTCTTTTTGCTCAGTATTCAGAATATGAGACTGCAGATATCGTTTTAGAAATTGTAGCTGTAATTTTTGGCTTTTTGTCTGTTTGGTTTTCTAAGCAAAACAAAATTTGGGTGTTCCCAACAGGTATGATAAGTACCATGATCTTCGTTTACCTATTATTAAAATGGGAGTTATTAGGTGATATGATGATTAACGCTTATTACTTTGCAATGAGCGTTTATGGTTGGTTTATTTGGACGCGGAAAGTTGATGATACTCATGTTACTCCTATTTCGAGAACGACACTCAAAGAAAAAAAAATAAGTATTCTCATCTTTATGGCTACACTTATTTTTGTGTTTATAGTCTATAAAACGTTTGATAAATGGACGAGTTGGGTTGCCTATGCAGACACACTTACAACAGCCATCTTTTTTGTAGGAATGTGGCTAATGGCTCGACGGAAAATTGAAAACTGGATATTCTGGATTATAGGTGATATCATATCTGTACCTTTGTATATGTATAAAGGATTTACCTTTACAAGTTTTCAGTATTTTGGATTTACAATTATTGCCATTTTTGGTTATTTAGCATGGAAGAAGCACTTAAACAACAACCTAGCAACTGCATAAAAGTAGTTTTGTTCGGACCTGAATCTACTGGTAAAACAACACTATCTCGCCAACTGGCCAGACATTACAATTCTGTTTGGGTGCGTGAATATGCTCGAGAATATTTACAGGACAAATGGAATAATGAACGTAAAACCTGCGAGCCAAAAGATTTATTACCTATTGCAATAGGGCAAATGAAACTTGAAAATAAATTGGCTCAAAAAACAGACTCAGTTTTAATTTGCGATACAGATTTATTAGAAACTAAAGTTTATAGCGAAGCATATTACTCAGGTACATGTGACCCGATTTTAGAGACATATGCTCTAAAAAATTCTTATGATCTTTACTTTTTAACATATATTGACACGCCTTGGGAAGCTGACGACCTAAGGGATAAACCCAATGAAAGAGAACGTATGTTCAACGCATTTGAAACTGCTCTAAAAACCTACAATAAACCTTACGTTTTATTAAAAGGAAGTAAAACCGAGCGTCTTAAAATTGCTGTTCAGCATATTGATAAGCTCCTAAAAAAGAAGTTATGAGTTTTACAGAAAAAGATATAAAGCAAATAGAGTCTAAAGGATTAACTCAAGATGCCGTTAAAAAGCAAATCGGCGTTTTTGAAACTGGAATTCCATTTACCAACATTGCCAATGCAGCAACATTAAATAGTGGAATCATAGAATTAAATGATGAGACTATAAATATCTATATTTCCTTATTTGAGGCTGAAAAAAATAGCAAATCTTTATTGAAATTTGTCCCTGCATCAGGTGCTGCAACCAGAATGTTTAAATTTTTATTTCAATTTATTAATGAATATAATCCTAAGGATCAATCTCTCAACTCTTACATTAATAAAAAAGGCTTGAAGGATTTGTCCTTATTCATGGTGGGTTTAGAGAAATTCCCATTTTATAAACAGATTATTGAATTACTTAAAACTAAAGGCATTTCTTTTGAATCTTTACCAACACAAGAAAAAGTTTGGCAATTTGCCAAAGCAATGTTAGATCAAAATCAATTGAATTTCGGTAATCAACCGAAAGGATTATTGCCATTTCATGAATATAAGAACAACCATATCTCTACAGCTTTTGAAGAACATTTGTATGAGGCAGCATTATATGCGTCTAGCGATGGATTGGCAAAGCTTCATTTTACAATTTCGCAAGTTTACGAAGACAAGTTTTCCGAGGAATTTAAGCGTATTCAAGATCATGTAGAAGAAAATACAGGTGTAAAATTCGATATCTCATTTTCTTACCAACAGCAATCCACAGATACCATTGCTGTAACACTAAATAATAATCCGTTTAGAAAAGCAGATGGTTCCATTTTGTTTAGACCATCTGGTCATGGCGCTCTATTAAAGAACTTAAATGCTTTAGATACTGATATTATCTTTATCAAAAACATAGATAACGTCGTTGTAAAGAAGTACAAAGGTGAAGTTGCTAAGTACAAAATTGTTTTAGCCGGAATTCTATTAAAACTACAAAACAAGACTTTTGAGTTTTTGAAACTATTAGATAAAAATAATATCTCAGACGCATCGCTAAAAACTATTGAGGATTTTTTAACTCAAGAATTATGTGTAAAAATATCACCTGAATACAAAAAATATTCAAACAGATATAAATTAGAATATTTACAAGAAAAACTAAATCGACCTATCCGTATTTGCGGAATGGTGAAAAATGAAGGTGAACCTGGTGGAGGCCCTTTTTGGGTAAAAGACCAATACTCTGACCAATCACTTCAAATAGTAGAGTCTGCACAAATTAATTTAAAAGACAATAAACAAAAAGCAATTTTAGAAAATGCCACACATTTTAACCCCGTAGATTTAGTTTGTGGTGTTAAAAATTATAAAGGTGAAAAATTTGATTTAGAAAACTATGTAGATCATAATGCCGCTTTTATTAGTTCAAAAACTCAAATGGGTAAAGATTTAAAAGCGCTAGAACTACCTGGACTTTGGAATGGTAGTATGGCACATTGGAATACTATTTTTGTTGAAGTACCAATTATTACATTTAATCCGGTAAAGACGGTTAATGACTTACTCAAAGCACCACATCAAATTAAAGAATAGTGGACACTGATTTACTTAAATCTGAATTATCTTATAAATACGTCCGAAGCTCAGGTAGTGGTGGACAACACGTCAACAAAGTATCTTCAAAAGCAGAACTGTATTTCAACATCAAAGATTCTCAAGTCTTTAATGAAGACGAAAAGCAAAAGCTTTCTGATTTTTTTACAAATCGATTAAATAAAGAAGGCGTATTAATATTAGCATGCGATGAAAGCAGAAGCCAGTTTAGAAATAAAGCTATAGTAACTCAGCGTTTTTTAGAATTAATTGAGGAAGGCTTAAAAGAAGAAAAAGAGCGTATTAAAACAAAGATTCCTAAAGCTGTAAAGAGAAAACGATTAGCCAATAAACGAAAAACTTCAGAAAAAAAAGCTAGTCGTAAAAAACCTAATGTTGACTAAAATAAATAATCAATAATTATTTGTCAATAATCATTAGTTACTATCTTTGCAGCGTTCTCAAAAAAGGGGTGCCAATAAGTGGCTGAGATCATACCCATTGAACCTAGAACAGGTAATGCTGTTTAGGAACCAAGAATGTTATCGTCATTGTGAGATGTTTTACGTCGTGGCAATCTTTCGGTAATATTTAATTATTAACCAAGAATAATGACCTCTTTTTATTCGATTATAAATTATAGTCGTAATGAAAAACTTATTCAATTATTTGTCATTCCTGCGAAGGCAGGAACCTACATTTCACTTTTTTATTTTATTGTTTTTTATGAACTTTTGTTCAATCTATGGACAGGAAAAAAAGCAAGATTCAACAAAAGTTGAAAAGCTAGATGAAGTTCTAGTAAAAGCTGTCCGTGTGGATGCAAAATCGCCAATTACACATTCTAACGTTACTAAAAAGGAAATTGCTAAACGTAATTTGGGGCAGGATATCCCTATGTTACTTAATTTTTTACCATCCGTTGTTACGACCTCAGATGCAGGTGCAGGCGTTGGTTATACTGGTATTAGAATTCGTGGAGTCAGTGGACAATCTACAAATGTGACCATTAATGGAATTCCGTATAATGATGCTGAATCCTTAGGAACGTTTTGGGTAAATTTAGGAGATTTCGCATCTTCAGTAGAAAGTTTACAACTACAACGTGGTGTTGGTACCTCAACGAATGGCTCAGGTGCTTTTGGTGCAAGTATCAATGTATTAACAGATGCGGTATCTAAAGAATCTTCTGGCGAAATCTCTAATTCCTTCGGAAGCTTTAATACTAGAAAACATACTGTAAAATTTAGCACAGGACTGATGAATGATCATTTTGAAATTGCAGGACGTTTATCCAATATTTCTTCAGATGGCTATATTGATCGTGCTTCGACAGATTTAAAATCATATTTTTTACAAGGGTCTTATATAGATGATAATACTTTAATAAAAGCTATTACTTTTGGAGGAAGCGAGGTCACTTACCAAGCTTGGAATGGAATAGATGCTGAAACTTTACGGGACAATAGAACGTTTAATCCATCAGGAATATATACAGACGATGATGGTAATACACAATTCTACGATAGAGAAGTCGATGATTACAAACAGGACCATTACCAACTGCACTGGAATCAGCGATACAATAACAATTGGTCTACCAATATTGGTCTAAACTATACCTATGGTCGTGGCTTTTTCGAACAATTTAGAGAAGATGATAGTTTTGCCACCTATGGATTTAATGAATTAACTGTAAATGGAGAAACTATAAATACCACAGATTTGGTACGCCGTCGTTGGTTAGACAATGATTTTTATGTGTTTAATGCAAACGCTAACTATAAAACCAATAGTCTAGATATGGTTTTTGGAGGGTCATTTAGTCATTACGACGGTGACCATTTTGGCGAGGTCATCTGGGCAGAATTTGCCAGCCAAAGCGATATTAGAGGTCGTTATTATGAAGGTAATGGAAAGAAAAATGATTTCTCAATGTTTTCAAAAGCAAACTTTAAACTTAACGACAAAATTCAATTGTATGGAGATTTACAAGTGAGAAATGTCAATTATGAAACATCTGGTATTGCTTCAAATTTAGCCACTTTTACAGTAGATGAAAACTTTGTGTTTTTTAATCCAAAAGCAGGAATTACCTATGAACTCGATCAGCAAAATGATTTGTACTTTTCTTATGCCAGAGCTAATAGAGAACCGACTCGAGACGATTTTGAAAACAATGAAACTGTAAAACCAGAACAGCTTAACGATTTTGAATTAGGCTGGAGACACAAAAAAGGTAACTTTAGCTTTAATGCCAATGGTTATTTAATGCTTTATAATGAGCAATTAGTCTTAACTGGTGCTATTGATGGAGTTGGAAATCCTATTAGAACCAATAGTGGTGAAAGTTACCGCGCTGGTATAGAACTAGAAGCTGTAATTTCTGTAACACCTCAACTCACCTTACAGCCAAATATGGCTGTCAGTGCTAATAGAAATAGAGAAACTGTGGTGTCTCTAAATGGAGAATTGATTAATCTTGGTGCTACAGATATTTCATTTTCGCCAAATATCGTTGCAGCAAATGCCATTGTTTTTCAACCTATAAAAAGTCTTCAAATGTCTTTACTGAGTAAATTTGTGGGTGAGCAATTTATGAGCAATACCGAAAATCCAGATTCTAAATTAGATAGTTTTTTTGTGAATGATTTTAATATCACTTACACTTTAGAAACTAATAAACTATTCAAGTCTATTGTGTTCACTGGCTTAGTCAATAATATTTTAAACGAAAAATATGTGGCTAACGGTTATTTTGGATCGTTTGATTTTGAAGATAATACAAGCCCTACAGGAACGACAACTGGCTTTTTTTCTGGGTTTTATCCACAAGCAACAACAAACTTTTTGGTAGGTATGACTTTAAATTTTTAGTTGGTTACTAAAAACGTGTTATTACCAATATCCTCAACCCTGTATGGCTGTAACGTACAGGGTTGGGTATTTTCACCAAATACAAAACCTGTAGCCAAACTATACTCATTACCATCATCACACCCACAAGATACAATGTCTCCTTGACCTGTATCTTCTAATGTAGAACAACCTGCTGGCTGATGGCTAGGATCAGCAGCATCCCAAGCATAAAGTATAGCAGAATTTAAGCGCCAAAGCCAAATACCGTTATTTCCTTGTCCAGAAACATATACTCCATTTCCAGGAAATTGTAATTGATTAAACTGAGGCAAATTTGTGTTTACTGTAAGGTTAACACCTGCATTGAATAAAAAGTTACAATTGTTGTTATCATTATTTTTATTACAAGCAAAAATCACAACACAACTTAGTAGTAAAAGTAATTTTTTCATTATCAATTTTTAAAGCGCAATTTACAATTAATTCAACTATACCGTAAATATTTTATATATTTGCAGAGTAATCTCGTCAGCGCGAGATTTTTTCGTTAGTCCCGAACTTGTTTCGGGATCTTTTGAATAAAACTGCACCAGATTACTACTATTAACGAATGAATTATGAGTAAAGTATCTTATTACACGGCTGAAGGTTTAAAAAAGTTAAGAGAAGAACTGAATCATCTTAAAGACGTTGAACGTCCCAAAGCATCGCAAGCGATTGCAGAAGCAAGAGATAAAGGTGATTTAAGTGAGAATGCAGAATATGATGCTGCAAAAGAAGCGCAAGGTATGCTAGAAATGAAAATTTCAAAAATGGAAGAAACCTTGTCTGGCGCTCGTATTATTGACGAATCACAATTAGATACCTCTAAGGTTTTAGCTTTATCTATTGTAAAAATAAAAAACCAAGTAAATGGAATGGAAATGACATACACCTTGGTAGCAGAAAGTGAAGCGGATTTAGCTTCTGGTAAAATCTCAGTAAATTCTCCAATTGGTAAAGGTTTACTTGGTAAATCGGTTGGTGACACCGCAGAAATACAAGTGCCAAATGGAACTATGAAGTTTGATATTTTAGAGATTTCGAGATAAATTCTCAGAACGCAATATTTAAAAGATTCCTGTTTTATACTGAATTGATTTCAGTTAAACAGGAATCTTTTTATCTTTATAAAATACGGTCTTTTTGAGCGCAGTCGAAACCTATTTCTTATTAAAATATATAAACATTTCGACAGTGCTCAAGGTCACATAATCACTTCAACTTATGGCAACACTCTTCACGAAAATAATATCTGGTGAAATTCCATCCTATAAAGTCGCAGAAACAGATGACTTTTTTGCCTTTTTAGATATTAATCCTAATTCTAAAGGACATACACTTTGTATTCCTAAGAAGGAAGTCAATAAGATTTTCGACTTAGATGAAGCTACTTATACTGCATTGATGCTATTTTCTAGGCGTGTAGCCATAGCAATTAAAAAGTCTGTGCCTTGTGAGCGTATTGGCATGTCAGTTATTGGATTAGAAGTACCACATGTACATGTGCATTTAATTCCTCTTCATACCATGGAAAATGCTCGTTTTACACACAAAGAGAAACTAGAACCTGCAGAGTTTGAAACTTTAGCCAATAACATTGCTTCGAATTTTAGTTAGAATGATATCACTCCTGTAGAATATAATATGATACCTATTAACAACAGTAAATCAATAATAATTACTAACCAAGCAAGAGGCTTTAATTTGACTGACTTAGGTTTAGGTTGCAAAGCGCGTTTTTGATAATCCACAACGCTTTCTATATCATCTGTCCATTGAATCGGAAAAATTTGAGTATCACAATTAATACAATGCATTTCATTAATTACATCTGCTGTAATAGCCTTATAAAATGCATTTTCAGTAAATTTTTGTTTAAAAGTCAATTCTATACCATCGTTAGAATAACATTCTGGACAGTTATTACTTAATCGAGCTTCTTTTAAAGTGAAAAATCTTGACGAACTCATATTCAAATTTAAAATAAATTTTCAAAAATCATTTACTAAACCTGTTTCATAGCAATCTGAATTGTTGTTCCTTTTCCAATCTCGGATGTCAGAACTTTAATTTTTCCGTTATGATAATCTTCGACTATACGCTTTGCAAGAGACAATCCAAGTCCCCAACCACGCTTTTTAGTTGTAAAACCTGGTTCAAAAATTTTAGTGAATTGTTGTTTTGAAATCCCTTTTCCTGTATCTGATATATTAATAAAAACTTGCTTTTCGGTCTTCGACAATTCTAGTCTTACATTACCCTTTCCTTTCATAGCATCAATTGCATTTTTAACCAAATTTTCAATGGTCCAACTGTAAAGTTCAGTATTCAGATTCACTGGTATTTCTTGTTCTGGGATAGTGCTTTCAAAAGTAATGAGTTTAGAAGATCGCGATTTTAAATAATCATAAGACGTTTTGGTAACCTCAACAATGTCAACTTTCTTTAAAGTTGGTAATGACCCTATTTTACTAAAACGATCTGTTATGGTTTGTAAACGATCAATATCTTTTTCTATTTCTACAATGTAATCTGGGTTTATCTTTTCAGACTTTAGTATTTCTGTCCAACCAACTAGAGACGATAATGGAGTTCCTATTTGGTGAGCGGTTTCTTTTGCCATACCTGTCCAAAGCTTGTTTTGCTCTGCATTCTTAGAACTTCGGTAGAAGAAATAAACTACAGCAGCAAAAAGCAAAATAATTAATAATAATGCTAAGGGATAGTATTTAAGCTTGTTTAATAACGGTGAGTTACCATAATACAATACAACATTTTGATTTTTTAAAACAAAAGGATCATTTTCTCTTCCAAACTTTGATAGTAATTTTAAACGATTTTGATGAACAAAAGAGGAATCTAATATTTTCTGTAAAGAATCATTTTCTGCCTTAAGAGGAGTAATATTTCTGTGACTCTTAATATCGTTATTTTTAGCGTCGACTAATAACATTGGAGTAGTAATGGTTGTATCTAATACAATAAATTCTGCTACTTCATTAAACTCTGGATTATCTTTATTAACCCCTTGGTAAAATTTATTATAGGCAAATGTCCAGCTTTTCATTTTTGCACGTTCTTCAGCTTTAAAATACTGAAAGAATGTATACGTATTCCATAGAATAAGAGAAACGATAATAAATGATGAAATGATAATAATCCAACGGATTGCATTTCTGTTTAAACTCAAGGTCATTGGTCAGGAGAATTTCAATTTTAAATATAATGTAAATATGTTGATAATATTGTACTAATACAGGTGTAAATTACTTTCGCCGACAACCTATAATAATTATATTTGCTGAAAATCAGTTGACTACATGATTTCATTTATCCCTCAAGACCTTTCAACAGGCGTTTTACATAGCTATTTATTAAGTGCTGTTGCACCAAGACCAATTGCTTTTGCAAGTACTATTAGTGCTGACGGCAATCCAAACTTATCACCTTTTAGTTTTTTTAATGTGTTCAGCGCTAATCCTCCTGTGCTAATTTTTTCACCTGCAAGACGTGTTAGAGATAATACCACAAAGCATACATTGGAGAATGTAGAAACCGTAAAAGAAGTAGTAATTAATGTGGTGAATTATGATATTGTTCATCAAATGTCTTTAACGAGTACTGAATATCCTGAGGATGTTAATGAGTTTGAGAAAGCAGGATTAACCATGCTAGCTTCCGATATTGTAAAGCCTTTTAGAGTTGCGGAATCACCTGTACAATTTGAATGCAAAGTCAACGACATAGTACATTTGGGCAACGAAGGAGGAGCAGGAAATTTAGTAATTTGTGAGGTCGTAAAACTTCATATTTCTGAAGACGTTATGACTAAAGACAATACGATAAATCAAGAAGCACTTGATTTAGTTGCAAGAGCTGGTGGCAGTTATTATAGTAGAGCCAAGAAAGGTTTTTTTGAAATCCCAAAACCTCTCAGAAATATGGGTATTGGTGTAGATAATATGCCAGAGCATGTAAGAAATAGCATGATTTTAACAGGGAATAATCTTGGGATGCTAGCAAATGTTGAAACCCTGCCAAATGCCGACGATGTAAATAAGTTTGTTAAAGATATTAGTGAGCGCTATCCCGACATAAAAACAGCATCGCATAGAGAAAAACATAAATTAGCTCGAAATTATTTGAGCTATGGAGACGTAGAAAGTGCTTGGAAGTTATTACTTTCGTAGTCTCAAAAAATATACAAATATTTAATAATTATAGATTAAGCAAAAATGGAAGTACAAGGACGTATTAAGATGGTAGGTGAGACACAAACCTTTGGTAGTAATGGATTTAGAAAAAGAGAAGTAGTGGTAACTACGGAAGAGCAATATCCACAACATATTATGGTAGAATTTGTTCAAGATAAAACCGATTTATTGAATAACTACCAAGTTGGTCAGCAAGTAAAAATTAACATTAACCTAAGAGGTAGAGAATGGGTAAATCCACAAGGTGAAACTAAATACTTTAACTCAATACAAGGTTGGAGAATTGAAGCATTACAAGCGGAAGCTGCAAGTGGAGATATGCCACCTGTACCACCAACAGAAGCTTTTGAACCTGTTAGTGATTTAAACGAAGGTGATAGCGACGATTTACCGTTTTAAGGATAAATTTTAAACGATTATTAAAGACTTGTTTTAACTAAAGCAGGTCTTTTTTTATGCTTTAAAATAAAAAAAGTCCTGATGGTTAATCAGGACTTAATATTGTGGTTTTAGGTTTGACCTCTACTAACAAACTTAAAAAAAAGCAATGATGAACAAAAATTTATTTCATAAAGGTCGAGTCAAATATCAATAAAATTATTATACTTTCAAAACAGAAACCAGTATTTAACAGGAAAAATGTTAAAAAAATGTTATCACAGCACTAATTTATGCACTTTTTAACTCAGAAAATAGAATTTCCAGATGTCTCAGAAGCCTCTATTGATGGACTTTTAGCTGTTGGCGGAGACTTATCTACTGAACGTTTAATCTATGCCTATTCAAAAGGTATATTTCCATGGTTCGATAGTACAGAACCTATCCTTTGGTGGTCACCAGACCCGCGTTTTGTATTATTTCCTGATGATTTAAAGGTGTCTAAAAGCATGAAACAAGTCATTAAAAAGAACCTATTCAAAGTCACAGAAAACAAAGCCTTTAGACATGTAATTGAGAATTGTTCTGAAGCAAAGCGCAAAGGTCAGCAAGGCACTTGGATTACTGATGAAATGATAGAAGCTTATATAAGACTACATAAACTAGGTTATGCTAAATCTGTTGAGATTTGGCAGAATGATAAACTGGTTGGAGGACTTTATGGAATTGATATGAAAAACTCCGTTTTTTGTGGAGAAAGTATGTTCGCTAAAGCTAGTAATGCCAGTAAAGTAGGTTTTATAACGTTTGTTCAGAATTCTAACTATAAGGTAATAGACTGTCAATTGCACACCAATCATCTCGAAAGTTTAGGAGCTAAGCATATTTCGAGATTAGATTTCTTAAATTACCTCTAACTTCTAAACCTCATTATATCTAAAACAGTTTACTTCATGGTCATTGACCATACCAGTAGCTTGCATATGTGCATATATTACTGTTGAACCCACAAATTTAAAACCACGTTTCTTTAAATCTTTACTAATGGCATCACTAATGACAGTATTAGCAGGAGCATCTTTGTAGTTTTCAAAACTATTTTTTATGGGTTTTCCATCAACAAAATCCCATATATATTTTGAGAAAGACCCAAATTCTTCTTGAATTTTTATAAAGGCTTGGGCATTAGTGACCGTAGCTTTAACCTTCAGTTTGTTTCTAATTATGCCAGCATCTTGCAATAAGTCATCAATTTTAGACTGTTGATACTTAGCTATTTTCTTAAAATTAAAATTATCGAAAGCTTTTCTAAAGTTTTCGCGCTTTTTTAAAACGGTAATCCAACTTAAACCCGCTTGAAATGTTTCCAAAATTAAAAATTCGAATAAAATATCATCATCATATACCGGAACCCCCCATTCTTCATCATGATAAGCTTCATATAAAGAATCTCCAACGCACCATCCACATCTGTGTTTTTCCATAACTGTAAGGATTTTAATTTAGTACTACTAATGTAACAACTGTTGCATAAAAAATAGCAATAGAACCTTAAATTTGTAGTATGAAAGTTTTAAATACACTTATGATTAACGATATAATTTCAAACAGTTTAAAGCATAGTATTTCTTATGCTGATTATCGAGATTTAGTCTCTCAACTGGTAGAAGAAAATTCAACTACAGGAAACAATAAAACAGAAGATTTAGCAAACTATACGATGCTAAACGATAGACGTATGAAACGTTGGGATAAAACTGTAAAAGTTTCGGAAGAAATGAGAGAGAAAATTGAAAATTTCAATAGAAAAATAACGTGGTTGGTCATTACTGAAAGCTGGTGTGGTGATGCAGCACACATTATGCCTGTAATAAATAAAGTTGCTGAACTCAATGAAAATATTGATTTTAAAGTTGTACTAAGAGATGAGAATGATGCTCTTATGAATCAATTTTTAACTAATGGAGGAAAGGCTATCCCAAAATTAATAATGATAGATAATAACACTAATGGTGTCGTTGATACTTTTGGGCCAAGACCAACCGTTGCTACTAATATGGTAAATGACTATAAAGAAAAACACGGTGCGTTAACACCTGAGTTTAAAGAAGATTTACAACGCTGGTATAATAAAGATAAAGGCCAATCTGCAATTGAAGATTTGGTGAACTTATTGTCTTAACTAGTTACTCGTTTAAATCTAAGACACTACTTTCCTTTAAATAAGAAGGTAATTGTGCCTAACTGATCCGATCGGTCAGAACTATCAAATTGAACGGATTTTGCATATTCAATAGCGTGATCTATCAAACACTGGTTGCTAGAGTTTGATGAACCATTAATATAAGCATCGTAAACGTTACCAGAACCATTCACCTTAATAGTAACTACAATTTTGCCACCAAATTCGCATAAATAGCGTGGTGTTTTGTAATAGGATAGCGTTCTTCCTTTTAAAGAATAGGTCAACGTACTCTTGGCTTTAGCATGCTCATCAGCTATTTTCTTATTTTCTAATCGTTTATTTAATTCCTCTTGAAGTTTTTTATAGGATTCTGTTTCTTTAGAATTTAAAGCATAAGCACTGCTGGTTTCGTAAGATTTATCAATACTGGTTTCTTCCTGTACTTCATTAGCTTTAGATTCTTCCAAGGCTTTAGTCGTACGTTCAAAATCATTACTACTGATGGTTTTAAAGTTACGCATCATATCTTTGTACTCTTGGTCTTCATTAAACGCTTTGTTGGTAGAAGGTCCTGTTAGATCTTCAAATTTTTGAAGCTCTTCTTCGGTTAATTCAGGTTCTGGTTCTAGAAGGTAGTAACTTTCGGTAATTAATTTTCCTTTTAGCTTTAGTTGAGCACTAAACAGACCAAGTACTACGATTCCTGCTATGAGAAAAGTAATTATTTCAGCTTTATATTTATCAACTAATTCCAAATAGAATGTACGTTTTAGTTTGCTAAGGATATACGAATATAACAACGAAATAGTTTAAAAGCCAACCTTAAACCCTTGTTAAATCATTATTTAGTAGGAAGATTTTCAATAAAAGCCTCAGGAGTTAAGGCGTCTTCAACTCTAAAATCTCCGATTCGCGTTCTTCGTAATTTAGATAGATGGGCACCAGAATTTAGTGCTTTTCCGAAGTCGTTAGCTAAAGAACGTATGTAAGTTCCCTTACTGCAAACAACACTAAAGTTTAATTCTAAATTGCTGATTTGAGTAATTTCAAACTCAGAAATTTCTACTTGCCTCGATTTTATTTCAACTTCCTCACCTGCTCGAGCAAATTCATATAAACGTTTTCCGTCTTTCTTAATGGCAGAAAATACAGGAGGAAATTGTTCAATTTTTCCAATAAATTGTGTCGTAGTTTTATGAATTAAGTCTTCTGATATGTGTTCAGTTGGAAAGGTTTGATTGATTTCAGTTTCTAAATCAAACGAAGGTGTTGTACTACCTAAAGTAAACGTGCCTGTATATTCTTTTTCTTGCCCTTGAAATGTACTGATTTGCTTGGTCATTTTACCTGTGCAAATCACTAACAACCCTGTAGCTAGAGGATCTAAAGTACCAGCATGACCAACTTTGATTTTCCTAATAGAAAAGGCCTGTCTAATAGCCCAGCGTAATTTATTTACAGCTTGAAAGGATGTCCACTGTAAAGGTTTATCTATAAGTAAAACCTGTCCGCTTTGATAATCATCGCCTATCATTATTTTAGAAAAGACCATGTTATAGCTGCAATACCAACAATAATGCAATAGATAGCAAAATAGGATAGCTTACTCTTTTTAACCAAGCTAATCATCCATGTACAAGCAAATAAACCAGCCACAAACGCAGCGACAAAACCGATGCTTAATGACGCGAAGTTGTTAGCATCATAAGTTAATTCGCCTCCTAAAAGGTCTTTGGCTATTTTACCAAAAATTAAAGGCACCACCATTAAAAACGAAAAACGCGCTGCTTTGGTTTTATCATTACCCAATAATACCGAAGTCGAAATTGTAGCACCTGACCTCGAAATACCAGGAAGCATGGCAATAGCTTGCGAAATACCGATAATAAATGCATTAGAAAAGGATACTTTCTTTTGAGTGTCTTTGGCTCTGTCGGCTAAAAATAAAAGTATAGCAGTTACTATAAGCATACAACCTACTAGCATAATGTCACCACCAAAAAGTTGTTCGAGCTGTTCTTCAAAAAATACACCTACAATAACTGCAGGAAGCATTGACACTGCTATTTTAGATACAAATTGAAGATCTTCATTCCATTCAAATTTCAAAATTCCTTTGATAATTAAAAGAATATCTTTTCTAAAAATAACAATAGTACTTAGAGCAGTTGCGAAATGTAAGACAACCGTAAAGAGTAAACTTTCTTTGGGTACTGAATCATCTCCGAGTATCGCTTTACCAAGTTCTAGGTGACCACTCGATGATACAGGTAAGAACTCTGTAAGTCCTTGTATAATGCCCAGTATTATTGAATCAATAATTTCCATAGGACAAATGTATCAAAATTGAGAATTTATAAATGAGATTGTCTAAGAATTTTAATTCTTTGAGTCTTTATTCGGATTTAGAAGTATCGCATAAACTTGAATACCAAAACCAATTAGCACTAAGGTTGGTGCTAACCGAATACGTCTCCAACTAAAAATTGAAGGATCAAAAACATTAGGATCATCGCTGCCTCCACCAGCCATAAGAATAAAACCAATAGCAATGAATGCTAAACCTATAAATAAGAATTTATAATTTTTCTTCCCGAAAATAAATTCGGACTTTGATTCTTCTTTTCTTTTTTGTTCTCCCATTAGTTTTCAAATTCTGAGTAAATGACTTCGTCGTTAAGCGCTAATTGCGCAATATGCCTAGAAGTAACTCCTCCCATTATTTTAGCTAGATGCAAAGTAACGGTTTTATTTAAAACTTTTGCGTTAAGAGAATCTAAATTTAACCCAGCTTCTATTCCTCTATTAATATAAAAGGTTTCGCCTTTATCTCCTGTAAACCCAATATCGAAAGAAGGACCTTCTCGCAATTCAATGATTTTAGAGGTTACAATTTCACAATCCTCTGGCTTTGTATTTTGAATAATGCAAGATTTGAATAAAAGTAATGGTATAAAAACCAAGAACGTAACAATGATGATAGCGTTTCTTATAGGTTTATTCATTGTAAAGCGATTTCGTTTATAACGCAAATCAATAAAATATATTTTAACCCGTAACTAAAAGCAAAAAGCTTAAGTTTAGTAATACAACTGATCCGTCTTCAAATTAAGGAAACGTTGCGTAGCAATGAATGTACTAATCCAGGTAATGAGGATTCCTAAGAGGAAAATACCAACGAATAAAACTATAATTAAAACGGTGTTTCTCAGTAATTCTAATTCAGGGAAGGTAATATCTAAATAATATAACACTATAGCCATACCAGCCAATGCTACTAATGCACCAATAATTCCTAATTGTACACTTTTCCAAACAAAAGGTCTTCGGATAAACGTTTTAGTTGCACCGACCATTTGCATTGTTTTTATAATAAAACGCTTAGAATAAACCGCTAAACGTATAGAACTGTTAATCAATAATACGGCAATCAGCGTAAATAAGCCACTAATGAGTAATACCCAAAACGTAATCTTTTTAACGTTATCATTCATCAATTCCACTAGGTCATTATCGTATCTTATTTCCTCGATAAACGCCTTATTAGAAAGACTTTCAGTGATTTCAGTTAAGTTTTCCGTTGTTACAAAATCAGCTTTTAGATGCACATCTATTGAGTTTTTCAACGGATTATAACCCACAAAATCCATGAAATCCTCACCTGTTTCGGCTTTCATTAAATCTGCAGCTTCTTCTTTAGAGACATAAAGTGCTTCTTTGGTATATTCTGCCATAGCTAAGCTCTTTTTTAGCTGATTGACTTCGACCTCTTTTGCAGTATCATTCAAATAAATGGTCATAACCACTTGCTCTTTAAAATGGTCTGCCACCTTTTTAGAGTTAATTACTAAAAGTCCTAAACAGCCTAAAAGAAATAAAACCAATGCAATACTTATCACAACAGATACGTATGAAGATATTAGTTTACGCTTTTGGTATTTGTCAAAGGATGATGCCATGAATTGATATTAATTGGTAACGTAAAAATATAAAAGTTAATATGTTCTACCTTATAATTTATTGAGAAAACTATTGAAAATTTCCTGAAGTAAAAATAAATCGAAATTATTACAGGATATATAAACTCTAGATTGTTCTATTGTATATAAACGAACACAAAAATGAAAAAAATGAAAAAATTATTACTAGTAGCTATCGTTACATTTGGATTATCAAATTCAGTCAGTGCTCAGAGTATTGATTATGGATTAAAAGCAGGACTAAATCTTGCAAACTTAAATGGTGCCGATGATGCTAGCAATTTAACCAGCTTCCATGTTGGAGGATTTGCGGAAATAGAGTTAAGTGAAAAATTCTCATTACAACCAGAATTATTGTATTCTAGGCAAGGTGCTAAGGAGCAAGAAGATGATGTGAAAATTAAGTTAGATTATCTTTCAATTCCAATTATGGCAAAATATTATGTAGCCGAAAAATTTAGTCTAGAGTTTGGACCACAAATGGGGTTTTTAATCAATGATAAGATTGTTTTTGATGATAGTGACGCGCCAGATGTAGAAACAGATGGAGCTAGCTTTGATTTAGGTCTCAATATTGGTGTAGGTTTGGATGTTACTTCTAATTTATTTACCCAATTAAGGTACAGCTATGGTATTACAACAGTTGTCGAAAGCCCAGATTTTAAAACTAGTGTATTTCAAATTTCTCTAGGATACAAGTTCTAAGCAACATAAAAAATTAAAATAGAAAAGGCATCTTAAATTTTAAGATGCCTTTTCTATTTTAATAACTTCTATAGGCTATTTGGCTAGTAAAGTTTAAATTTGTGCCTTTATTACAAGGAAAGCATACTATGAGATACGATTTCAACCAAATCGAAAAAAAGTGGCAAGACTACTGGGCAAAAAACGAAACGTTTAAAGCCTCTAATACAAGTGACAAACCAAAATATTATGTTTTGGATATGTTCCCTTATCCTTCTGGAGCAGGTTTACATGTTGGGCATCCATTAGGCTATATTGCCAGTGATATCTATGCACGTTATAAGCGTCATAAAGGCTTTAATGTGCTACATCCTCAAGGTTATGATAGTTTTGGATTGCCTGCGGAACAGTATGCCATACAAACTGGTCAGCATCCTGCAGTAACCACTGAAGCTAATATTAAGACTTACAGAAGACAATTAGATCAAATCGGTTTTTCTTTCGATTGGAGTCGTGAAGTAAGAACTTCTGACCCTAATTATTATAAATGGACACAGTGGATTTTTATTCAATTATTTGAATCTTGGTATAATAACGCTTCTAATAAAGCGGAACATATTGACACTTTAATAGACCTTTTTAAATCTGAAGGAAATGCCAATATTAATGCAGCTTGTGATGATGATATAGAAATATTTACTGCTGAAGATTGGAATTCTTATTCTTCTGAACAACAACAAGAAATCCTATTAAAATACAGACTAACCTATTTAGCCGAAACCGAAGTCAACTGGTGTCCTGCACTAGGAACTGTTTTAGCTAATGACGAAATCGTTAATGGAGTTTCTGAGCGTGGAGGACATCCTGTAGTTCGCAAAAAAATGACCCAATGGAGTATGCGAATTTCAGCTTATGCAGAGCGTTTACTGCAAGGACTAGATACTATAGATTGGACAGATGCTTTAAAAGATATCCAAAAAAACTGGATTGGAAAATCTGTTGGTGCTTCAGTAACTTTTAATGTCATTCCTTCTGTCTCGTCGAGCGCAGTCGAGACGTCCCATAAAATCGACGTCTTCACCACAAGACCTGACACCATCTTCGGAGTCTCTTTTATGACACTAGCTCCGGAACACGAGTTAGTATCACAAATCACAACTGAAGCACAAAAAGCAGACGTTGAAGCTTATATAGAAAAAACAGCAAAGCGAAGCGAACGCGATCGTATGGCAGATGTAAAAACCATTTCTGGTGCTTTTACAGGAGCTTATGCAGAACATCCATTTACTAAAGAACCAATTCCCATTTGGATTGGTGATTACGTTTTAGCGAGCTACGGAACAGGAGCAGTAATGTCTGTACCATGTGGTGATCAACGTGATTATGATTTTGCGAAGCATTTTAATATTGATATTCCTAATATTTTTGAAGGTGTTAATATTTCTGAAGAAGCGTATGGTTCTAAAGACAATGTGAAAATTGCAAACAGTGATTTCCTTAATGGCATGAACTATAAAAAAGCAACCAAACGCGCCATTTACGAACTTGAGCAATTAGGGCAAGGTAAAGGCAAAACCAATTATAGATTACGCGATGCTGTGTTCTCAAGACAACGGTATTGGGGAGAGCCGTTTCCAGTATATTATGTCAACGGAATGCCACAAATGATTGACAAAGCACATTTACCAATTGTATTACCAGAAGTAGAAAAATATCTGCCAACCGAAGAAGGTGAACCGCCTTTAGGACGTGCAGATGTTTGGGCTTGGGATACAAAACAGTGTTCAGTTGTCAGTAATCAGTTGATAGATCATAAAACTGTTTTTCCTTTAGAACTCAACACCATGCCAGGTTGGGCAGGTAGTTCTTGGTACTTCTTCCGTTATATGGAAGATGCTGCAAATAGAGATGGTGTTTTTGCAAGTGAAGATGCATTGAAGTATTGGGAGAATGTAGATTTATACATTGGTGGAAGCGAGCATGCTACTGGTCACCTACTCTACTCTCGTTTTTGGGTAAAACTACTGAAAGACAGAGGTTTTGTTGATGTTGAAGAACCTTTTAAAAAGCTAATTAACCAAGGGATGATACTTGGGACGAGTGCTTTTATGTACAAGATTAACGAAGGCTATTATGAATTCGAAGATGGAATTGACGAAGATGAATTGAATGAACTTATAACTGATTTTGAAAATGTTTTTGATGAATATTTTACAGGAAGGATTATATCTTGGGATAAACTGGAAGGACATAAGAGGTATAATGCTATTGGAGGTGAATCCTATAGATTAAAAGATATTATTGATGAAGAAACTTTGCAGGAAATGTTTAACGGTTCTATCTATGATTTCAATAAAATTACAACTACGCTAACTAAGCGCCATGTTCCAGTAGAATATATTGATTCAAGTGATAATATTATAATTGATACTGGATTTATGGATTGGTACAGAGATGAATTATATACAAGTGATTTGTTTAAGACTAATGGCAATTATAAGACTTCCAGAGATGTCGAAAAAATGTCAAAATCAAAGTACAATGTTGTTAATCCAGATAACATTGTTGCAGATTACGGAGCAGATAGCCTAAGACTCTACGAAATGTTCCTAGGGCCATTAGAACAATACAAACCATGGAATACTGCTGGTATTACAGGTGTACACAGTTTTCTTAAAAAATTATGGAAATTATTCCACCAAGGAGAGAATGGTACGTTCTACGTAGACTCTTCCCCTCTGGGGAAGTCGGATGGGGCTTTTAAGACCTTACATAAAACCATAAAGAAGGTCCAAGAAGATATTGAGAATTTCTCTTTTAATACTTCTGTTTCTACCTTTATGATTGCGGTAAACGAGTTAACGGCTCAAAAGTGTACAAGTAAAGATATTTTAGAACCTTTATTAGTTTTAATTTCACCTTACGCACCACATATTGCAGAAGAATTGTGGTCGCAACTAGGAAATAATGAATCAATTTCTACTGCACCTTTCCCAGTATTTGATGAAAGTCATTTGGTAGAGAGTAGTAAGGAATATCCGATTTCATTTAATGGCAAAATGCGATTTACTATGGAATTATCTTTAGACTTATCCAAAGATGATATTGAAGCTGCAGTAATGGCTCACGAAAAAACCATAGCGCAATTAGATGGCAGAACACCTAAAAAAGTGATTGTGGTTCCTGGTAAGATTGTGAATATTGTTGGTTAACGTCATTGCGAGGACGAAGGACGCAGCAATCTTTTAAATTGAATTTCTTTTTATAATTTATGAGATTGCCACATCACACTAAAAAGTGTGATTCGCAATGACGGCTACTTATATATTCGTCCGTTCGAGTGAAATTGACAATAATGGTTTTAAGATAAATACCATTGAATTGTTAGACTAAATTAGTTTAACAGAAAGTTACAAAATCACTTTATCGAAACTAGCGCACGTTGGTCTAATAACGTATTGCACTTAAAATCAGGACTAAATTCAATAGTTTTCAAAAAATAAGCTTCAAATTAATAATTCCGTAAAAATCATTTTAAATTATTAGTCAAATTTGGAAAGTCACCTTTTTTCATAGTATTTTCCAAACGCTATTAATCTCAAAATCTACAAAAATGAAAATTGGAGTCCCAAAAGAAATCAAGAACAACGAAAGCAGAGTTGGTATGACACCAGCAGGAGTTTTCGAATTAACAAAAAACAATCACACTGTATTTGTACAAAAAGACGCTGGTTTTGGCAGTGGCTTTTTCGATCAAGACTACAAAGACGTCGGAGCGACAGTTTTAGACACTATTGAAGAGGTCTATGCAGCAGCTGATATGATTGTAAAGGTAAAAGAACCTATTGCAGAAGAATATCCTTTAATTAAATCGCATCATGTCGTATTTACTTATTTTCACTTTGCTTCTAGCGAACCTTTAACTAAAGTTATGTTAGAAAGCGAAGCTGTTTGTATTGCTTACGAAACGGTTGAAGATAAAGATGGTTCACTTCCATTATTAACACCAATGTCTGAAGTTGCTGGTCGTATGGCCATTCAGCAAGGTGCAAAATATTTAGAAAAGCCTATTAAAGGTCGTGGAGTATTATTAGGCGGAGTTCCTGGTGTGCCTCCTGGTAAAGTTTTAGTACTTGGTGCTGGTGTTGTTGGAATTCAAGCTGCAAAAATGGCTGCTGGTTTAGGTGCACATGTGACAATTATGGATATAAACATGAAGCAATTGCGTTATGTCAACGATGTAATGCCAAGTCATGTAGTAACCGAGTTTTCAAGCGAATATAATATTAGAAAGCGTATTAAAGACCACGATTTAATTATTGGTGGTGTCCTTGTTAAAGGTGCAAAAGCTCCAAAATTAATCACTAAAGATATGCTTAAAGACATGCGACCAGGAACAGTTTTAGTTGATGTCGCAGTAGATCAAGGTGGTTGTATAGAAACGACAAAAGCGACCACACACGAAGATCCAACATTTATTATAGATGATGTTGTACATTACTGTGTTGCTAATATGCCTGGAGCTGTACCTTATACTTCTACTCTAGCCTTAACCAATGTAACTTTACCTTATGTTCTAAGACTAGCAAATCAGGGTTGGGAAGAAGCATGTAAAAAAGATAACATGTTAGCTAAAGGCCTAAACATAGTTAAAGGTAAAATCGTCTATGAAGAAATCGCAGAAGCCTTTAATTGGTCTGTTGATGCTATGTAATCAAAAAGAACTGCATATCTGACATATTAAATCTGACAAAAGCCAAATTTTAGCACCTCACTTTAATTTGGCTTGTTATTTGCTATCTTTATAGTAGTAAATATTAAATTTTTATTGTTATGATGGGATACTATATTATTGCAGGAGCTATCTTCTTAGTGAGCTCTTTTGTAAGTAATAAATTAAAAAGTAAATTCAAGCATTATTCTGGGCTAAGTCTTAGAAATGGAATGAGTGGGCGAGAAATCGCTGAAAAAATGTTAGCAGATAATGGCATAACTGATGTTGAAGTCATTTCTACACCTGGTCAATTAACAGATCATTATAATCCTGCAAATAAAACTGTAAACCTTAGTGAAGTTGTTTACAACGAGCGCAATGCTGCCGCAGCTGCTGTTGCCGCTCACGAAGTTGGTCATGCAGTGCAACATGCTAAAGCTTATAGTTGGTTAAAAATGCGATCTGCGATTGTACCTGCTGTTGGTATAAGCAGTAAGCTTTCCAATATTGTAATTATGGCTGGCTTAGCCTTATCTGTTGGAGGTTCTGCTTTTGGATCAAATATATTCTTAGTAGGTATAGCACTTTTTGCTATGACTACTGCATTTACGTTTATTACATTACCTGTAGAATATGATGCAAGTAATAGAGCTCTAGCCTGGTTAGAGAATAAAAATATGGTCACACAAGAAGAACAAGCTGGTGCCAAAGACGCTTTAAAATGGGCTGCGAGAACTTATTTAGTTGCAGCATTAGGGTCTTTAGCAACATTACTTTATTTTATTAGTATATTTTTAAACCGAAGATAAGCGGATTTAAAATTTTTATAAAAAACAAAAAGCCCAATTGATTTCTCAATTGGGCTTTTCTAATAGATATTATTTGATTTTGTTACCATCCTTGTCAAAGAAATGGTATTCAAGATAAGTGTAAGCATCTCTAGGTAAAACTTTTACCCATTTTTTGTGTTCAAAAAACCATTTTGAACGTGGTGATGGAAACCCTTTGGTTAAAAAGGCCGCTATAAAAGGATGTGCATTAAGTGTTATCTTTTTATAGTCTTTTTTGAAAATCCTTTGGAGGTCTTGATTAATTCGTTCTACCACTTTAATTGGCGCTTCGATTTCTGCTCCTCCTACAACATTAGGGTTTTCTTCTTTTGTTTTAATATTGCGTTCTGGCCTAACGCGTTGTCTGGTAATTTGCACTAAACCAAACTTACTCGGCGGCAATATTTTGTGCTTTGCTTTATCGTCTTTCATCTCATCTCTGAGATAATTGTAAAGTTTCTTTCTGTTCTCTGCACGTCCCATATCGATAAAATCGATAACGATAATTCCGCCCATATCACGTAAACGTAATTGGCGTGCAATTTCTTGGGCTGAGATCATATTAACTTCTAAAGCCGTATCTTCTTGGCTCTTCTCTTTGTTAGAGCGATTACCACTGTTTACATCTACAACATGAAGCGCTTCGGTATGTTCTATAACCAAATAAGCTCCTCTTGCCATAGATACTGTACGACCAAATGATGTTTTAATTTGGCGTTCTATACCAAATTTTTCGAAAATAGGAACACCATTTTTGTAGTGCTTTACAATAGACTCTTTTTTTGGTGCAATTTGTTGCACATAATCTTTTACTTGTATGTACAATTCTTCATCATCTACAGTAATATTAGAAAATGAATCGTTAAAAATATCTCTCAAAATTGAGGATGCTTTGTTCATTTCTCCTAATACCTTTGTTGGGTGATGTGCTTTGTACAATTTTTTACACATTGCTGTCCATCGGTTCAGCAAATTTTGTAAATCATTATCTAGCTCGGCAACCTTTTTGCCTTCTGCTACGGTACGAATAATAACTCCAAATCCTTTAGGTGTGATACTTTTAACAAGTCTCTTTAAACGGTCTTTTTCTTCTTGAGATTCAATTTTTTGTGAAATCGAAATACGATTAGAAAAAGGTACCAAGACAATGTATCTACCAGCAATAGACAATTCTGAACTAATGCGTGGTCCTTTTGTAGAAATTGGCTCTTTTACTACTTGTACTAAAATGGACTGATTAGACTTAATGGCATTTGCAATTTTGCCATGCTTGTCTAAATCCTTTTCCATTGGAAAGTCTTTGAGCGTATAGTCTCTTAATTTTCCTGTGCTTACACGTTTAATGAATTTCATTAATGAAGGCAATTGCGGTCCTAGATCATGATAGTGTAAAAAACCATCTTTCTCGTACCCTACGTTAACAAACGCAGCGTTTAGACCTGGCATAACCTTACGGATTTTGGCAATAAAAATATCACCTACTGCAAAGTTATTATCCTCTTCATCTTTATGTAATTCAATAAGTTTTCCATCTTTTAATAAGGCAAAATCAACAATATCTGAACTCGATCTTACGATTAATTCCTTGTTCATAATGTTAATTTATATCTAGCTCTTCATTGAGATAGATGGATTTTACTAAATTATTTGACACAGGTCCCGATATATTATCGGGAATCCAGCAAATCTTGGTGAACTCTATTAAATACACCAGATTCTATATCAAAGAACGTTTTTTCTAAAACTGAAAAAAGTAGTCGAAAAACTACTTTTAACAATTTATTTCTTTTTGTGACGATTAGCGCGTCTACGTTTTTTACGCTTATGCGTCGCTACCTTGTGTCTTTTTCTTTTTTTACCACTTGGCATAATAAATAATGCTTTTTAATTAATATTTTGTTTTTAATGCTTTAGTTTACTTCAACATTAGATTTTACGCCCTCTAAAAATACTTTAGCAGGTTTAAAAGCAGGTATGTTGTGAGCAGGTATTTTTATTGTAGTATTCTTTGAAATATTACGACCAGTTTTTTCTGCTCTTGTTTTAATAATAAAACTTCCGAAACCTCTTAAATATACATTATCTCCACTCTCCAATGATGTTTTTACTTCTTCCATGAAGGTTTCTACTGTAGCTTGTACGTCTCCTTTCTCAATACCTAGCTTGTCAGATATTTTAGCTACTAAATCAGCTTTTGTCATTTTGTTATTAGTTTTAGGGTTATTATAAATTCTAAGGGATGCAAATATATGTAATTTAATTTCAATATTTCAAGCGTAATTAATTAAAATTTAAGGTGATAAAGATTTAATTTTGCTAAAAGTTTTACAAACAGGTATGGATTTTAAAAAAGAACTAATCAACTGGTACTCAATTAATAAGCGAGAATTACCTTGGCGTGAAACCAAAAATCCATATTTCATTTGGCTTTCAGAAATAATTTTACAACAAACACAAGTTAAACAAGGGCTACCATATTACATGGCATTTGTAAAAGAATATCCAACTGTTTTTGACCTAGCCAATGCTTCTGAGGAATCTGTTTTAAAACTTTGGCAGGGACTCGGTTATTACTCACGAGCGCGCAATCTTCATACCACTGCAAAGCATATTGCGTTTACTCTCAAAGGCCAATTTCCTAATAACTATAAAGACCTTTTAAAATTAAAAGGTGTTGGTGATTATACAGCTAGTGCTATAGCGTCTATTGCCTTTAATGAAGTCGCTGCAGTTGTGGATGGTAATGTTTACCGCGTACTATCTCGCTATTTTGGAATTGATACTCCTATAAATTCAACGGCAGGTATAAAAGAATTTAAAACTTTAGCTTCAACCTTAATTGATACAAAACAACCTGCCACTTACAATCAAGCAATTATGGAATTTGGTGCTAAACAATGTAAACCAAAAAATCCTGATTGTACAATATGCCCAATTAAGAATGGATGCGTTGCGCTTCAAAAGAATTTGGTCGATTCGCTTCCTGTAAAACTGAAGAAGACTAAAGTCACCACCAAATATTTCAATTTCTTAGTTTGTGTGGATAATAACAATAACATTTTATTTGAAAAAAGACAAAACAAAGGTATTTGGCAAAACCTGTATCAATTTCCTTTAGTTGAATCTGAAAAAAGCTTGGAAATAGATGAGTTTCATCTTTTAAATTTAGAAAATACAGTTCTAAAATCTGCAGATTTCCAACATTCCTTATATAATGAGATTGATAAGATTCATAAACTATCGCATCAACATCTTCATACTAAATTCTGGATTGTTGAAATAGACAAGCTTCCTAAAACAGCGATACCGATTAATAAACTTGAAAAATATCCTACTCCTGTATTGATTAGTGACTTTATAGATGAATTCAATTTTTCTGGTTTATAAAAAATCATAATTTTTTACTACTTTTAAAGTAGTGCTCTCAAAAACAGTAACTTTGTACTTTAAATAAAATTATTATGGCAGGAACGTTAAATAAAGTAATGCTAATAGGTAACCTAGGTGATGAAGTGAAAATGCATTATTTTGATGATAAGAATTGTGTTGGCCGTTTCCCTTTAGCAACAAGCGAAACCTATACGAGTAAGCAAACCAACGAACGTGTTACCAATACCGAATGGCATAATATTGTGGTTAGAAATAAAGCTGCCGAAATTTGTGAAAAATACTTGTCTAAAGGCGATAAGGTCTATATAGAAGGGCGTATAAAAACTCGAAAATGGACAGATGACAAAGGTATGGATCGCTATTCTACCGAGATACAATGTAATGAGTTTACGTTTTTAAGTACTAAAAACGAACAACAACAATCACAATCTGTACAACAAACAAATACACCAAGTGCAGCTGCTGAACCTCAACAAACTGCTCAAAATACTGTTGCGCCAGATGGTGATGACGATTTACCATTCTAAAATAATTTAATATCATTTTATCTTGGACCCAGAACCCACGGTTTTAATTTCAAATTTATTAGTTGCTAATACCCCGTTTATTACAAGTATTGTATTACTTATTGTCTTGCTTGGGTGTTCAGCTTTAATCTCAGGAGCCGAAGTGGCTTTGTTTTCATTAACCAAATCTAACATCGATGAGGGTTTAGAAAACAAATCTACACCTATGGAGATTATTGCGAAACTATTAGAACGCCCTAAAAAGTTATTAGCTACTATATTGGTTGCTAATAATTTTATAAATATTGCCATTGTCTTGTTGTTTGCATTTATGGGAGAAACACTCTTTAAGTCTGTTACACAACCTGTTTTACGATTTTTACTAGAAGTTGTTTCTGCAACATTTTTAATCTTACTTTTTGGTGAAATAATTCCGAAAATTTATGCGAGTAGAAATAGTGTGAAGTTTTCTTCTTTTATGGCAAGACCACTAAAAGTTTTAGACGTTATATTTTCACCTTTAAGTTTACCTATGCGCTATGTAACTATTAAAATTCAGAATAAGTTTGGTAAGCAACGTTCTAACCTAAGTGTTGACCAGTTATCCCAAGCTTTGGAGCTCACCAATGACGATGATACTACACACGAAGAACAAAAACTATTAGAAGGTATTGTATCGTTTGGTAACACAGATACAAAGCAAGTAATGCGTCCTAGAATTGATTTGTTTGCCCTTAATATTGATACTCCTTTTGAAACGATTATTAAAGACATTATTGATAATGGGTACTCTAGGATTCCTGTATATGAAGAAAGTATAGATGCTATAAAAGGTGTACTTTACGTAAAAGATTTATTACCGCATTTAAACAAGAAAAAATTTGATTGGACTACCCTTTTGCGAGAGCCCTTTTTTGTGCCAGCAAATAAGAAGCTAGATGATTTGATGGTAGAATTTCAAACTAAAAAAGTGCATTTGGCTGTCGTAGTAGATGAATATGGTGGAACTTCTGGTTTGGTCTCTTTAGAGGATATTATTGAAGAAATTGTAGGTGATATAAGTGATGAATATGATGACGATGATCTTATATTTACAAAAATTGATAATAACAATTATAGTTTTGAAGGTAAAACACCTTTAAAAGATGTCTATAAAATTGCAGGTATTGAAGACGATACAGACTTCGAAACCATAAAGGGTGAAGCAGAAACACTTGCTGGTTTTGTTTTAGAAATATCTGGAGGTTTCCCAAGAATTGGAAGTAAAATAAATTTTAAAAATTACGTTTTTACTATAGAAGCTTTAGAAAGAAAGCGCATAAAACAAATTAGACTAACATTATTAGATTAAGTAAATATAGTATTTATTAATTTTCGCTTTAATAGGAAGTAGATACTCAAATAAATTCAGCATTAAATGAAAAGAATTGTAATTCCCATATTAAGTCTTTTTTTAATAGGTTGTGGAGATGATCCATTACCAAAGCCTAAAGCTTATTTAAGATTAGAATATCCTAAAGCTACTTATGAAAAGTCTAGTATTCCACTACCTTTTTCATTTGAGAAAAACGAACTTGCAGAGCCTATTAGCTCAGTTAAATCTTCTGGTTCAACCAAAGGTGTAGACATTAAATATCCTGGCTTAAAAGCCACTATATATTTATCGTATAAGGGTATTAATAATAATCTAGATAGTTTGTTGAGAGATGCCCAAAACTTAACGCAAAAGCACACTATTAAAGCTGATGAAATTTCGCAAAACGAATTTATCAACACAGAACATAAGACTTACGGCATGTTATATGAAATTGGTGGTGATGCTGCATCGCAATCGCAATTCTATGTTACAGATAGTCTCAATCATTTTTTAAGTGGTTCATTATATTTCTATGCTAAACCTAATTACGATTCTATTTATCCTGCTTCAGAGTATCTAAAAAAGGATATAAAGCGTATAATGGAATCTGTTGAGTGGAAAGAGTAGATAAAAAAAAGGATATTATAAATAAAAATGCCACTGATATTCAGCGGCATTTTTATTTAAGTGTTTATGTTTTACACTATTGGTAAACCCAAACTCCACCCATTTTAATTACGGCGAAATCCTCTGTACCATTACTGCCTGTGTAAACATCTACAGTAACAATATACTTTTGTTCTTCGGCTGCTGCTGGATCTAAGATGTCCAAGACAACGTTAAGAGCTTCTAACACCATTTCATCAGTCCACTCTGCTGAGTTACCTGGACGTCTGTCAAAGTTGCCAAAATTATCCATACTTCCTGTGGCTTCTGGATAATCAGTAGCTAAAGCTGCAACAATAGCACCGTAATCCGCACCTGTTGCTGAATATCTAATAGTATTATCTGGTACCCAAATACCGTTTTCTAATCCAAATTGCAATGATGTATCAATAACACTTTGACTTCCTACCCATATACCGTTTGTATATGTATATAGATTACCTCTAGTTCCTAAACCACTGCTACTAGAAAAATATTTATAAGCCACAATTATCTGATCTTCTTCTTGAGCAAATGGATATTTAAGACCTAAGAAAGTTGGTAAATAGTTATCAGCAGGTGTTCCACTACTAAAGTTATTAAATCGTCCTGGTTGTCCAAACTCTTCACCCATCGAATCATAATCAGATGTACTTAAATAATAAACATCATCTGCAGCCTCCCAAGAACCACTGTCATAAACAAAATATTCTCCTTTAGCATCTGTATCTCCAGAAACACCAAGTACTCTTATAGCAAAATCCTGAACTCTCCATCTTGGAGAATCTGAATCCGTAGAACTATACTTAAGTCCAACATGAATAGTTTCGCCATCATATGCAGAAAAATCAAAGTCTTCAGATGTTGTTAAACTTCCATAAATTGTTTTATCGAAAGGTAAAGCTGTCCAATTGGCAGCAGTCACATCACCACCTGTAGTGTAATCTGTTGCAATCATAATGTCAATTAAAGTATCATCACCTAAGAAATCTATTTCTTGCGTAATTTGAAATAATAAATCAGACTCACCAGTTAGGTCTATCTGAGGTGAAATAAGCCATTCTTCTGTTGCAATTGCACCACTATCAAAACCAGAACCTTGCACATTTGCTGAACCTACTGTCCAACCTAATTCGTCAGGTCCAGAAACAGATATCAATTCAAAATTATCGTAATCTGCAGGAAAATTTGCGCTATATAAATTGGCTAACCCAATTTCTGGAGTTTCAAAATATTGGTCATAATCAGCTAATACAATTTGTCCTTCCACTGGTGCCATAATTTGAGCATCCAAAACATCAGGAATTAATCCGGTCGGATCAACATTTGGATAAAATCCAAACGCATCGCTTCCTACAATAGCGTAATCTGAATTGGCAAATGCATAAACATCAGCACCTGTAAAATCGCTAACACCTTCTGCAGAACCTACAAATAACTTGTATGTTACCAACGCAGAAGAACCATTTCCAAAATGCGGATAATTGTTCGATAATAAATTAGGAATTTCCATTCTAGCATCTTCATCAGAGCTGAAGTTTCCAAAATTTAGTCCTAAATCTGCATAATCGTCAGCTGTTAGGGTATATTCTACTTCTCCAATAACTGGTGCATCTTGTGCCGCAAGATCATTATTAATGTCTTCTACAGGATCACATCCTGTAAAGATGGCGCCTATAAAGGCTAATAAATAAACTATTCTTTTCATCTTTCTATTTTTTTAAAATTTAAGTGTTGCTCCTACACTAAATGTTCTTCCGAAGCCATAATATACTAATGCTGTTTCGGCATTTGATCCTGGACCATCTAAAGCATCAGCGATATAATGCGTATTAAATATATTATTCATTCGTCCAATTAAAGTTGCCTCAAAGTTACCAAAAGGAAAACTATGAGAGAATGCAGTATCAAAAACTCCGTACGCAGGTACTTCCCATGGATCTGGCGCATTTGCTACACCTCTATCACTAGGATTAAAATCTGCATATAAACGATCAAAATAATTATAATCTAACGATAATCTTGTACCTGCAGTAAATCTATAATCAAACCCTAGAGCTAATGTAGTCTGTGCAGCATCACCAACTGGTGTGTCAGCGATAAATAAATTTACAGTATCTACTACCTCTTGTTCTTCATTTAAAATTTGAACATCTGTTACATCATCTTCCCATCTCCAATCTCCTAAAGATGCCATACCTGTAATATTTAATTTATCTGTAGCTCGGTAAACAAAATCAACTTCAACCCCTTGGTGAATTGCGTTAACACCTAAAATGTTAGCAAAACCTGTTTCATCTTCACTTAGCTGAAAACCGATTGTTTCTGTTCTGTCTCTCCAAGCCGTTCTGTATGCATTAACATTAGCAGAAAACTTTTCACCTCTAAATCCATAACCCAATTCGAAACTTAAAATTTTCTGATTCTCTGCTTCTGCATTAATATCTTCATTATTAAATCTCGGGAATACCGCATCAAAATCAGCAGCTCTCTCAAAATAACCAACATTTACAAACACATTATGTTGACCAGTTAATCTATAGTTAGCACCACCTTTTGCACCAAAAGCTAAAAAATTGTAACGATCTGTTTCTTGCAATGGATCACCATCTAAATAGTTAAAATAATCTTTTCTCTTATAAGATGTATTGGCGGCATTTACAGCCACAAAAGTATTAAAGTTCTCGTTTACATCATATTCTAATTGCCCAAAAGCACCTAACCATCCTACTAATCCGTCATTGTGATAGCTTACTTTATCACCAACTCTAGATACTCCAGTAGCATTGTTTACGTCATCCTCGTTAATTATAAATTGACCTCCTAACAAATCCGTAACTTCTCTAAAATGAATACCAGTATAATTTCTGTAATCTAAACCAGCTAAAAGTACCAAATCATCAGATAAATTTGATTTTAAAGTGGATAAAACACCATACCAATTATGGTCATTTCGAGAAGCTCTTAATGCAGCACTAGATCCATTGGCTCCATTAGCAATATTCTCTTCAACAATACGGTCAAAATTTAAAGGACCAAACTCACCTATGCGGTAATCTGGACTTTGAAACTTAGATCTTGCATCACCTTCAAATCCAGGAGCTTCATTATCACTTCCTAAAGTTCCACCTCCACCACCAGAGCCAAAAGAAACGTAGGCAGCTGTTGAAATACTTGTTTTATCATTAAGATCCCAATAATGATTTAAAGAAATTTGTGGTTTATGGTAAAAGTTATCTTCGATAAACGTTACCTGACCATTTTTATAACCCCAATCAGAGTTATACTTAATGCCATCTTCACTTCTTCTATATGTATCAATTAAGTGTCTGTTCTGTCTTTGACCATGACGTTGTTTTGCACCAAAAGCCGTAAAAGATATTTTATGTTGATCATTAAATTCTTTAGACACGTTAAAGAAATAAGATACTGCATTAAATTGAGTTCCTCTGACATAACCATCTCCATCTGTTTTTGCAGCAGAAACAGTAGCAGCCCATCCGCTATCCATTAAACCTGTTGAATATGTTACACCAAATTTAGCATAACCGTCATTACCTAAAGTAGTCAATATATTACCTCCTTCTTCAGCATCTGTAGTCTTGGTTAAAATGTTTATAGTTCCACCAATTGAAGGTACTGCAACTCTAGCCGCTCCTAAACCTCTTTGTACTTGCATAGTGCTCGTAACATCTCCTAAACCTGCCCAGTTACTCCAAAATACACGACCATTTTCCATATCATTAACTGGCACACCATTTATCATAACAGCTACGTTCTCAGAGCTAAATCCACGTAAATTAATACGTCCATCACCAAATCCACCACCAGCTTTCGTAGCATAAACACCTGGAGTAGATTTTAAAACTTCAGGGAATTCTTGAGTTCCTAATTTTAACTGAATATCTGCAGCTTTCACTGTAGATACTGCTACTGGTGTTTTTCTATCAACAGCCACAGAAGCTACGATCATGATTTCATCTAACCCAACATCACTAGACATTAAGGTTATTGTTCCTAAATCTGTATCTCCACTAAAAGCTAATGTTTGACTAACATAACCTACATAAGAGATTACAATTTCACCTGAAGCAGAATCCGCTGTAATAGTGAAATCACCATCAAAATTTGAAGTTGTACCATTAGTAGTTCCTTTTACAATGATATTAGCACCAGGAAGTGGTGAATTCAAATCACCATCAATAATCTTACCTGTTACGGTACTTTGAGCATACATAACTGTTGAGAACAACGTCAAAACAGCAATACATAAAAATTGATTAAATTTTTTCATATAAAATTTAAGTTAAATTGATTTTTTTAATTAGCGCAAAATTACGCAATACTATAGAGAAAACATTAAGATAATGTTAACAATTAAGCGACGCGAAGTTAATTATAGAATTTCTAACTTTTATGCATGCATAGTTAAATTTATTAAAACTTTTTAACAAATTTTAACAGTTTTCTTTATAAAAAGCTACTAAGCTTTGAGTTGATGCGTCGTGATTTGAGGAGGAATCGTCTTCTTTGAGCTCTTTTAGGATAGATTTTGCCAGTTGCTTGCCCAGTTCAACACCAAATTGGTCATAACTGTAGATATTCCAAATAACACCTTGAACGAAAATTTTATGCTCATACATGGCAATGAGTTTACCTAAACTCTCTGGAGTTAATTTCTGAATTAATAAAGATGTTGTTGGCTTGTTACCATCAAATACTTTGAAAGGTGTAAGCTTATTAATCGCTTCTTGAGAAAGTGATTGCCCTTTGAACTCAGCCATAACCTCAGCTTCTATTTTACCATTCATTAAAGCTTCTGTCTGCGCGAAGTAATTAGACATTAATTTATCGTGATGATCATTATTTCCATAAAGTGACTCCACAAAACCAATAAAGTCTGCTGGAATCAATTTTGTTCCTTGATGAATCAATTGAAAAAAGGCATGTTGCGAATTTGTACCTGGTTCACCCCAAATTAATGTGCCAGTTTGGTAATTTACTTTATTTCCGTTTCTATCTACACTTTTGCCATTACTTTCCATAATCCCTTGCTGAAGATAGGTCGCAAATTGATTTAAATATTGTGTATATGGAATAATCGCCTCACTTTCGGCTTCAAAGAAATTATTGTACCAAACGGTTAAAAGCGCAGAAATTACAGGAATATTAACATCAAAATCTGAAGTTTTAAAATGCTTGTCCATTTTATGTGCTCCTTCTAATAAGCTATGAAAATTATCGTATCCTACTGCTAAACTTATGGACAAACCCACTGCACTCCACAATGAAAAACGACCTCCAACCCAATCTTTCATAGGGAAGATATTTGCTTCGTCAATTCCAAAGTTTTTTACACTATCTATATTCGTAGAAACCGCAACAAAATGATTAGCAACCGCTTCTTTTGGTTGCGATTCTAAGAACCAACTTCTAATTGAATTCGCATTAGATAAGGTCTCTTGCGTTGTAAAGGTTTTAGAAACTATAACAAAAAGTGTTGTCTCTGGATTTAGATGTTTTATTATTTCTTGATAATGATCACCATCAACGTTACTAACAAAATGTGTTGTTAATTGGTTTTTATAATATTGAAGTGAATCTACCACCATCGCTGGTCCAAGATCTGATCCACCAATGCCTATATTTACAACATCTGTAATTGCATTTCCTGTAAAACCCTTGTGATTACCACTGACTACTGAATTTGTAAAGTTTTCAATCTTTTTCTTTACATCATGCACTTCAGGAATAACATTTTCACCATCTACTAAGACCGTAGCATTTTTAGGAGCTCTTAAAGCAGTATGTAAAACTGCTCTTCCTTCAGTTTCATTAATAATATCACCATCGAAATGTTTTGAAATGGCATCTTTTAAGTCCAGCTCGTTTGCTAACTCTATTAATAAATCTAGAGTTTCTTTTGTAACTCTATTCTTAGAGAAATCTACATAAAAGTCTTCCCACTTAACCGTTAAATCCTTCGCTCTTTGAGCATCAGAATTAAATAAATCCTTAAGATGTTTTGATTTTATTTCATCGAAATGCGATTGTAGTTTTTTCCAGGATTTTGTAGTCGTTGGATTGGTTGCTTTTAATGCCATTATTCTATTTATAAAATTGGGTCTTGTGTTATAGTATTCTCAGTTTCAATTGGTTCAGCTTCAAAGAAAAAGATATCATCCAATCGTTGTTTTATTGGAGCAATATGTTCTAGGTATTTGACCTTTAAGCTATCTGAAATCGGTTTGGCTTCAGGTAATTTTTGTTTGAAAGGATCGACTTGTCGTCCATTTTTCCAAAAGCGGTAACAAACATGTGGACCACCTGTATTTCCTGTCATACCAACATATCCAATAATATCACCTTGTTTTACAAACTGTCCTTTTTTCACAGCTTGCTTACTCATATGCAAGTACTGTGTACTATACGTATCGTTATGTCTTATTTTCACATACTTACCATTGCCACCTCGTCTGCGAGATTCAGTTACAGTGCCATTAGCCGTCGCCATAATTGGAGTATTTATTGGCGCCGCAAAATCAGTTCCTTTATGAGGACGAACTTTATAACCATAAACTGCAATACGTCGTCTTAGATTGTAGCGCGATGAAATTCTGCTAAACTTAACAGGTGCTTTGAGAAATGCACGTCTTAAATTCTTAGCATCCTCATTAAAATAATCTATAATCCCTTTTACTGAATCGGTTTCAAATTCAAACGCATACAACGAATCCCCATTATGCTCAAAATAAGCAGCTTTCACATTATGAACACCTCCGTAAATGGTATCATCAATATACTTATCTGTGTAAATAACCTTAAAACGATCTCCTTTTTGAAGTCTTCTAAAATCGATGGTCCAGGCATAAATATCATCGGCCATTTTATAAGCAAGTGCTTGGCTTAAACCTTTATCTTCTAAAGTTTTAGAAATACTACTTTCTATAACTCCCGTTGCAGTCTTCTCTATGTATGTTATTGGTTTTTTACTCGTGTAAGCTTGAATAGAATCCTTAAAGTTTATAACAACATAGTCTTCTAAACTTTTCTGATAAATAAATGTTGTAGGTTTTTGAATACTATCTTCTTTATTTGCTTTATCATAAAGCAACGTGTATGGCTTACCTGCTTGAAGTTTTCGAATATCAAAGGTGTCTTTAGCTTTTTCTGCTATCTGATAAATCTGAGGATACCCAACATTATTTCGTTCTAAAATAACACCAAATGTATCACCCTTTTTTATGGTATCGCGTTTAAACTCGTAATGATTTAAATCAAACCCAAATTCTAAAATTTTTTCTTCTTCAACAATTTCAGCAAGTTCTTTTTTGTACTCTATTTCAGCTGTGTTATCCTCCTTACAAGCATAAGCCGTTATGATAACAATAGCCAATACCACTAAACGTTTTAAATGCATTAATTCAATTAATTATAAATTATTTCCCCAATTTTTTAATTCTTCCTCGCTCCATAATTCTGGAAAAAAAATACGCCTCTGATATTTTGGATGCATATACTTTTTCCAATCGCTTCCTCCTGTAGCTTCACCATCACCTATACCACTTTCTATATAATGAACGGCAGCATTGTAATGTGCCATTACCCATGTGACGTTAACCGTATAGTCATAGTGTCGCATGGCTTTAATCAAATCCTTATCTTTCTGATCTTCTAATGGTAATTCTTTAAAACGTGTCCAAAGATTTTTTGTGTTATAGGTTTCCATAAACCTTAAAAACTCGTCTCTATAACGTTTTTCAAAATTAACTAAAAGTGTAGATTTTTTTCCTGTTTTATGATCTTTTCCTGCGGCTTGCCAATATAAATGTTCAAAAGCGTGCGTAAAAGGAGTATCTCTATCAATATCTTTTCTAAATCTGTAATCGATTAGGTTAATGAGTTCTGTTGAAGCAAACTCAATAAGTCTGTATTGTGCACTTTGAAACCCACTTGCTGGAGTTAAGGTATATCTAAACTTCATATACTGTTCAACTTCCATACCTTCTCTCATGATATTAAAAGACGTCGTCAACATATCAAAATAACGACTGATACGCATAATTTTACTTTCGAAATAAAAAACGTCCAAGTCTTCTTTTTCTGCCACCTGAGAAATTTCCCAAAGTATCATCTTAAAAATGAGTTCATTGATTTGATGATAGGCAATAAAAACCATTTCATCTGGAAGCGTAGTACGTTGAATTTGAAGATTTAACAACGCATCGGTTTGTATATAATCCCAATATGTAATCGACTTACTATATAGCAAGCCGTATAAATGGTCATCTGTATCTTGGTCTATGGCAATGTACTTCTCTTGAAGTTCTTTTAAAATATCTTCGTAGTTAGGTTGGTCTGGCATGAATTAATCTTTAAATTCTATTTTAAAGGAGTGTTTTAAACCTTTAAATTCAACAAGATCTGCTCGCAAAGAACCAACAGCTAGATCTGCTTTAATTTTCAAAGGGATTTTGTTTTTATCTGCACTTACCCAAAGCGTTAAACTTTCTTCTTCTTTAAACACACGACCAGCCATTACATAAGGTCTAAACTTAAGTGTTTTTACATTAACATCAGAACCGTTAACATCTACTTCTATAGTTTCTGTACCTAAATACTTGAGCTTAAAGCCATAGTTTTCTTCATCAAAAAACATATTTGTTTTTATTTCATCTCCTTTCTTTAATGAGGATATGTCTATATTATTTCTTAAATAATAATACATAGATACCATATCCTGAACATCTTTTTCAGTAGTAATAGTCTTAACTTTTTTCTTCTTTTTATTAAAAACCTCAGCTTTTCTATTTTGATGATCAAAGTTTATTTCAATGTCCTTAGTATGTCCTCCTTCATCAATTTTTCTGATAAATTTATAAGGAGCACCTGTTTCTTTATCAAAATAACTCTCGTATCGATCTTTTACCTTAAACATCCACTTTACGGGACCTGTAGTCCAACCTTTACCAACCACATGATAAACTGATTTACCGTCTAAATTTGTTTCTTTTAAAGATAAGGTAGCGTTACCCGCTTTTAAAAAACCACTATAGCTCATTTTAAATTTAAACCATTCTCCTTCTTTGAAAGCAGATTCTTTATCAACATTAGAGGCTTGAAAGCCTACAAAGAATAATATTATAGTAAATAGATGTTTCATGTGTCAATGTCTATTGAGTTATGAAAGTCACATGCTGTTCGACGTTAAGCACCGCGTTAGGTGATTAAACTTTTAACATGCTCGATTCACGATCTCATAGTTTGTAAATATAAATAATGTAACGCATTTTTTGTGTTACAATTATCTTAAATACAATTACTATTCCAAATGTAATAAAACATTGAAAAACAACCGAAAAGCTTAGTTATTATTATTGATTTTTATCTATAGTTTTGAGATTATTGACTTTAATAAATTTATAACCCGCTTTATAACGTCCCTCTTTTGGCTTGCTCTCTTTCAATAGATTCGAATAAGGCCTTAAAGTTACCTGCACCAAAACCACGAGCTCCCATTCGCTGAATAATTTCAAAAAATAATGTTGGTCTGTCTTCTACAGGCTTTGTGAAAATTTGAAGTAAATAACCTTCTTCATCTGCATCTATCATAATACCTAAACTTTTTAAGGTTTCAATATCTTCTCTTAGTGCATGGCTATGTTCTTCTAATCGACCAGGAACTGCTCGGTAATATTCTTCTGGTGGAGTAGATAAAAACTCAACACCTCTAGATTTCAATTTCGAAACTGTAGAAATAATATCATCTGTAGCAACCGCGATGTGCTGTACACCTGGGCCTTCATAAAAATCTAAATATTCTTCAATTTGAGAACGCTTTTTACCTTCGGCTGGTTCATTGATTGGGAATTTTATTCTTCCATTACCATTACTCATAACTTTACTCATTAAAGCAGAATATTCCGTATGAATTTGTTTATCATCAAATGATAAGAAGTTTACGAATCCCATAACGTCTTCGTACCATTTTACCCAAGTATTCATTTCTCCCCAACCTACATTACCAACCATATGATCTATATATTTTAGACCTGCTGATTCTGGGTTGTAGTCACTTTTCCATTCTACAAATCCTGGCATAAATTTTCCGTTGTAGTTTTTGCGCTCTACAAACATGTGTACAGTTTCTCCGTACGTATAAATCCCTGCTCTTACAACCTCACCAAATTCATCTTTTTCTACAGCAGGTTCCATGTAAGATTTTGCACCTCGTTTGGTGGTTTCTTCATACGACTTGCGAGCATCCTCTACCCAAAGCGCTACTACTTTTACACCATCACCATGTTTAACAATATGATTATTTATTTCAGATTTACTATTTAAGGGTGTCGTAAGCACTAAGCGTATCTTATCTTGCTTTAACACATAACTTACCGAATCTTTTGATCCTGTTTCTAAACCTCTATAAGCATACGATTGAAAACCAAACGCTGTTTTATAAAAATGAGCTGACTGCTTTGCATTACCTACATAAAACTCTACATAATCTGTTCCTAAAAGTGGAAGGAAATCTTGTGCTCCTTCAAATATTTTTTCTAAGCCGTAGTTTACACTTTTTACTTCTTTTGCCATACTATTTTATCTTTTATTGCATTTCATTTATATTAACTGAGTCCATTTCTTCCTCAATAAAATACTCATCATCCTCCCGTGTATCAGTAGAATCTGATTCTACTTCAGAGTTATAATAATCGTCATCTTCGTAGTAGCTATCGTTTTCAAAATCCTTAAACTCATCTAACATGCCAGACGACAACATTGTTCCGTAAAAAATTAAGACACAAGCTGCCATAAGAACTATCAATCCGTTAATAACGATCGCAATAATATTTATAATCTTTGCAGTATTAACATTACTTCTTGATTGTGGAGAGTATGCTTCAGGATTTTCACCAAATTCTCTTAAACTTTTGTTTGCCGTAACTAGACCTATAATAGCCATTGCTAATGGAATAATTGCCGTAAGTCCATAACAGCAGCAACTCGCAATACCAATAACTAAAGCTAATATCCCTAAAATCATTGCTAAAGGATCTGCGGATAGTTTGTTATAATTCATATTAAAAAAAGCCCCTTCTAACTTCCCCATAGGGTAAGAACTCTTGCTGTTGGGCTAAAAGAGTTTAGTTAATATTTAGTTTATTTTTCAAGTCATCAATTCCTTCCCTCTGTGAAGGTTAGGATGGGCTTATCCAAGATCTAAAATAATCGTCATCCGCTATTTTCATGGCTTCTTCTGTAACTTTTAGCGGCTTAAACGTATCTACCATAACAGCCAATTCATCCGTTTTCACTTTACCAATACTTCGCTCCATCGCACCTGGATGTGGTCCGTGAGGAATACCTGCAGGATGTAATGAAATATGACCAGCTTCAATATCGTTTCTACTCATAAAGTCTCCATCGACATAGTACAACACCTCATCACTATCTATATTACTATGATTATATGGTGCTGGTACTGAAAGAGGGTGATAATCGTATAAACGTGGCACGAAACTACACACTACAAAAGCGTCAGTTTCAAAAGTTTGATGCACTGGTGGTGGCTGATGCACGCGTCCTGTAATGGGTTCAAAATCGTGAATTGAAAATGCATACGGATAATTATAACCATCATAACCTACAACATCAAAAGGATGCGACGCATAGACCATATCAAAAATCTCGTCTTGCTTTTTTATTTTGATTAGAAATTCTCCAGATTCATTATAAGTTTCTAACTCTTGTGGTTGACGTAAATCTCGTTCACAAAATGGTGAATGTTCTAATAATTGCCCAAACCAATTTCTGTATCGTTTTGGTGTATAAATTGGTCTATACGACTCAACAATAAAAAGACGATTATCTTCCGTATCAAAATCTAGTTTATAGATAATACCACGAGGCACCAAAAGATAGTCTCCATATTTAAAATCAAGATTACCTAGCATGGTTCTCAATTTTCCGGTGCCTTTATGAATAAATATCAATTCGTCAGCATCTGTATTTTTGTAAAAATAATCTCTTGTGGATTCTTTTGGCGCCGATAATATGATATTACAATCGCTATTGGTTAAAACAATTTTTCGACTGTCTAAATAATCGTTTTCTGGTTTTATTTTAAATCCATGTAAACGATACGATTGCATATTATTAGCTTTTGCTACTTTGGGTGCTACGCTATATTGATTTTTAATTTCTTTAACCTGAGTTGGTCTCTGCTCGTGGTAACTGTTGGTGGACATACCATCGAAACCAATAGTTCCGAATAATTGCTCGTAATAAAAGTCACCGTTTGGTTTTTTAAACTGTGTGTGGCGTTTTGGTGGAATTTTTCCTAATTTATGATAGAATGGCATATTTTGAAATGTTTAAGAGTTGAATACTAAAGGGACTCTTCGACAAGCTCAGAGTGACAACTTCAATATGATTTAAAGGTACAAAAAATGCGTATTTATTCTGGATTCCTTTTGATTAGGAAATGAAGGTAAAGTTTTATGTTTGCCCAGAACGGTTTCATGACTATAAAACTAAGAAATTATTTGTTTAAGAGCAATCAAATTAATGGTCAAAATTCATGATCCTAATTTATAGAGTAAACTGATCTTGTAAGCTGGTAATTGAACTACCACCAACAAAAATTTGAAAATCACCTTTCTCAACAATAAAATCTCCGTTATTATTAAAAAAGCCTAATTCATTATCTGTTAACTCAAAAGTAATGGTTTTGGTTTCCCCTTTCTGAAGTGCAATCAATTCAAACCCTTTTAACTCTTTAACTGGTCTTGTAACACTTGCTACCAAATCTCTAATATAAAGTTGCACAACTTCTTTACCATTGTAATCACCAATATTGGATACATCTACAGACACTTTAACCTTGCTATCTGTGGATGAGCTATTTTGTACAATACTTAAATTACTGTACTTAAATTTTGTATAACTCAATCCATGACCAAATGGATAAAGTGGTGTATTCTCTTTATCACTATAATGCGACCAAAATACGTTACCTTCCCTGCTACTCGCTCTGCCAGTATTTACATGGTTATAGTAGATTGGTATTTGACCTTCATTTCTCGGAAATGTCATAGGAAGTTTGCCACTCGGATTATAATCACCATACAAAACTTGTGCAATAGCATTACCAGATTGCGTCCCTAACTGCCATGCTTCTAATATGGTTGGAATGTTTTCAACAGCCCATTCTAAAACCAAAGGTCTTCCATTTTGAAGCACTAATACAATGTTTTTATTTACTTTATATACTGCTTCTAAAAGCTCTTGTTGTAAGCCAGGTAATTGTAACGACGTTCTACTTCGAGCTTCACCACTTTGAAAACCATGTTCACCTAAAACCATAACAACTACATCCGAAGATTTAGCTAATTCAACCGCCTCATCTATACCAGAACTGTCTGTAGTGTTTATGTTTAATTCATGAATAAAAGTTGTTCTTCCTAAAAATACATCTACACCCTTTTTATAGGTGAGTTCATTTCCATTATATGCTTGCATTCCTTCTAGAACAGATACAGCAGTATTGTCGTCTGATGCGAGCCTCCAACTACCTAAAGCACTATTCTTGTCTCCAGCTAACTCACCTATTAATGCTATTTTTTGACCTTCTTTTTTTAGTGGCAATAGATTATTATCATTTTTGAGTAATACAATAGACTTCTTGGCCATATCTAAAACTGCTTCATGATGGGATTTTTTACCTATAATTTCCTTTTCATTCTTTTCGTTACAATACCTATAAGGGTCATCAAATAAACCAAGTTCATATTTTACTCTTAAAATTCGTTTTACAGCATCGTCTACTATACTTTCAGAGACTGTTCCTTCCTTTACAAGATGGGTCAATTCTTGAATGTAAACATAGCCTTCCATATCCATATCAGAACCTGCAATTGACGCTATTTTTGCAGCTTCATTTTTATCTTTAGCATGTCCCCAAAAAATAATTTCGTTAATCGAAGCCCAATCAGAGACTACAAATCCATTAAAATCCCAACCATCTTTTAAAATATCTCTTTGTAAATATTTGCTTGCTGTAACTGGCACGCCATTAATGGTATTAAAGCCATTCATAATTGTTTTTACATCATTATCTACTGCAGCTTTAAACGGTGGTAAAACAGTGTTTAAAAGGGTTACATTATCAATGTTAGCCGTATTATAATCTCTACCGGCTTCTGCAAAACCATATGCTGCAAAATGTTTTGCAGTTGCCGCTATGGTATTTCTATCTTTGAGATCGTCACCTTGAAAGCCTTTGACTCTAGCTACAGCAATTTTACTACCTAAATAGACATCTTCTCCTCCACCTTCCATTACTCTTCCCCATCGTGGATCACGAGAGATATCTATCATGGGTGCAAAGGTCCAATTAATTCCTGCTGCAGAGGCTTCTGCAGCTGCAATTCTTGCCGAATTTTGTATGGCATCTAAATCCCAACTTGCCGATTCCGCCAACGGAATTGGACTTAGAGTTTTATAACCATGTATCACATCAAAACCAAAAAGTAGTGGAATACCTAATCTCGATTCTTCAACAGCTATCCGCTGAATCTCTCTCACATGTTCAACACCCCTTACGTTAAGCATGGCACCAACATATCCTTTTTTTAAATGTTCGTATTTTAAATTAGAAGAAACACCTTTTGGTACTGGTCCTGTAACATCCCAAAATCCATTATACAGATTCATTTGACCTACTTTTTCCTTTAAAGTCATTAAGGTCAATAAGGAATCTATTTTTCTGTCGATAACATCTTCGTTTATCAATCTCGAATTATTCTTATTGACAGAGCAGGTTGAAACTGATAAAACTATTCCTAAAACGAGTAAAGTGAATTCTGCGAGATGTTTCATTATTGTATAGT